>JAWVDY010000213.1:0-3117 GCA_033856995.1 Gaiellaceae bacterium
GGGTCCAGGCCGATCACGAGCGCTCCCGCCGCCCCCGTGAATCCGAGCTCCGAGATCGCGTGCACCGCGAAGCTGAGGCCGCGGGCGACCACGAACGTCCCGATCGCGCCGCAGACGACCGAGACGACGGCGCCGGCGATCAGCGCGGTGTGGACGAAGTGCTGTGAGAGGAGCTGCCCGAACATCAGTGGTGGTGGTGCATGCCGTCGTCGGGCGCGCCGACGACCACGACCCGGCCGCGCACCCGGAGCACATCGACCTGCGTGCCGTAGAGGCGCGACAGGGTCTCGCTCGTCATCACCTCGTCGACGCTCCCGATCGCCCACGCGTCGCCGGCGAGGTAGAGGACACGATCGACGTAGGGCAGGATGGGGTTCACGTCGTGGGTGACGAAGACGACGGGAGTCCCGGCGCGCCGGCGGTGCTCGTCGATCAGCTCGACGACGACCCGTTGGTAGGCGAGGTCGAGCGACAGCAGAGGCTCGTCCGCGAGCAGCAGGTCGGGGCCGCAGACGAGAGCCTGGGCGATGCGGAGGCGTTGCTGCTCACCTCCCGAGAGCGGGCCGACCGGCGTCTCGGCGTACGCGCCCGCTCCGACCTGCTCGAGCGCTCGATCGACGGACGCGTTGCGGTCGCGGAAGCCGATGCCGAAGCGGTGCCCGTCGATCCCGAGGCGCACGAGGTCGCGCGCCCGCAGAGGGAGGTCGCGGTCGAAGGCCCGCTGCTGCGGGACGTAGCCGATCCTCGACCGCGCCTGCGCCGGCTCGCGGCCCGCGATCGTGACCGAGCCTGCCGACGGCTCGAGCAGACCGAGCAGGACGCGCAGCAGCGTCGTCTTGCCGGCGCCGTTGGGGCCGAGCACTGCCAGCAGCTCGCCGGAGTGCAGCTCGAAGTCGAGCCCCTCCCAGAGCACACGTGGGCCGGCCCGGAAGCTCAGGCCTCGCGCCGAGACGACTGCCGAGGGGACCGGCACGGTCAGAGCCCGAGCGCCCCTGCCAGGGCGCGCGCCTGCCGAAGCTGCCAGGTCTGGAAGTCGAGGTGCGGGGGCAGGGTCTCGCTCACCCCGACGACCGGCACCCCGGCGTCCGCCGCCGCCGCCCTGATCCGAGAGGTGATCGGGGAGACCGCCTGGGAGTTGTAGAGGAGGACGCGGACGCGCCCGCGGGCGACCAGGAGCGTCATCGCCGACACGGCCGAGGCCGACGGCTCGCTGCCGTTCTGGATCGCCCGCGTGAACGCGGGGGGCGCCAGGTTGCGCAGGCCCGCCGCCGCGAGGAGGTAGCCGGGGACGGGCTCGGTGTAGGCGACCGCGGCCCCGGCTTCGGCTCGCCGGATCGCTGCGACCTGCCGCCGGAGCGGCGCGAGACGGGCGAGGAACCGCTGAACGCCGGCGCGGTAGCGGGCGCGGTGGCCGGGGTCGACCCGGGCCAGGCCGCCGGCGATCGCGCCTGCGATCGCAGCCAGGCGCGGCACGTCGTACCAGAGGTGCGGATTCGCGTCGCGGCCGGAGACCTGCAGCGCGTCGGCGATCGTGACGAGCACGCGTTTGCCCGACGGCGACGCAGCGGCGAGCCGCGAGACGAAGGTGTCGTAGCCGAGACCGTTCGCGATCAACAGGCGAGCGCGGGCCACCTCGAGGCCGCTGCGCGTGCCCGGTTGGTAGAGATGCGGGTCGGCGTTCGGGTCGGTGAGGATCGAGGTGACGCTCACGTCCCTGCCGCCGATCTGACGCGCGATGTCGCCGTAGACGTTCGTCGAGGCGACGACGAGGATGCCCCGCACGGGGTCCGGACGGCTTCGCGTCGCCGCGACGACGAGCCCGGCCACCGTCAGGGCGACGACCGGCACAATAATGATAATGGTTCTCATCCTCATCGCCAGGTAACCTACCCGCCGTGGTAACGGACGCGCAAGCACGAGACCCGGCTCAGCTGTTGCGTGCGAGTGGCGTCCGACCCACGGCGCAGCGCCTCGAGGTGCTCACCGAGCTGGCCCGTGAGCGCGACGACGCGACCGCGCAGGTCCTCTGGCGGCGGATCCGCGACGGTGGCAACACCACGATCGGTCTCGCCACCGTCTACCGCACGCTCGCGCTCCTCGCCGAGCGAGGCGTGATCGACGTGCTCAGCCACCACGGAACCGAGCTCTGTTACCGGCTCTGCGGCTCCGCCCACCACCACCATCTGCTCTGCGTCCGCTGCCACCGGGTCGTCGAGATCGAGCACTGCGACCTCGGCGGGTGGGTGGACGCGATCGCCGAGAGCCACGGGTTCGCCGCCGCCGAGCACCGGCTGGAGATCACCGGGCGGTGCGCGCTGTGCCGGGAGGTCGAAGCTCGCCCCGCGGAACCTGGTTCGACCTGACGGGGACGGTCGCCGGCCGGTGGCCGAAAACCAGGTTCGGGAGCTGCTCGGGAGGCCTCCGGCAGGTCGAAACTCGGAAACCTGGTTTCAGCGGCTGGTCCGCAACGGCCCGTGAGGGTCGAACCAGGTTCCTAAATTACCGGGCCTCGACCGCGTAGAGGAACTCCCGCACGGCGGCGAGGTAGCGCTCGGTCTCTTCGAGCACCGGCATGTGCGAGCTCTCCGCGAACACGACTTCGTGGGCGTGCGGGATGCCCTTCACGATCGTGCTCGCCACGGCCGGCGTCGAAAGGTCGTGCGCGCCGCGTAGGACGAGCGTCGGCACCTGGATCTCCCCGAGCCGGGCGCGCACGTCCCACCCACGGAGTGAGCCGCTGACCGTCCACTCGTTGGGGCCCCACATCGCCTCGTACACTTCCGCGCGCGGCTCTGCCCGCATCCGGCGCAGCTCGGACGGCTCGCCGTCCCGGCGATAGATGTGCCGTGCCGCGAGCCGGCTCATGGCCTCGTCCTCGTCGTCGGTCCCGAGCGCGTCCCGCAGGCGCTTCACCTCGACCTCCCATTCGGCCGCACTCGCCATCGTGGAGCTGAGCACGAGCGCGTGCAGCGTCTCCTGGTGAGCCAGCGCATGCTCGAGGGCCAGCATGCCGCCCCAGGACGTCCCGAGCAGGTGTACGCGCTCGAGCCCGAGCGTCTCCCGGAGGGCGGCGAGCTCCTCCAGGAACAGAGCGAGCGTCCACTCCGGCTCGACCTC
>JAWVDY010000214.1:0-8965 GCA_033856995.1 Gaiellaceae bacterium
CTGCCACTCCGCGTCGCGGTCGCGCAGCAACCCGAGGAGGTTCCCGCCGGCGTCGGTGACGTCCTTGCCGGCGGCGTTCTTCCACATGTAGCCGGGATTCCAGTCGCCGCTGAGCTCGGTCCAGAACGCGACGGTGGTGGCGCAGAACGACGGATGCGGCTGCTGGTCGCCGAGGTTCTCGTCGCGGCGGATCGCAGCCAGCGGGTAGCGGGCGAGCGTCTGCTCGAGGAACGCGTCGAGCGGCGCGACGGGAAAGGCGTCGCCGTCGAGGAAGAGCAGGATGTCCGTCGGCTCCGCGGCGCTGGCGATCAGCGCGGCGAGCGCATTCAGCTTCGCTGCGTGCACGACCGGAGCCACGCCGTCGACCTGGAGCCTGGTCGCCACGTCGACACCGGGAGGATCGCCCGGGATCCCCTCCAGGTCCGCGTAGACACGGTACGGGCCTTCCACGTTGTGTCCGAGATACCGCCGTTGGGGCTCGAGCCAGCGGTCGTCGCGCCAGTGGACCGTCGCTACGTGGATCACCGTCAGCTCCTCTTCGTGGCGAGGCAGTGCAGCTTGTAGCCGAGCCCGAGACGCTCCACATCGCGCTCGAGCTCGTCGCCGGCGCGGGCGACCCAGGCGCTGAGCGGGTGCTCCTCGTCTCCGTACGGATCCCGGCCCGCGACCTTCGCCAGCACCGGCCCGAGCGAACCGACGCGCGTGACCGAGCGGACGACCTCGAAGCCGCTGCGGTCGAGTGCGCTCTCGAGGGTCGACGCGGAGAAGTAGACGAGGTGGTAGCCACCGTCGAACGTGCGTGCCTCGGCGGCGAGGACCCGGCAGGCCAGGCTTTCGACGTTCGGCACGATCGTGTAGAGCGCCCCGCCGGGCCGCAGCACGCGGGCGCAGTCTGCGAGGAGCGCGAGTGGTCGAGCTGCGTGCTCGAGCACCGACAGCAGCACGACGGCGTCGAACGACTCCGGCTCGAAGGCGGCCTCCGCGAGCGGATCGGCCTGAACGTCGAGGCCGTAGAGCGCCCGCGCGTGTTCCCGCGCGCGTGGTGCGGGCTCGAGCCCGACGCCCTGCCAGCCGCGCTCGGACGCGAGGTGCAGGAAGAGACCGATCGAACAGCCGACGTCGAGGATCCGGCCGCGGTACGGCTCGAGGGCGTCGAGCACCTCGGCGAACTTGGCACGGTCGAGCTGCTGCTGCCGCTCGGAGGTCACGACGTCGAACCAGATGTCGTTCGTCTCGGCGGTGCGGTACTCCTCGAGCACCGCGGTTTCGTCGAGCCGAGGGTTGACGAAGACCAGGCCGCAGGCGTGGCAGCGGACGAAACTGAAGCCCTGCTTGTCGAAGAGGTGCGCGTGCTCGCCGGAACCGCAGAGCGGGCAGTCAACCTCCAGCAGCGGGGCGCCACGGAAAGCCTCCAGCTCTCGGCTGCGCTCCGCGAAATACCGATCCCTGCCCGTGTCCCGGTCGAACGTGCTCACGGCCTCCGGGTGACACCTACGGCGCCGATGTGCCGGAACGGGACGCGATGCAGACTGGTGAACGCCCAGAACGCCGGGTTCCAAAAGACGTCGTCGCTGACGAGGAGGCCACCCGGACGCAGGCGCCGCCAGGCCAGGCGGTACTCAAACAGCATCTGGCGTGTCGTATGCAGCGAGTCGTGGAGGAAGAGGCCGAGCGGAGGCTCGACCTCCAGGCGGCGGCGGAGCGTGGTGCGCACGTCGCCGAGGATGAGCTCGAAGCGCGCCTGGAGCCGCGAGGGAACGAGCCATCCCGGGCGCAGGCCGGCCGGGAGCCGTACGCGGAGCGCATCGACGGCCTCGGCGAGGTCGAAGGAGAGAAGCCGACCCGTGCCGTTGTCCTCGAGCGCCTGCAGCAGGAAGACGGAAGCCGCGCCGTTGAACGTACCGGTCTCGGCGACTACCTCCGGTCGCAGGGCGCGAACCGCTAGGTAGAGGAGCTTCTTGGCCTCGCGGCTCGAGACCGAAGGCTCCTCGAGCCTGCGCGCCGCCTCACGCGCCTCGGGCCCCACCTCGCGCGCCGCCGCCGCGAGCTCGGCATAGAGGCCCGCGGCGTGCGCGTCGTAGGCCCTCGCGTAGTCCCGCAGCTCGCTCTCGGCGACGCCGAGCCCTGCGAGCGCCTGCTCGGCCGTCTCCTGCCTCGTTGCCTGTACGCGGAGGGCCGGATAGCGCCAGCCGTCGCTCGCGGCGGTGCGCAGGCGAGCGAGCTTGCTCATCGGCGTGCGAGCAGGAACTCGGCCAGCTCGAGATCGAAGGGCTCGTCCACGTCGATGGAGTCCTCGGGGCGCATGAGGTATGGCCTGCAGTCACCGGCGTAGAGATCGCCGCCGAGCCGCTCGCCACGGAGCGCGAGGACGGCAGGACCGTTGCGCGCCAGCATCCGTCGCTTGTCCTGGCGCCGCGACGCCGAGCCGCCCAGCGCCACGAGCCGACCGCCATCGAGCGCCATCAGCGACTCCGGCCCGTAGCGATGCGGCACCTCGACCACGCTCACGACGCAGTCTGCGCCGGTCTCGCGGAGGAGCGCGACCGCCTCGTCGACGTGCTCGGCTCGACGCAGCGGCGAGGTCGGCTGCAACAACACGAGCACGTCCGGGCGCCCGAGCTCGCCGAGCGCGTGCTCGACGACGGCTTGCATCGGCGTCTCGTCCTCTGCCAGCTCTCGAGGCCGAGCCAGCACGATCGCCCCGAGCTCACGCGCGACCGCGCCGACCTTCTCGTCCTCGGTCGAGACCACGGTTCGCGTGACGGTCTCGCTCTGACGGGCGGCGGCGACGGTCCAGGCAAGCAGTGGCTTCCCGCCGACCGTGATCAGGTTCTTCCTCGGGATGCCCTTCGAGCCACCTCGGGCCGGGATCAGACCGAGAACGTCCACCGGCTAGTAGGCGATCCGCTTGCGGATCGAGATCTCGTCCCGGGCGAGCACCTCCGCGATCCGTCCGCCAGCACGACCGTCCCCGTAGATCGGCTCGGACTTGTAGGGCCCGTGCTCGAGCTGAACGCGCAAGGCGTCTTCGATCGCCGCCCGGTCGTAGTCGACATCGATCACGTTCGACCCCCGCAGGCGCCCGGCCTGGCGCGGCCCGACGTTGACCGCAGGCGTGCCGATGAATGCCCCTTCGCGGATCGCCGAGCTCGAGTTGCCGACGAGACACGCCGTCTTTCGCATCAGTCGCACGTAGTCGTCGGTTGGCAGGTTCTTGAAGAAGTGGAGCTTCGAGTCGTCCTCGTGCTCGCGGAACTTGCGGATGCCGCGGGCGACCTGCTCGGCGCCGGCGTCCGCGTTCGGCCAGAGGACGATCGCGGGTAGGTCCAACCGCTGCACTGCCCCGAGCGTTTCCGCGATCTGCCGTTCCCCGTCGCCGTACTCCGTCGTGACCGGGTGCTGGGAGACGATCAGGAACGGGTGGTCGAGGCCGAAGGTGCCGCCGACGCCGAAGCGGAGCAGGTCGCCGAGCCCATCCGACGACGGCTCGGCGACCACCTCGGCTACGAGGTCGATCCGCGGGCAGCCGACCATGTGCACCGTGGCCTCATCCTCGCCCATTCGCACGATGCGCTCGGCGGCGTCCTCCGACGCCGGAAAGTGGACGTTGGCGAACTTCGTCACCGCGTGGCGAATCGACTCGTCGATGTTCCCGGACACCTCGCCGCCCATCGTGTGGGCGAGCGGGATGTTCATGTAGCTCGCGGCCAGCGCGGTCGCGATCGTCTCAAAGCGGTCGCCCACTGTGAGCACGACGTCCGGCCGCAGGCGGTCGAATGCCGTCGGCAGCTCGAGCAGCCCGAGGCCGGTCGACTTGGCCATCGTGCCGGGCGTCTCGCCTTCGATCAGCATGAAGACCTTCTCGTCTGCTCGGAAGCCGTCCTCCTCGATCAGGTCGGCGACGGTGCCGTAGCGGTCGAGCAGCGCCGAGGCGCCGACGATGAGCTGCAGTTCGAGCGCGTCGTGGTCGCGTACGGCCCGCATGGCCGTCTTGATGCTGGAGTAGTTCGCGCGCGAGCCGACGACGACGCAGACCTTCTTCATTCGACGTCTGCCTCGGTGAGGACCGCGTCGGCGGCGATGTCGTTGCGTGCCCGCCGCCCGACGAGCTTCGGGAGGCGCGCCGCCGGGATCCCGCTGCCCGGCTTCTTGGCGGCCAGCATGGTCGCTTCGAGCGTAGTGCCCGCCGGGATCGTCTCGACGGCGACGACGCTCTTCTCGAAGACGCGCTTCATTTCCGCGAACGGCGCGAGATCGTCCTTGTCGACCGGCGAGGCGAGCATCGTCTCGAGCTCGCGAAGCTCGCCCACCAGCGAGCGAAGCTCATCCGGCTCGAGCCCGATCGCGGCGTCGGGACCATACGCGTCCCGGGAAAGCGTGAAGTGCTTCTCCACGACCTCCGCGCCGAGCACGACCGCGGCCAGGGCAGCGGCCGTGCCGCGCGTGTGATCAGAGAGGCCGACCGGCTTGCCGTACCGCTCGCGGAGCTCGGCGAGCACGTTCAGCCCGACCCGCTCCGGGAGGGTCGGATACGCGGAGGTGCACTGCAGCACGACCACGCTCGCGCCCGCCGCCTCAACCGCTGCGTCGAGCTCTGCCCACGAGCTCATGCCGGACGAGAGGAGCACCGGCTTGCCCGTCTCGCCGGCCGCCTGGACGAGCGCGATGTTCGTGACCTCGCCCGAGCCGATCTTGTGGCGCGAGACGCCGATCCGCTCGAGGCGCTCGAGCGCCTCGAGCGAGAAGGCCGAGCAGAGGAACTCGATCCCGCGCTCCTCGCAGGCGCTCCTGAGCGTGCCCCACTGCTCGTCCGTGAACCCGGTGCGCTCGAAGTACTCCCAGCGCGGCTCGTCCTCGAAGTAGGGCGGCGACGGCGCGTCACGGGTGGACTCCGCGGACGCGTCGTGCAGCTGGAACTTGACCGCGTCCGCACCGGCGTCGGCCGCGACCTCGGCGAGGCGCACGGCCCGGTCCAGGTCGCCGTCGTGGTTCATACCGGCCTCGGCGATCACGTAGACGCGCATCTCTCCACGGATGCTAGTCCGCCTCGACCGATGTGCCTAAGCTCCTTTCGTGCCTCGGGGCGTCCTCGGCTACCACCCCGCCCTCGACGGCATTCGCGCCGGAGCGATCTTGCTCGTGCTCGCGCTCCACGGGCGCTTGCTGGCGGGCGGCTTCCTCGGCGTCGACCTGTTCTTCGTCCTGAGCGGCTTCCTGATCACGGCGCTGCTCCTGCAGGAGTGGTCCGACCGGGGGTCGATCTCGCTCCGGCGCTTCTACGCGCGCCGCGCGCGGCGGCTCTTTCCGGCGCTCGGGCTGACGATCCTCGGCGTCGGAGCGCTCTACCTCGCGCTCCCGGCCGTGCAGCACGGGCGGGGGTACTGGCCAGAGCTCGCCGCCGTCGCCGGCTACGCCGCCAACTGGGTCGCGGCGACCGCGACGCCGCCCGGCCTCGCCGCCCTCGGGCTCTTCGGGCACACATGGTCGCTGGCGATCGAAGAGCAGTTCTACATCGTCTGGCCCGTTCTGCTGCTGCTCCTGCTACGGCGACGCGTCCCACTCGGCTACGTCGCCGCCCTCCTGCTGGCATCCGCCACGGCGAGCGCGATCCTCCGCTGGCTGACGTGGTCGGGCGACCATTCGCCGGCGGCGTTCCTCCGCACGGATACCCGAGCGGACGGGCTCCTGCTCGGATGCACAACGCTCGTGCTGCTCTCCCACTCGGGCGCCTCCCTGCTGCGGCGCTTGCTGACGCGAACGTCGGTCGCCGCTCTGACGCTCCTCGTCCTCACTGTCGCGGTCGTGGAGGCCCGGTCGGACGCCTCGCCGCTCTACGCCGGTGGGCTCGTCCTCGTCGAGCTGGCGAGTGCGGCGCTCGTCGCGCACGTCGTGCTCGCGCCCGCCAGCCCGGTCGCGCGGGCGCTGTCGCTGCGGCCGCTTGCCTGGCTCGGCGCTCGCTCCTACGGCATCTACCTGTACCACTTCCCGCTCTTCTTCTCGGTCTCGCCGGAAGCGGTCGGTCTGCACCGAGCGTCGTTCCTGGCCCTCGTCGTCCCGCTCACGATCGCGCTCGCTGCCCTTTCGTACCGGTTCGTGGAGAGACCGGTCCTCGCGCGCACCCAGTATCCGCGCAGCGCCGGCCCCACCGGCGGAGGGTTCAGCCTTCCGGCGCGAGATAGTCGAGCTCCTTCGACCCCAGCGCCCACTCCGTGAAGCGCCGAAGGTCAGCGGCGCGTCTGAGCTCCGCGGAAGTGCTGATCCGCAGCTCGACGTCATGGTCGAGCGGATGGCCCATCTCCTCGAGCGGCCGGATCGTGGCGACGAAGCTCGAGAAGCGCATCGGCCGCAGGTGCAGGAGCGCGTACGCGTGCCGGCGGGCGAGCTCGACCTCCGCGGCCGTCGGGGGCGGGATCTCTTCGATGTGGCGCAGCCGCCCCAGGTACTGGTCGGCGGTCGCCGAGTCGATCGTGAAGCCGCGGCCCGAGTAGAAGCCGGTTCCCGCGGTCAGCACCGGCACGCCGAGACAGGGCAGCTCGAAGCCGATCGACCCGCGGATCGTGATCCCATAGTCGGCGGTCTCGAACACCGACCGCGTCGAGATCTCGCTCTCCGGCCGCAACACGGCGACGTGATCCGGCAGCGTGCCGACACCGTGCGAGATCGCCCGCTCCTCGTTCAGCTCGCCGTCGAGCCTCTCGCGACGCCGCTTCCAGACGTTCGCCGGATGGAGCTTGACGATCCAGTTGACCCGGGGGTTCTCCGCGCCGGCCCTGACGGTCTCGACGAACCACGCCTCCTGGTCGACGAAGAGGTCCTCGCCATAGAACATGTTCGCGTCCCAGAGGATGTGCGAGAAGACGACCGCCGTCTTCTTCGCCGGATCGAGACCGAGCGCTTCGAGCACCTCTGCGCGCGGCCGGTCGCTCGTCCAGCCCTGCAGGCGACGCGAGAGTGCCGAGACGTTGCCATAGCGGCGCTCGAGCTCGACCTCGAGCTGACGCTCCCGCGGCTCGTCCCACGGCATCGTCCGCGCCACTTCCCAGGAGCGCTCGGAGAGCGACCTCGGATGCACGCGGCGCGTCGCCGCCGTGTACCGCTTGAAGACCAGCTCGTCGTCCGCGAACCCGGACACGAACTGGATCACGTCGATGCCCCGCCCGAGCGCGAGGTCCGAGACCGGAGCCTCCGAGGCGTAGTTGCGCTCGAGGAAGAGCGCGAGCTCGGGACGAAGGTCGTCGAGCAGCCGTCCCGCGGCGATCGTCGACTCGAGCGTCCGGGGGAGGAGCTCGGCCAGCTTCGCCCGCGCTTCCGGCGCCGAGGGCTTGACCGAGCCCTCGTGCAGCGCGCGGGAGAGGGTCGAGAGCACGTGGCGGCCGATCGAGGCGCCGCGGAACTCGAGCGCCTTCAGTTCCGCCGACGACGGATTGCCGTCGAGGAGCCGCTCCGCCTCTGCGGCGGCCTCCGAGCGCGCCGCGTCGTCGAGGTAGTCGTCGAGGACGACCCGCTCGTGGATCCCGAAGAGATCGAAGTACCTGCGCGGGATCCAGCTCCCCGACGGCACGAGCGCGACCGGACGTCGACCAGCCAGCTTCAGGGCCGCCCCGAGCAGGCCCTCGAGCTTCAGCTGGTAGACGAACTCGGTCAGGCTCACGATCAGCACCGGAGCGGCGTCGGCGGGAGCCTCGATCCCTGCAAATGCCCCGGCGTGATGGGCGTCCAGCCGCCGGAGGTCGCGCGCCAGCACGACCCGCCGCGAGAGCCGCTCGCGCAGCATCATCGGGCCGTGGTGTCGAGGATCCCGGCGAGCGGCGCGCGACCGCCGGGGGCGTCGTTTGCGTCCAGCCGGGCGAGGAGCAGCGGCTCGTCGAGGCTCCGATTGAGCTCGCGGCGCATCGTAAACGCGACCCGATAGCCGGCGGCGCCGACCCGTGTGACGGTTCGCGCATCGACGGTCTCGGGAGTGCCGAAGGGATAGCTGAAGGCCCGCGGCCTCGAGCCCGTGACCTCGGCGAGCAACCGGGAGACCCGCCCCAGGTCGGCATCCAGCTCTGCGTCGGACAACGTGGCCAGCGGCTGGTGGGAGTACGAGTGCGCGCCGACCGCACGGTGCGCCCGTTCGAGCCGGGCGACCTGCGCGGGCTCCGCGTAGAGCTGGTCGGCGATGCTGCGCTCGTCGCCGAACTCGGCCGCGAAGAGCGAGTCGACGAGCTTCCGGCGCGTGGCGGCCGGCAGGCGGATGTTGAGGAGGTACTTCAACTCGGCCGCCTCGGGCGTGTCGTAGCGGTAGTGACCTCGCGCCTCGTCCTGCGAGACCACGGGCAGCTCGTCCGGAAGCCGAGCGCGGAGCTCGTCGTCGGGGACGCGCTCGCGCAGGGCGTGGAGCTTGTGCACCTCGAGCACGCGGCGCTCGGCGAGGGGCAGGCCCGGCACGAAGAAGACCGCGGGCGCGCCGAGCCGCTCGAGGACGGGCAGCGCGAGCTCGAACTGGCAGCGGAGGCCGTCGTCGAACGTGAGCACGCAGGCCTGCTCCGGAAGCTCGCCCTCGCCCGCCGCCGCAGCCTCCAGCTGGTCACGCGAGACGAGCTCGAAGCTGCGTGCCAGCACCTCGACCTGGGTCGCGAGCGCGGCCGTGGTGACAGGGAAGATCGCGCGCGGCTGCGCGGGCTCGCGCTCGGCGACGTAGTGGTAGCCGACGGCCAGCAGCATCAAATCGAGAATAGGGTCACTCGTTCGGCCGGTCGAGGTCGCCGTCGGCTGCGGTCACGTACAGGTCGTCGCCGAGCACGACGTCTCGCGCCCAGAAACACGACACGTCGGGGCGCTCGGCGAGGTCGAGCGGCTGGAACCGACTCGGTAGATCGCGTGCGCGGCGGAAGCCGGCCACCTCGAGCGGAGCGCCGTACGCCGCCGAGTGACACGAAAACTCGGCGAACAGCGCGCCGGCGTCTCGCCCGGCCTCGGCGAC
>JAWVDY010000215.1:0-2519 GCA_033856995.1 Gaiellaceae bacterium
GCCCGCCGCAACCCGCAACGCACGGCCTCGACCGCAGCCGCGTTGATGATCGGGCTTGCGCTCGTCACCCTCGTCGCGGTGCTCGCCGCCGGGATCACCTCGTCGTTCCGCGGCGCGGTGAACAAGCTCTGGACGAATGCCGGCTACGCGATCACCGCACAGAACAACTTCTCGCCGATCCCGGTCGCCGCGGCCGATGCGGTCGCCCAACTGCCCTCGGTCGAGGCGGTCAGCAACGTTCGCACCGGTGACGCGAAGGCGTTCGGCAAGAGCTTCTTCGCGACCGCAGTCAATCCGCCCGGCGCCTCGATGTTCAAGCTCGACTGGACCGTCGGCTCGCAGGCGGTGTTCGCAAGCCTCGGCGACGACGGTGCGTTCGTCGACAAGGGCTATGCCAAGAAGCATCACCTGCAGTCGGGCTCGCCGCTCGTGCTCACCTTCACGAGCGGCAAGCAAAAGACGTTCCATATTCGCGGCATCTTCGACCCGCCGCCCGGCGGCTCGCCATTCGGCACGGTAACCGTGTCACAGCGAACCTGGGACTCCTACAACCCGAGCCCGAAGAACATCTACTCGTTCGTCCGAGTGCGCGGCGGCGCGTCGGATGCGAACCGCGCGGCGCTCGACCGCACCTTGAAAGCGTTCCCGAACGCGAAGGAGCAGACGCGGCAGCAGTTCATCGACAACCAGATCAGCGGCCTCAGCTCGATCCTGAACATCTTCTACGTGCTGCTGGCGCTGTCGGTCGTCGTCAGCGTGTTCGGGATCATCAACACGCTCGTACTGACGGTGTTCGAGCGGACGCGAGAGATCGGGATGCTGCGCGCGATCGGGATGACGCGGCGCCAGGTGCGGAGGATGATCCGCCACGAGAGCGTGATCACCGCGTTGATCGGGGGCGTGCTCGGGATCCTGCTCGGCATCGTGCTGGGTGGGCTGCTCGTCTACCGCGTCGACTTCATCGTCTTCTCACTGCCGGTCGCCTCGCTCGCGATCTTGGCCGTCATGACCATCGTCGTCGGCATCCTTGCCGCGATCTTCCCTGCGCGCCGCGCCGCCCGTCTGAACGTCCTGGAGGCTCTGCAATACGAATGAGCGCACTCACCGACGCGCTCCGAACCTTCGTCGCAGCGAGCGACCGTGAGGAGGCGGATCGGTGCGCGATGCTGCGCCTCGCAGACGAGCTGGACGATCCGCTCTCCCGCGCCGAGGCCGCCGCTCATTTCACCGCCTCTGCGTTCGTCGTTGACGCGACAGGTGAGCGGGTCTGCCTCGTCACACACGCGAAGCTTGGCCGCCTGCTGCAGCCCGGCGGCCATATCGAGAGCACCGATCTCTCGCTCGAGGCAGCCGCAATGCGCGAGGCGCAGGAGGAGACCGCGCTCGAGCTCAGCTTCCACCCGCTCGCTCCGCGCCCCTTCGACCTGGACGTGCACGAGATCCCGGACCGGCCGGGCGAGCCGCGGCACTGGCACCTCGACGTGCGCTACCTGCTCGTCGGGAGCGGCGAGCCGTGCTCCGGGGCGTCCTGGCACGAGCTGGGGTCTGCAGGCGACGAGTCCGTCGGCCGTCTGACCACGAAGGCACGGGCGCTCAGAGCCGAAAGCCCACAGGCGGGCTGAACGAGAGCGGCCCGACCGGCAGCTCCGCCGCCGGGGCTCTGACGTTGAAGCCGGCCGGTGCGACGTCGTTCGGCGCGTCGGCGTGGAAGAGGGACGCGAGCAGCTGGATCTGGTCGCGGCCGGGGCCGAGCTCGAACTGGCCGCCGCCGTAGAGCGCGATTCCCTCCCGCTCGCACGCGTCGTAGAAATCGAACAGCCGGCGCACGGAACCGAAGCGTGACGGCTTCGAGTTGAGGCAGCGCGGACGCGCCGGCAGCGCCTCGACGTCGCTCCATTCGTGGATCGCGGCATCCCAGGTGATCCGCTCCCGGTGGTCAGCGAGGGCCGCCGTCGTCGCCGGAGTGAGCCCGGGATCCTCGATCCAGGCGCGTGGGAACGCCGCAGCAATCCGCGCGTACAGCTCGGGATCCGGAGGCAGGCCAAACTCGGCGCGGTAGATGCCCTTGAAGTCGACAGTCTCGACGCAATCGGCCGCCGCCAAGCGCTCGACTAGCGCGTCCGACCACTCACGGTCTGGGTCCAGCTTGAAGCGCAGGTTCGGATACAGGGCGAGCCACCCTTCGACGTTCGCGACGCGGGTCGAGACGACGAAGCGCAGCGGCTGCGAGCGCAGGCCGAGCTGGTCGCCGAGGGAGCGCCCTGCCTGGCGAAGCGCCAGATCGAGCGCGGCCGACTCGAACGCCCAGCGCCGGTACTCGGTCTGGCCTGACTGGAGCACCGAGAAGGAGTCGAGCGTGTGCTCGCCCGCGAACGGCAGCTCCCCGCGCCGCGCCTGGAAGCGCGCCTGCGCATCAGGGTCGTAGTCGACCTCCTCGCCGCGGCCCTCCTCGCCCTCGCCGTGCAGCACGACGACCGTGCGGCGCAGCGTGAAGCCGGGAGCGACCTCGCGCTCGAGCG
>JAWVDY010000216.1:0-3099 GCA_033856995.1 Gaiellaceae bacterium
GTCTACTCGGAGGGCTCGAAGGGCTCAAACGGCGCGGTCGCGAAGGCGCTCGAGATGGCTTCGGAAGACTCCTCCTACTACATGCCCTACCAGTACGGCAACCAGGCGAACCCGGCGGCGCACTACAACGGCACCGCTCGCGAGATCCTCGAGGAGCTCGACGAGGTGGCGGCGTTCGTCGCCGGGCTGGGCACGGGCGGCACGCTGATGGGCAACGGCCGCCGCCTCAAGGAGACGTTCGGCGACGCGGTGAAGATCGTCGCGGCCGAGCCGATGCAGGGGGAGCCGGTGCAGGGCCTGCGCTCGCTCGACGACGGCTTCATCCCGCCGATCATCGACATCTCGCTGCTGGACCGGAAGATCTTCGTCACCAATCGCGACGCGATCATCTGGACCCGCAAGCTCCTCGACGAGGAGGGCATCTTCGCCGGAGTCTCCTCGGGCGCGATCGCGCGGGTGGCGGCGCGCATCGCGGGTGAGCTCGACGAGGGCAACGTCGTGTTCATCGTCTGCGACGACGGCTGGAAGTACCTGTCCTCGGGCATCTACACGCTCCCGGTCGACGAGGTCGAGAACCTCGACTCGACCGTGTGGTGGTAGCGCCCTCCGACCAGGACGACGAGCGAGGGCCCGATTGGCGCGCACAGCGCCGTGCGGCCGAGCGGCGCCGGCGGCACGTCGCGCGCCGGCGGGCCGGAGCGCTCGCGGCCGGGGCGGCGATCCTGCTCGTCGTCGTGCTCGTGGCGGCGGGCGGCGGGGGAGGCACGTCGCGGCAGCCCGCGCCAACCAGGTCCCGTGTGGCGAGGCCCGACCCTCGCACGATCGAGGCGCGCGCCGTCGACGGCGTCCTGGCCTACACCCCCTACGTCCTGCGGGGGACGCCACGCCATCGCGAGGTGGCGCTGACCTTCGACGACGGCCCCGGCCCGTACACGCCGAAGGTGCTCCGCGTCCTACGAGAGCTGCACGTGCCCGCGACGTTCTTCGTCGTCGGGAACTCCATTCGCGACTTCGGGGGCCTACTCGAGCGCGAGCACCGCGAGGGATATCCGCTCGGGGACCACACCAAGACCCATCCGCTCATGGGACACCTCTCGCGCGCCGCGCAGCGTGCGGAGCTGCTCGACCCGGTCGCGAGGATGCGCAGCCACGGGATCGCCACCCCCCGCCTCTTCCGGCCGCCCGACGGGTCCTTCGACGCCGACACGCTCTCGCTGCTGCACGAGCAGCGGATGCTCATGGTGCTGTGGTCGATCAACCCCGAGGACTACTTTCGCCCGGGCGTCACGGCCATCGTGTCCCGAGTGATGCGCGGAATCGCGCCGGGCGGGATCGTGCTCATGCACGACGGAGGCGGCGACCGCAGCCAGACCGTGGCCGCCCTTCCGCTGATCGTCCGCCGGCTCCGCGCTCGGGGATATCGACTGGTCTCCGTGCCGCAGCTGCTGCTCGACGACCCGCCGCCCCGCGGCCAGAAGCCGCCGCCCAACCTGTCAGGCGTCTAGTAGGCGACGGCCGACGGCCGGCGGAGGAGGGATTCCGCCGGCCGTCGAATCCGTCAGTGCCGCTAGCCCGTGATGAAGGGCTTGACGGCGGTGAGAACCGCCTGCTTCTGCAGCGGCTTGTCGAACGCCGTCGGCGCCGGCGCGGCGCCGTTCAGGAAGCGAATCGCGGCGGCGTGCCGCGCCTCGACCTGAACGATCGTGCCCGCAGTCGCGAGCACGTCCGGCGAGGTGATCATCGGCGCTGCGCCGTTGTAGGCGCTCACGCCGGTGTCCTCGAAGACCTGCGCGAGCTTCAGGAAGCTCGCCTGGTCCTTGAACGGGAACTTCACTCCCGGGGCCTTCACCGGTGTGCCGCCCGCGCCCTTGATG
Organism: Gaiellaceae bacterium; assembly: GCA_033856995.1. Lineage (GTDB taxonomy): Bacteria > Actinomycetota > Thermoleophilia > Gaiellales > Gaiellaceae > AC-32. The sequence continues at coordinate 1,875 of JAWVDY010000216.1, forward strand.
GCCGCGGTCAGGCCCTTGACGTGCATGGCCTCGTGCTCGCCGATCAGCGTCGCGACCTTCTTGGTCTCGCCGCTGAGGTTGAGCGTCTTCGTGGCCTTGGCGTAGAACGCGGCCTCGAGGTACTCCAGCGTCAGCGCGAAGTTGAGGATGTCGAGATCCCCGCCTTTCGCCAGCGCCTGGGACACGAACGGCGCGACGGCCGATGTGCCGTACACGGCGGAGGCGGCGAGCGCCCCCTTCATGATGAACGCGCCACGGGTGACCCCGTGGATCTCCACGCCGGCAAGTTCCGGCGAGGCGAGCTTGGTCTGGGTCATATGCGTCTGGTTCCTTTCTCGCTCGGAGCCGGCGTCAGCCGACGATGAACGGCTTCACGGCCGCCAGGACGGTCGACATGTCGGCCGGCTTGGCGTAGGCGCCGTCCGGGGTGATCGACTTGCCGAGCAGGGTGTTCAGCACAGCCGCGTGCCGCGCCTCGACCGTGTGGATCGACAGCGCGAGCGCGAGGACTTCCTTGCTCTTGATCTTCGCTGCCTGGCCCAGGTAGGCCGCCGCGCCGAGGTTCTCCACGGTGCCCGCCAGCTTGAGGACGCTGGACTGGCTCTTGAGGGGGAACTTCGCCTTCGGCTTCTTGGCCGGGGTGCCACCGAACTTCTTGATGGCGGCTTCGAGCGTCGCGACGTGGCTGGCCTCCTGCTGCCCGAACTTCGCGATGGTCGACGCGTACTTGTTGCCCTTGAAGAGCCCGCTTGCCACGACCTTCTCGTAGAAGTCGGCCTCCAGGTACTCGAGCGTCAGCGCGTAGTTCGCGATCGCGATGTCGCCCGTGCCGCCGCTCGAAGTCGTGCTCGGCGGGGGGGTGGTTGAAGAGCTGCTCGACGACGAGCTGCTCTTCTTGCTTCCGCCGCACGCGGCGATGAGCAGGCTGAGCCCGGCCGCGGCGCTGCCGCCGCCGGCCATCTTCAGGAACCTCTTGCGCGACGAGTCGTCGGTCGCGAGCTCCTCGAGCGCGCTGCGCTCAGGCGCCTCGGCGACCTCGAGCTTTGGATGCGTCACTGGATACCTCCACGGATGGATGGAACGGCTTCGATGGCGACGGCACGGAAAGAGCCCGCCCTCATCGCTCTCGCCTGGGTGTTCGCAGGGAGGCGAGCGATCGGATCATTCGGACTGCTCCCCGCGCGGCATGCGGCCGAGAGTGATCCGCCGGACCACCGCGGTGCGA
>JAWVDY010000217.1:0-7158 GCA_033856995.1 Gaiellaceae bacterium
TCGGGATGGCACAACCCGCGTAAAAGCGAGTGGGCGCGGCGGCATCCGCCGCGCCCATTAGCGTCCCGCCGGCGTGCACCTGCGAGCGATCAAGCTGCGCGGCTTCAAGTCATTGGAGCACGGGGGAACCACTGGTTCCCCCGTGAGCCCCCTCCTTGCAGACGGCCGCGCACGCCGGAACGCTTACGGAGCCGGTCGATGCACCTGAAGTCCATCCGTCTTCGAGGCTTCAAGTCATTCCCCGAGGCCGTCGAGGTTCGGCTCGAGCCGGGCGTCGCCGTGGTCGTCGGCCCGAACGGCTCGGGAAAGTCGAACGTTGCCGACGCGCTGCTGTGGGCCTCCGGCTCGCTGAGCCCGCACGAGCTGCGCGCGGAGAAGCCCGACGACGTGCTCTTCGCCGGCTCGCCCGGCCACGCGCCCGCCGACTTCTGCGAGGTCGAGCTGCTCTTCGACAACGAGGACGGTGCGCTCCCGGAGCTCGACTTCAGCGAGATCTCGATCACCCGCCGGCTGCACCGTGGCGGCGAGGGCCAGTACCTGATCAATCGCGCGGCCGTTCGGCGCACTGATCTCGTCGAGTTGCTTGCCGACGTCGGGCTCGGCGGCAGCCACGGCTCGGTGATCAGCCAGGGCAAGGTCGAGCAGATTCTCGCGAGCAAGCCCGAGGAGCGGCGTGCGCTGATCGAGGACGCGGCCGGGCTCGGGAAGTTCAAGCGGCGGAGACACCGGGCGGAGCTGAAGCTTGCGCGGGTCCAGATCCAGGTCGAGCGCGCGCGTGATCTCGAGGCCGAGGTCAAGGCGCGGCTGCGCCCGCTCGCCCTGCAGGCGACCGCGGCGGAGCGCGCGGAGAAGCTGCTCGGCGAGATCGCCGGCCTGCGGGCGCGGCTCGCGGAGCTCGACCTCGCCGGGATCGACGAGCGGCTGGCCGGGGTCGAGGAGCGGCGCGCGGCCGCGTCGCTCGAACGGAAGCGCACCGGGGAGCGGCTCGAGGCGCTTCTGGCCGAGCGGAATCGCGTCGAGGAGGAGCTCGCGGCTGCGGCGGGCCGCGGCGACGGGGCGACCTCGGCGCTCTACCGGCTGCGCAGCGCGACCGAGCGGCTCGAGTTGCGGCGCGACGCTGCGCGCGAGCTCGCCGACCGGCTACGCGCCGAGCCGCTGCTCCCGCGCACGCGAAGCAATCCGGAACGGGAGGCGCTGCGCGAGAAGGCGCGGCTAACGCGGGAGCGACTGACGGCGCTCGAGCACTCGCTCGCCGAGCGCGAGGGCCTGCCTCCTGCCGCACGAGCGCTCGCGGAGGAGGGCGAGCGGATCGCGCTCTCGCTGCTGGAGGTCGAATCCGGCTACGAGCGGGCGGTGGCCGCCGCGCTCGCGGGGCGCGCGGCTGCGCTCGTGGCCGTCGACGCGCCCGGCGCGCTGGCACTGGTCGAGCGCGCGCGGAAGGCCGGGCTCGGCAATCTGGCGGTGCTCGTGCCACCACGCGCCGACGAGAAGCGCACCTCGCGCCCGCCGCTCCTCGGCGCGCAGCCGCTGTCGAGCCACGTGAAGGCAAAGCCCGGTGGCGAGCGGGTCGCCGAGCTGCTCGCAGACGTCTGGGTCGCGGAGCCTGCGGAGCTTGCACGGGCGGAGACCGGCGTCCTCGTCACCAGGGAAGGCCATTGCTTCGACGCCCAGGGCGGGGAGTTGTGGTTCGCGGGCGAGACCGCGGAGGCGATCCTGCTCCAGCTCGACGCGCGGCGGCGGGCGCTGGCGCAGGAAGCAAACGAGCTCGAGCGCAAAGCCGAGGAGCTTCCCGCAGAGGTGGCGCCGGTTCCGACCGAGCCGCTGGTCGCGCTGGCGGAGAGGCTCGCGGCGACGCTGCAGGGCGCCGCAACCGCTGCCGAGCACTTCGAGGCGCCGCTGCGAGCACGGGTCGACGCGGGCGCCACCCGCGCCGGCGAGCTGGCGGCCGAGCTGCGCAGGCTCGGCGGCGACGAGGCCGAGGTCAGGCGCGCCGCGGCCGAGGCAGCCGAGCGAGCGGGCGGCATCGACGTCGAGCGCGCGCGGCTCGAGGCCGAGGCGGCCGAGGCTCGGCGCCGGCTGGAGGAAGCATCCGCAGAGCCCGCCGAAGGCGACGACCGCGACGAGCTGGCGGAGAGGATCGAGCGGCTGGAGCGCCGCCGCGAGACCCTTGGCCAGGTCAACCCGCTCGCCAAGGAGGAGTACGAGCGCGAGAAGGAGCGCCTCACGGAGCTGGCCGAACAGCGCGCCGACCTCGAGGCGAGCCTGAACGAGCTCGAGGAGCTGCGCAACGAGCTCGCGGAGACCGTCGAGCGCCGCTTCGACGACACCTTCGCCGCGGTCAGCGCGCACTTCGAGGAGGTCGCCTCGACGCTCTTCCCAGGCGGCACCGGTCGCCTCCGGCTGACCGACGGCGAGGAGGAAGGCGAAGAGCCTGGCGTCGAGGTCGAGCTACGGCCGGTCGGCAAGCGCGTGACGCGGCTGTCGCTCCTCTCCGGCGGCGAGAAGGCGCTCGGCGCGATCTCGTTCCTGTTCGCGCTCTTCCTCGCGCGGCCGTGCCCGTTCTACCTGCTCGACGAGGTCGAGGCCGCGCTCGACGACGCCAACATCGGCCGGTTCGTCGAGCTGCTGCGACGCTACTCCGAGAGCGCGCAGTTCATCGTCGTCACCCACCAGAAGAAGACGATGGAGGCCGCCGACGTGCTCTACGGCGTAACGATGGGCGGCGACGGCGTCTCGCAGATCGTCTCGCGCCGCCTCCCGCGCGAGGCCGAAGCGGCCGCATAGTGCTCTTCGACGCGGCCGGGTTCGAGCCGCTCACGGGCGAGCCCTGGGACGACGAGCGGGTGCGCGCGGCTATCCGGGCGATCGTCGCGGACGCGGAAGCCGCTTTCGACCCTGGTGGGCTCTGGCCCGCGCACGAGTCGGACGCCTGGGGCTCGACCCCTCCGGTGAAGGACCTCTACTGCGGTGCGGGAGGAGTGATCTGGGCGCTCGACGCGCTGGCCCGCCGCGGGCATCCCGCGACGGGCATCGACCTCGACGCGGCCGCCGAGCGGACACTCGAGCTCTGGTTCGAAGCGCCGGACCTCGCCGAAGCCGAGATCGAGCTCCCGGCGGCCCGCGAGTCGTCTCTCCTGTGTGGGGAGGCGGGTCTCCTGCTCGTCAGCTGGCGTCTCACGCCCCGTGGTGATCTCGCCGACCGGCTCCTCCAACGGGTTCGTGAGAACCGCGACAACGAGTTCGAGGAGTTGCTGTGGGGCTCACCCGGGACGCTGCTTGCAGCACGGGCGATGCGCGAATGGACCGGGGAGGAGCGCTGGCTCGAAGCGTGGCGCGAGAGCGCCGAGGCGCTCATGACCCGCCGTGACCCCGACGGGATCTGGACGCAGCAGCTCTACGGCACCTCGGAGCGCCTCCTCGGCCCGGCGCACGGCCTGGTCGGAATCGTGCACGCGCTGCTGCAGGTCGAGAGCGAGTGGAGCGAATCGCTCCAGCGCGAGACGGCGGAGATCCTCGCCCGCGAGGCGATCGTCGAGAACGGGCTGGCGACCTGGCCGGCAGGGGCGGGCGAGCCGCTCGCTCCGGCCAGCGGGAGCGGAATCCGCCTCCAGTGGTGCCACGGTGCGCCCGGGATGGTCGCCACCGCGGCGCCGTACCTGGACGAGGAGCTCCTGCTCGCCGGCGCCGAGCTGACGTGGCGCGCGGGAGCGCACCGCGAGGAGAAGGGCGCGGGTCTCTGTCACGGCACCTCCGGGAACGGATACGCGCTCTTGAAGACCTTCGAGCGCACCGGCGACGAGCGCTGGCTGGAGCGGGCGCGCCGCTTCGCCGTCCACGCGCTCGGCCAGGTCGAGCACGCGAGCGCCGAGCAGGGCCACGGGCGCTACTCGCTCTTCACGGGAGACGTGGGCGTGGCGCTTTTCGCCGCCGCCTGCCTCGACGCGGACGCGCGCTTCCCGATCCTCGACTACTAGTCTGCCGCGATGGCGCGAAGCTGGTCAGAGCTGCTCGGCGACGACGCGGGAGCGGACGAGCAGGAGCAGCAGCGCGAAGGCATGTTCTCGCGGCTACGGGACTCGCTCGGCAAGAGCCGCCGCGCGCTGACCGAGCAGATCGCCGTCGCCGCGTTCGACCCTGGGGATGCCACGTCGTGGGAGCGGCTCGAGGAAGCGCTGATCGCCGCGGATGTCGGCGTCCCCGCGACCGCGGAGCTCGTGCAGCGCCTCGAGGCTCGCGGCGACGCTGCCGGCGACCTCGCGGGCGCGTTGCAGGAAGAGGCGGCCCGGATGTTCGGCGAGCCCGCCCGGCTCGAGCTGCGCGCGCGGCCGAGCGTGATCCTCGTCGTCGGCGTCAACGGCACGGGCAAGACGACGACGATCGGCAAGCTCGCGGCCAAGCTCTCCGAGCACAAGCGGTCGGTCCTGGTCGCGGCGGCCGACACCTTTCGCGCAGCCGCCGAGGAGCAGCTGGAGATCTGGGCCAAGCGCGCGAACGCCGACTTCGTCGGCTCGGAGCGCGGAGGCGACCCTGCCGCCGTCGCGTTCGACGCGATCGGTGCGGCCCAGTCGCGCAACCGAGACGTCGTGATCGTCGATACTGCCGGCCGCCTGCACACCCAGGCGAACCTGATGGAAGAGCTCGCGAAGGTGCGGCGCGTGATTGGCCAGCGGCTCGAGGGCGCGCCGCACGAGACGCTGCTCGTCGTGGACGCGACGACCGGCCAGAACGGGCTGCAGCAGGCGCGCCTGTTCGGCCAGGCGGTCGAGGTCAGCGGGATCGTGCTGACGAAGCTCGACGGCTCGGCGAAGGGCGGGATCGCGATCGCGATCGCCCACGAGCTCGGCCTGCCCGTGAAGCTGATCGGGATCGGAGAGGGCCTCGATGACCTGAGGCCCTTCGATCCGGACGAGTTCGCGCGTGCGCTCTTAGCGCCCTAAGACGAGCGCTCGACGGCGAACGCGATGTTCACCGTCGTCCGGTACTCGCTGATCCGCTCGCCCTCGACGAGGGCGCTCATCGAGACGACGTCGGCGCCCGTGATCCCGCGCACGGTCTTCGCAGCTTCCTGAACGGCTGCATCCGCGGCCTTGGCGAAGCTCTCCGGGGACGAGCCGATGATCGTGATCACTTTGGCGATGTCTGCCATGTCGCTCCTTTCGGTTGGGTTATCTGGCGATTCCGAGCAGCTGCAGCACGCCGGTCTCCCCCTCGGTTGCGTCCTGGCGCAAGAGCTCGTCGAGCTCGACGCCCAGCAGAAAGATGATCGACGACGTATACACGTAGCCCGCAAGCACGAGGAAGACGCCGAGGCTCCCGGTCGCCGTCTTGAAGCTCAGCACCTGGGTGACGAGGAGCTTGAAGATCATCGAGGTGGCCACCCAGGCGAGGATCACGACCAGCGAGCCGCCGCTCACCCAGGTCTTGGAGCGCGACTGGACCGGCGCGAAGCGGACGAGGACGGCCACCGCCAGCGCGAGCAACACGACCGCCACGAGCCAGCGGCCGAGCGCGACCACGACCTGAAGCGCTCCGTGCTTCGCGAGCGCGGGAGCGGCCAGCACCGCGAGGGCGGCACCCACGACGCACACGGCGACTACGGCGGCGAGCGCCAACGAGAGCGGGAACCGCACCTTCCACGACCGCGTCTCCTTGGAGCCGTAGATGACGTTCGTCGACGACATCACCGCCCGCACCGAGCCCGAGACGTACCAGAGGGCGACGATCGAGGCGAACACGATCAGCCCCGTCGAGTCGGTCGAGAAGATCTTCTGCACGGCCACGTCGATCGCGTGCGCCGTCGCCGCCTGAACGTGCGGCTTCAGCCCCGGCAGCATCGTTTGCTTCCACACGTGCTGCTGGCCGACCTCGCCAAGGAGTGCGAGCCCGAGGAGCGTCAGCGGCACGAGCGCCTTCAGGACGGCAAAGGCGATCGCGCTCGCGTGATCGAGGAGCGCGTGCTCGTCGAAGAGGTCGACCCAGAGCTTGACGAGCTTCCGCAGGCGATCCGTCATGCGCGTCGCCTACCCGAAAAGGCCCGCGGCTAGACTGGCTGGCCGTGTTCGACACGCTTTCAGAGCGCCTGCAGGGCGCGCTCGGCGACCTGCGCAAGCAGGGTCGTCTGGACCAGGAGTCGATCTCGCGCGCGATGCGCGAGGTTCGGCTCGCCCTGCTCGAGGCCGACGTCAACTTCGAGGTCGTCAAGGACTTCGTCGAGCGCGTGCGCGAGCGCTCGCTCGGCGCGGACGTGCTCAAGAGCCTCACACCAGGCCAGCAGGTCGTGAAGATCGTCCAAGAGGAGCTGACGACGCTGATGGGCTCGGGCGACTCGCGCCTGGCCTTCACCGGCCGCCCGCCGACCGTGATCCTGCTCGCCGGGCTGCAGGGCGCCGGCAAGACGACGGCCGCCGCCAAGCTGGCGCTGCTCCTCCGCAAGGAGGGCCGCAAGCCGGGGCTCGTCGCCGCCGACCTCCAGCGCCCGGCCGCGATCGACCAGCTCGAGCAGCTCGGCCGCGAGCTGCAGGTGCCGGTCTTCAGCGAGGAGCGCGCCGACCCGGTCGCCGCGGCGACGCAGGGGCTCGAGCGCGCGGCCGACGAGGGCCTGGACACGGTCATCCTCGACACGGCCGGCCGCCTGCACATCGACGAAGCGCTGATGGAAGAGCTCGCGGCGGTGCGCGACGCGACGCGCCCGACGAACGTCCTCCTCGTCCTGGACGCGATGACCGGCCAGGACGCGGTGCAGGTCGCCGAGGCCTTTGCCGAGCGGGTCGCGTTCGACGGCATCGTCCTGACGAAGCTCGACGGCGACGCCCGCGGCGGCGCCGCGCTCTCGGTCAAGGCCGTCACCGGCAAGCCGATCAAGCTCGTCTCGGTGGGCGAGCGGCTCGACCAGCTCGAGTATTTCCACCCCGACCGCATGGCCCAGCGGATCCTCGGCATGGGCGACGTGCTGAGCCTGATCGAAAAGGCGGAAGCCGCCGTCGGGGACGACGACCGCGTCGAGATGGAGCGCCGCATGATGCAGGGCGAGTTCACCTTCGACGACTTCCTCACGAGCTACCGGATGCTGCGCAAGATGGGTCCGCTGAAGGGTGTGCTCTCGCTCGTCCCCGGCCTAGGGAAGCAGCTCCAGGGCATCGACATCGACGACCGCGAACT
>JAWVDY010000218.1:0-7398 GCA_033856995.1 Gaiellaceae bacterium
CATAAAACGGCTCTGTTGAGCCATGCGCCCGAGAGGATTCGAACCTCTGACCTCAGCCTCCGCAGGGCTGCGCTCTATCCCCTGAGCTACGGGCGCGGGGGTGGCAAGTGTAGCCGTGCCTCCGCGCCGCCGATCTCCAGCGCGGCGTCGTCGGGAACCTCGCGGCGGATGTAGCCGAGGGCGAGGTCCGCGACCGCACTCGTCACGCGGCCGACCACTTTCTCGTCGAGGACGACCTCGTCTCCGGGCTTCGCGTCGGCAACCTCGAGCACCCGCAGGCGCCGGTTGGGCCGGCCGCGGTAGTGCAGCCGCGCGATCGGCTCCTGGCCGGGGTAGCAGCCCTTCGTGAAGGAGACGTGCGTCTCGTCGAGCCCGGCCTCCGCCGGCAGGATCGTCTCGTCGAGCTCCTTGCCCCAGACCGGCGTCCCGGCCTCGATCCGCAACCGCTCGAGCTCGTCCGCGCCGGCGGCCTCGCGCTCCTCCTCGCTCCAGCTCTCGCGTGCTTCGATGCCGTAGTCGCCGTTCGGGATGCCCTCGCCGCCTCCCAGCTGGAGGTAGCCGCGGTACGGCTTGACCTCGATCTCGCACTTCGCCGCGAACCGCGCTCGCGTGAGCGCGGCGCTCACGACATCGGCGAGCGACGCCTCGGTGATCAGCAGGAACGCCTCCGGCCCCTCGCGCACGGCTCGCAGCGGCGCGACGATCCGGCTCGTCGGCGTCAGCAGCAGGGCACGGCGCGCCTCGCCCGGCTCCAGCGTGGCGACCTCGTTCGAGAGCATCCGCTCGAGGAAGTCCGCCGCCTCCGGCCCGGTGACCGAGACGTAGCCGCGATCGAGGCGAACCAGCGTGGGGACAGCCGTTTCCATGCCCTTCAAGTGTAGGTAAGGCGATTCACTCGAACGGGGGAGAGAGCCGGCGCAAGAGCCGCCGATATTCATCGCGACCCACCTCCCCATCCCCCTCGTACGAAACGGCCCTTGGGCCGTTTCGTCGTTGTAGGGACGTTTCTCAGGTCAGAACGAATTGCCGCCGGAGCCGGGCTTCGCCCGGCGGGAGGCTCCGCAAGCTTCGTCAGTAGCTTTTCAGCAAAGGGCGGCTCCTGAAACGTGCGCCCCAAAGCACCCGCTTGCAAGGAGGGGCTCACGGGGGGGAACCAGGGGTTCCCCCCCGTGCTTCGGCCCTTTGGGCCGTTTCGTCGTTGTAGGGGACGCTTCCCTAAGATCAGCCGCCGATGCAGCCCGTGGCCCGAGATCGCCGGTGGACGCTCGTCGCCGTCTGCACGACGACGTTCATGCTTCTGCTCGACATCACGGTCGTGAACGTCGCGCTGCCGAACATCCAGGCGCAGCTGCACTCGGGCCTGACCGGGCTGGAGTGGGTGGTCGACGCCTACGCGCTCACGCTGGCGGCGCTGATCCTGACAGCGGGCGCGCTCGCCGACCGCTACGGGCGGCGGATCCTCTTCCTCGTCGGCGTGCTCGTGTTCACGAGCGCGTCGCTCGTGTGTGGCCTCGCGTGGAACATCGCCGTCCTCGACGTCGCCCGCGCCGTGCAGGGGATCGGCGGGGCGGCCCTCTTCGCCACCGCGCTCGCGCTGATCGGAGCGGAGTACCGCGGCCCCGACATCGGCGGCGCGATCGCGATCTGGGGCGCCACGATCGGGGCGGCGGTCGCCTCGGGGCCACTCGTCGGCGGCATCATCACGGACGCGCTCGACTGGCGCTGGGTGTTCTTCGTCAACGTCCCAGTGGGGGCGTTCGCCCTCTGGGTCGCCGCCACGAGGATGGGCGAGTCACGCGATCCGCAGGCGACGAGCACCGATGTCTGGGGACTGCTCACCTTTTCGGCATCGCTCTTCCTGATCGTCTTCGGCGTGCTCCGCGGCAACGCGAGCGGATGGTCGAGCGGGGTGATCCTCGGCTCGCTGATCGGCGGCGCCGTCCTGCTCGTGATCTTCGTCGTCGTCGAGCACCGGCAGGCCCGCCCCATGCTCGACCTCGCCCTCTTCCGCTCACCTGCGTTCGTCGGCGTCTCGGTGGCGACGATCTGCATCGGAGCCGGGATGTTCGCGCTCTTTCCCTACCTCTCGATCTACCTGCAGGACATCCTCGGCTACTCGCCACTCGGCGCCGGGCTGCGCTTTCTACCGCTGACCTGCTTCGTGTTCGCGGTCCCGATCGTGATGCGGAAGCTCGCACCGGGGGCGTCGCTGCGCCTCCTGCTCGCCGGCGGCCTGGTGCTCGTCGCCGCCGCGCTGCTGCTGATGCACGGGCTGACCCCGAGCTCGCACTGGACCGCGTTGCTGCCAGGCCTGATCGTCGCCGGCCTCGGCATCGGCCTCGCCAACCCCGCGATTGCGGCGGCCGCTCTGCGCGCAGTCGACCCGTCGCGCACCGGCATGGCATCCGGGATCAACAACGCCTGCCGCCTGACCGGCGTCGCCCTGGGAGTCGCCGCGCTGGGCGCGGTCCTCGAGCGCCGCATCTCGAGCTCGCTCGCATCGTCGCTCGGCCCACACGGCCGGAGCCTTGCCTCCGCCGTCGCGGCGACCGGAGACCGGGTCGCGGCGGGCCGACCTGCACTGGCACACCCGGCGACGGTCAGCTTCGTCAGCGGCCTGAACGTCGTGCTGCTCGTCAGCTGCGCCGTGGTCGCCCTCGGCGCGCTCGCCGCCGGGCTCCTGATGCGAAGCTGACTTCACTGGCGGATGAGAGGGGAGCGAACGATGAAGATCTTCAACCTGCACGGCGATCACTGGGATGAACCGAGGAAGCGCGAGGGATGGCGGATCAAGGAGGCATTTGTCGGCCACCACATCGGCGGCGAGCTGATCGGCGCGAGCATTTCCGAGGTCGAGCCCGGCAACAAGCTCTGGCCGTATCACACGCACTACGCGAACGAGGAGTGGGCGATCGTGCTGGCCGGCGAGCCGGCGCTCCGCACGCCCGAGGGCGAACAGGTCTTGAAGGAGGGCGACGTCGTCTGCTTCTCGCGCGGTGAAAAGGGCGCGCATCAGATCATCAACCGCACCGAGTCGCCGATCCGCGTGCTCATGCTGTCGTCGATGGTCGCGCCCGACATCGTGCACTACCCCGATACCGAGAAGGTCTCCGCCTCGAGCGCCGAAGGCGAACCGATCATGCTGGCCCGACGCGGGCCGACCCTCGAATACTGGGAGGGCGAGGAGTAGCCCCTGCCCCGCTGATCGGGGCAGGGGAGCTCGGTGCTCTATGCGGAGATGACGACTTCGCCGGCCGAGACCTGCGGTGCCGTAACGCCGAGATCCGGCAGGTTCTCTCGGATCCAATTCGCCGCCGCGCTGTTCGATTCGTTCGCGCCTGCCTCGTCGTCGTACACGCTGATCGAAACCGTGCCATCGGCTGTGCGGACGAGGTAGTAGGCCTTGAATCCGTCGATCCCGGTGATCAAGCTCTTGACGTCGGCTTCGTGGCTGACGAGCGCATCGGCGAGCTCGGGGCCGCCGGAGTACATGCGAACGGTGGCGTACATACGAACCTCCTGTTGGTCGGGCTGACGCTTCGCGACGTGGGATCTTGCCACGGCCGAGAACACGGTCGACCTGAGAAGTCTCGCATCACCCTGGCGAGGTCCGGTTCACGTGGACGTGGGCCGGTGTTCGGGAATGTCCCTGCGTGTCTCTGCGCCAGCGGTGCCGGGACGGTAGAGCGCTAGTGACGATTTTCGTCGTGCTGCGCTGCCCCCTCGACCGGTACGAGCCAGCTCTCGCGCCGCTTCACCCAGACCTCGGCTTCCGGCTTCAGCTCGAAGGGCGCCTCATCCAGACTTCCGAGCCGAATCTCGATGAGCGTGTCACCGGGACCGACTGGATCAAGCAGGCGAGATCCACAGAGAGGGCAGAAGCCGCGTCCGCCATAGCTTGAGATCTCACCGCTCACCTCAAACGCCTCGACGGGCCACTGCCCATACACCGTGAACGCGCTCCCAGACTCCTTTCTGCAATCCGCGCAGTGGCAGCGCCCGACGTGTACGGGGTCACCGCGCACGCTGTAGCGGACCGCTCCGCAGAGGCATCCGTCGGTGCGCACTCCCGCCTCCACACGTAGATGGTACGAAACGCTGCGGTGACCCAGCGTTGCTGAATGTCACCCGAAGCAAAGCCCAGGAACACTACGGAGGTGGCTCTCGCCACCTCCGTAGACGTCCTGTCGGGTTTCTCGGCCGGGCTTACTCGCTCTGCAGGCACCCAAGACCCGTCTTGAAGAAGTCCTGGTTGCTGAACTCTTCTTGAGTCAGGTAGTCGTGGTGGTTGATCACCTGGTTGTAGAGCTGGCCGGGCGTGCCCTTCGTCTGTCCGAATACGTAGGCGCATTCGTCGCCGTTTTCGAAGCCGCTCGAGTCGAACCAGCCGGTGACGGTGTCCGGATCGGTGATCGACTCCATGATCTCGTGACTGGTCGGGCTGACCTCGGTGTCGGCGTCTGGATTGCCGTTCGGCGTCTGGATCGCGGGGAACCGGGCGTCGCTGCCGCACGTGTAGCCCACCGGCGAGTCATAGATCGGGAAGGACAGGTTCGCGTACACCATCCCGCTCGGAGCCTGGCTGTGGTAGGCGCAGTACGCCGCGCTCTTGTAGTGGTTGATCGTGCAGAAGTTGTTCCCGGTCGCGGTCGAGCCCGCATAGAAGCAGGTCTCGACGTGCTTCGACACGAACGTCACGTAGATGTGCCCGTAATCCACCGGCAGGTTGTGCGACGAGACCACGTTGCTGGTTTCGGTGATCACCTGGGCATCGTCGAGGCAGGCGTCATAGCCGGAGCCGTCTGCGTAAATCCCCCTGGTGTCCTTCGAGGCCAGGATGCACCCATCTGCGGGTAGCGGGCTCGTATCGTTGACCGGTGTGCCCAGCCTGACCTGGTAGCTGATGTCGCCGTTGGATCCGTAGTACTCGTTCAAGGTCGAGAACACGTTGCTGTGGTGGCCGCTCGCCGCGGCGACATCGCCGAGGTAGTTGGTGAGGATGTTCTTGTAACTACTGGTCATCGGGTGGCCCGCCGGGTCCCAGAAGATCGGGGTCACGACGACCGGGCCGGTCGAAGGCGTCCCCATCATGGGTCCGCCGTGCCAGATCAAGGGCGGCGTTCCACCGGCAGCGTCGCTTGTGTTCTGGCAGCCAGCGTTGACTTGCTGCGCGTGCACGACGCCGCTGAAATGGCCCATACGAGCCGCGCCACTGGCCTTGCAGACCTTGACCGCCTGCGACGAAACGGCCGCGTGCGCCGATGCGCCACCCGCGGCCGAGATCACAGTGGCGAGCAAACCCACTGCCACGGTCAGGGTCGCGCCCATACCTCGACCCATGCGTGCTCTCTTCATCTGACCTCCTCGAGTCTTAGATTCTCGGGGAGCCCTCCGCTCCCGCGAGGGGAGCAAAGAAGATCGGAGATCGATTGTCAAGCAGCTGAGTTGGCGCTTGGGCAGGTGATCCCGCGCCTGGGCGAGTGTTCCGAAATGACACCATAGGATTGCTAGGTGCCGTTCACGCTCATGAACATCAAGGAAGATCTCGAGGACATCGGCCCCAGGTTCGACGGCGCGCCGGACCTGGAGTTCCGTGCTGCGACCAAGGCGCTCGAGCTCGAGAAATCCGCCCTGAGCTACCAGCGCGTCCCGCCCGGCTATCGCTTTCCGTACGGCCACACGCACGCGAAACAAGAGGAGGTGTACGTGGTCCTGCGCGGGAGCGGGCGGATGAAAGTCGACGACGAGATTGTCGAGCTCAGGGACTGGGACGCGGTGCGCGTCCCACCCGGTATGTGGCGAGGCTACGAGGCCGGGCCAGAGGGCCTCGAGCTCCTCGTCACCGGCGCGCCTAATCTCGGCGAGGATCCGCGCGAAGACGTCGATGGCCAGCGCGACTGGTGGGCTGACTAGCCGCCGTCGCGCTCGGCGTAAGCGACGCGCTCGAACGGCCACTCGTCCGCGAGCCAATCTGTGACCGCCCGCCAGAGCTGCACGTCGAGCTCGGGCCGACTCGTCCGCACCCATGAGAGCACGCGCGCGTCGTGGTGGTCGCTCTTGTCGGCATAGATGTCACTGTCATTAGAAGCAGAAGGGCCGGCTTAGCCGGCCCTTCTGCTGTGGATCCCAACGAGGGGCCCATGGGGGAAACCAGGTTTCCCCCATGAAGCGAATGGGCCGCGAAGCGGCCCATTACGCGCTACATCATGCCGCCCATATCCGGCATTCCGGCACCGGCGCCGACCGGGTTCTTCTCCGGCGGCTCGGCGACGATCGCCTCGGTGGTCAGGATGTTCTTCGCGATCGAGGCCGCGTTCTGCAGCGCAGAGCGCGTGACCATCGTCGGATCGATGATCCCCGCCTTCACGAGGTCCTGGTACTCGCCGGTGTCGACGTTGAGCCCATGGCCCTTCGTGCCCTTGCGGATCTGATCGACGACGACCGAGCCTTCGAGCCCGGCGTTGTCGGCGAGCTGCCGGATCGGCTCCTCGAGTGCGCGGGCGACGATCAACGCACCCGTCCGCTCCTCGCCTTCGCCGTCCAGCTTGATCGAGTCGACCGCGTTCAGAAGCGCGACGCCGCCGCCCGGGACGATGCCCTCCTCGAGGGCAGCGCGGGTGGCCTGCAGCGCGTCCTCGACGCGGTGCTTCTTCTCCTTCATCTCCGTCTCGGTGGCTGCGCCGACCTTGACGACGGCCACCCCGCCCGCGAGCTTCGCCAGGCGCTCCTGGAGCTTCTCGCGGTCGAAGTCGGAGTCGGTGTTCTCGATCTCGCCCTTCAGCTGCTTGATGCGGGACTTGATCGCATCGCTGTCGCCGGCTCCGTCGATGATCGTCGTCGCGTCCTTCGTGACGACGACACGGCGGGCCTTGCCGAGCTGGGTGAGCTTCGTGTTCTCGAGCTTGAGGCCCATCTCCTCGGTGATCACCTCGGCGCCGGTGAGGATCGCGATGTCCTCGAGCATGCGCTTGCGGCGATCGCCGAAGCCCGGTGCCTTGACCGCGACGGCGGTAAAGGTGCCGCGCAGCTTGTTGACGACGATCGTGGCGAGCGACTCGCCCTCGACATCCTCGGAGACGACCAGCAGCGGACGACCCGCCTGGATGACCTGCTCGAGCACCGGCAGGAGGTCCTTGACCGCGCCGATCTTCTGGTTCGCGACCAGGATGTAGGGGTCGTCGAGAACCGCCTCCATCCGCTCGGGGTCGGTGATCATGTACGGCGAGAGGTAGCCCTTGTCGAACTGCATGCCCTCGGTGAACTCGAGCTCGAGGCCGAAGGTCTGGCCTTCCTCGACGTTCACGACGCCGTCCTTGCCGACCTTGTCGATCGCGTCAGCGAGCACGTCGCCGATCTCGCGGTCGCGAGAGGAGACGGTGCCGACGCGGGCGATGTCTT
>JAWVDY010000219.1:0-2916 GCA_033856995.1 Gaiellaceae bacterium
CCTCGGCGGGCGGAGCCTGCTCGGGGGTCGCGGGCGGGGCAGGAGCGCTCGCTCCGCCCGACGCATCCGGCTGTTCGTCGCGCTGGCGCGAGAGCAGCCCCTGCGGCAAGGTCGTCCCGCGCTCCCGGGCCGGCTTCTGCACGAGCTCGACCGGCGCCGCCTCGACCGGCGAGGGCTCCTTCCGAGCTTCCCCCGCGGGAGCCCGCGCGATCGTGGGCTCCGCAGGCGCAGACACAGGCGCGGGCGCAGGCACCGGCGCGGCCGCCGAGACCGGCGGCGCGGCGGACTCGGCGGGGGGCGGAGCTTCGACTGGCTTGCGCGAGAGCCGGAAGCCGCCGCCGCTAGCGGCCACCGGCTCGCCCTGAGGCACACCCGAGACCTCCTGGACGGCGCCCCGCGGGATCGGTTCCCCTGCCGCCATCCGCTGCGCCTTCGCTTCCTTGAGGCGCGCGGTCTCGGCGAAGAGCGGCGAGGTCCGCTCGCCGCTCTCAGTCGGTGCATAGCTCCCGTCGCCGAAGAGCACCGCCGCAGCAAAATCGCTGATGTACGAAGGCATCGGCGCCTTCTCCTGGTCGACCGGCGCGGCGTTCCGCCGCGCGAGCGAGCGGCCCTGCGCGAGCCGCGTCGCCGCGTCGAGATGCTTCGGCTTGTGCCGCTCCGCGATCGAGCGCGCCAGGCCGATCCCCGTCGCGCGCGTCACGTGCGCCTCGCGGGCGAGGAGCCGGCGACCCAGAGGGGCGATTTTCGCTCTCAAACCTACGTCTGCCATGTCTTGCTCTGCTTACTCCTCTCCGCCGTGGAGGTAGTAGACGATGTTCTCCGCCTCTTCGAGGAACCGGCGGCGGTCGGCGTGCTCCAGGTCGAGAATCGTGTCGAGCGGCCAGTGGAGGTGATACGCGATCCTGGCCGCCTCGGAGAGCAGCTCCTCCGGAGACGGCCTCGTCATTCCCCCAGGCGCCCGTCCTCTACCTGGCTCAGATCGACCTCGAACGTTTTCGAGCACTCCGGGCACGTAACCGACCCCACCACCTCCCCATCCGTGTTCAGTCGTTCGTAGAGCCGCTGCAGGTGATCGAAGTCGGCGGCGTACAACTGCTCGACGAGTTCCGGCGTCACGTCCGTCACGTCCCCGAGCCGGGTGATCACCCGGGCCAGCAACAGTACCGTCAGGTACGCCTCGTTCTGGCGAACGCTCGCGTCACGCAGCGGCTCGATCTCGTCGCGGGCGGTCGCAAGGCGCATGGTGCCGTCCCTGTGGACGGCACCATGCGCGTCGACGAAACCGCGAGGCAGCGTGAAGGCGAATTCAGTTTTCACCTCGAGCTCCCCTCGTCAGCCCGTCCCTACATCATCTCCAGCCCTTCGTGGGCGATCTCGCACTTCTCGACCGCGATCTCGTTCGAGCCTGCGTTGGCCGTGCCGTAATCGAGCGAGATCGGGAAGCCCTGCTTGAACGTGAAGGTCGCGATCGTCCCACCGCCGGCGTCGTGAAGCGTGATCGTGCCGTCGCACCGGGTCGAGGGATCCTCGACGCCCTTGTCGATCACCTTCTTGCGCCAGTCCCACAGCGCCTTGTTGCCGTCGATGCCACGCGTGAGCGTGATGTTCCCGGCCTTGTTGATCCCCGGGACGCGGCGGATGTAGGGGATGCCCTGAGCGTCCACCGACTTGTAGTCGATCACCTCGGTCTCGGACTTGCCGAGACTGACCTCTCTGAAGATTCCAGCGTTCTCACTCCCGTTCAGCACGAGCATGAAGTGATTGGCTGGACGTGGTTCCTTAGGCGGCATCTAGGCCTCGCTCCTTTCTCTCGATCCTCGAGCTAGGCAGTCACCTCGGACTGCCCGGCAGTGAACTGGCTGATCCGGAAGATCACGAACTCGGCCGGCTTCACCGGCGAGATTCCGATCTCGACGATGACCTGTCCGGCCTCGATCACGTCCGGCGGGTTCGTCTCGGCGTCGCACTTGACGTAGAACGCCTCGTCGGGGCTCGCCCCGAAGAGGGCGCCCTCGCGCCACGTGCGGGTGAGGAAGTTCGTGGCCGCGATCCGCAGCTGCATCCACAGCCGGTGATCGTTCGGCTCGAACACGGACCACTGGGTCCCTTCCATGATCGACTCGGAGATGTAGTTGAAGAGCCGGCGCACGTTCAGGTAGCGCCACTCGGGGTCACTCGACAGGGTGCGTGCACCCCAGATGCGGATGCCGCGGCCGGGGAACGAGCGGATGCAGTTGATGCCGACCTTGTTCAGGCCGCCCTGCTCCGCCTGCGTGACCTGGAAGCCCAGGCCGTTCGTGCCCATGACGACCTCGTTCGCCGGCGCCTTGTGCACGCCGCGCGTGCCGTCGGTGCGGGCCCAGACGCCGGCCACGTGGCCGGACGGCGGGACCATGATCGGCTGGTTCGTCAGCGGGTCCATGACCTCGAGCCAGGGGTAGTAGAGGGTGGCGAACTTCGAGTCGTAGCCCGCCGTGTTCATGCGCCACTCCAGGATGTCCTGGGGGAGCATGTTCGGGGGTGCGTCGAGGATCGCCATCCGGTCGCCCGCGTTCTCGCAGTGGGCGATCATCTTGCCCTGGAGGTCGCGGAGGTTCGTGTCGTTGTCGGAGAGCGTCATCAGGTCCGGCATGCAGACCATCGTGACCTCGTCGACCGCGGCCAGGCCGCCCATGCCCTCGCGCTTGGCGACGTCGCCCTCGAACTCGGACGGCTTGATCTCGCCGACCGGAATCGACGGGATCGCGAGTGCGTACTTGCCGGTCGCCGGCGTTCCCATTCCCTCGGGGATGGCCGCACCGGTGTCCTCGAGCTTCACGATCTTCGAGGCCGCGTTGACCTTGGTGACGATGTAGCTCTTGACCTTCTTGTTCATCGTCAGGCCGTCGTGCTCCTCACGGGTGTCGCCCGCGGTCA
>JAWVDY010000220.1:0-11574 GCA_033856995.1 Gaiellaceae bacterium
ACGAGCTCGACGTCGAAGCCGCCGAGCTGCTGGAAGTACGTCCACTGGGTCACTTCCATCCCGTCGCACCAGACCTCCCAGCCGAGCCCCCAGGCGCCGAGCGTCGGCTGCTCCCAGTCGTCCTCGACCAGCCGCACGTCGTGCTGCTGGAGATCGATCCCGATCGCCTCCAGCGACCCGAAGTAGAGGTCGAGGACATCCGAGGGCGCCGGCTTGATCACGACCTGGTACTGGAAGTAGTGCTGGAAGCGGTACGGGTTCTCGCCGTAGCGCCCATCGAGCGGGCGGATGACCGGCTCGACGTACGCCGTCTTCCACGGACGCGGGCCGAGGCTGCGGATGAAGGTGGCCGGATTCATCGTGCCCGCGGCGAGCTCGGTGTGGTACGGCTGCATGAGCACGCAGCCGTAGTCGGCCCAGTAGCCCTCGAGCGCACGGATCGTGTCCTGAAAGGTGGGAACTGCCAAGCCGCTCAATCCTAGGGAAGAAGGAAGGCGGCGCCACCGTCCTGTTGCTGTCCCTTCCGTGGACGCGCCTGAATCCGACGACAGCGGGCCCCTGGCCGGGCCCGTTTGTCGTTTCGCTTCTCGTTTCAGGAAGCGAGCGTGCGGAGCCGGAAGCCGCCGTGGTACTCGTACGACGCGGTGATCACGCCCAGTGCCTCGTACGCGCCGCGCGGCGTGAGGCCGGCGGCCTGTGCCTCCGCGAGCGGCCGGTTGAGCAGGCCTTCGATCCCGGCGACGCCGTCGTGCGAGAGCGGCAGCGCTCCCTTCGCGCAGTCGCCGCAAACGGCACCACCCGCGCGTGGCGAGTAGCCGGCCAGGCCGGTCTCGGCGCCGCACTCGGCGCAGCTCGTCAGGTGCGGGAGGTAGCCGGCGAGCCAGAGCAGCTTGAGCTGGAACGAGAGCACGAGCGGGTCGGACTGCGGCCGGTCGTCGACCGGCTCGAGCTCCTCGAGCAGGTCGAGAAAGCGCGCGAGAGCGCGGAAGGCCCGCTCGTTCGCCTCCTGCTCGGGGAAGAGGCGCAGCATCGCCTCGGCCGCGACGAGCCCGACGCCGAGGCGGTACGACTGCTCCCGGACCTCGTGGTGCGACCGCAGCAGCTGCACCCCCGTGACGGTCTGGAGCTCGCCGCTCCCCTGGTGCAGCATCAGCTCGACATGGCTCAGCGGCTCGAGCCGCGCGCCGAAGCGCGACTTCGTCTTCCGCACGCCCTTCGCCACCGCGCCGACCCGCCCACGGTCGAGCGTATAGAGGTGCAGCACGCGGTCGGCCTCGCCCAGGCGGAAGGAGCGGAGCACGACCGCCTCGGTCGTGTAGGAGCGGCCCATCCGGCCCAAGTGTAGAGCCGGGGCAGGCCGGGAATCCCGTGCCGGGTGGCGACGATTCAGATGTACTCGACCCGTTGGTGCGGCTACTGCGTCCGCGCGAAGACCCTGCTCGAGTCGCGCGGGATCGAGTTCGAGGAGATCTCGCTCGACGACGATCCGACCTTCCGCCGGCGACTGCTCGACCTGACGGGCGGCTGGACGGTGCCGCAGATCGTGATCGACGGGCGGCCGATCGGGGGGTACACGGAGCTCTGGCAGCTGGATCGCAGCGGCGAGCTCGAGCGCCTCGCCGCCTAGGCGCGCTGGCAATTCGGACAGAACCAGGTGCCGCGGCCGGCGGCGCGGATCTTCTCGATCGGGCGGCCGCAGCGATCGCACGGCTCTCCCTCGCGGCCGTAGACCTTGAACTCGTGCTGCATCCGGCCGGAGCCGCCGTCCGGCGTGCGGTAGTCGCGCAGCGTCGCGCCCTGGCGCTCGATGCCGGCTCGCAGCGCGTCGCGGATGCCGCGGTGGAGGGCGTGGAGCTCGTCGGCGCCTAGCTCGCCTGCCGGCCGTGTCGGATGGATGCGAGCGCGCCAGAGCGCTTCGTCGGCGTAGATGTTCCCGACGCCCGCGAGCCGGCGCTGGTCGAGGATCGCCGCCTTGACGGGCGCTCGCCGGCCGGCGAGCGCTTCCGCGAGCCGCTTCGTGGTGAAAGCCGCCTCGAGCGGCTCTCGGCCGAGGCGCTCCGCCAGGTACGGCTCGAGCTCATCGGGCTCGGCGAGCAGCCACGTGCCGAAGCGTCGGACGTCGCGGTAGATGACGTCCGATCCGTCGTCTAGATTGACAACGGCGCGCCGATGCGGATCGTCCTCCCGCCGCGTCCCGTCGGCGTCGTGCAACAGCGTCCCCGTCATCCGGAGGTGAACCAGGAGCGCTCGACCAGACTCGAACCGGACAATCAGATACTTGCCGCGGCGGTCCACTGCGGCGACGCGCTCGCCCTGCAGCTCGGCGGCGACCTCTACGGGATCAAGCGGCCGGGTCAGCCGCGCGTCGGCGATCTCCACGCGGTCGAAGCGGCGCCCGATCAGGCTCGGCTCGAGCCGACGGCGGACGGTCTCGACTTCGGGCAGCTCGGGCACCGGGCCAGCGTAATCGGACGCGGCTGCTTGGCCGCAGCGGGCCTACTAGGAGGGTTTGACGGAACGCCGCTCGCCCTCGAGTGCGCTGGCCGTTCCGAGGGCATCGCCGGTGTTTCGGAAGCCCTCCTATTAGGCGAGCACGTCGAGCACGACCGGGCGCCGCGGCGGCGGCTCTGGGCCGATCGTGTAGGCGGCGGCGAGCTGCTGCGCCGCGGTGTCGGCGTCGGCCTCGGTCGCCGCGTGGATCTCGGCGAGCGGCTCGCCCGCGGCGACTCGGTCGCCGCGCTTGCGCAGGCACATGACGCCGACCGCGTGGTCGATCTCGTCATCCTTCGTGCGCCGTCCCGCGCCGAGGTGCAGCCCGGCCTGCCCGACCGCGACGGCGCCGAGAGCGGTGACGTACCCGCTGTGCTCCGAGGGCAGCTCGCGGACGACCGGCGCCGTGGGCAGCGCGGCTTCGCTCGGGTCTCCGCCCTGCGCGCGGATCCAGCGCTCGTACGCCTCGAAAGCGGAGCCGTCGGCGATCGCCTGGGTGGCGCGGATCCGGCCCTCCTCCTCCTCGATCCCGAGGTCGGAGACCGCCAGCAGGCGCGAGCAGGCGGCGAGCACGAGCTCGAGGAAGTCGGCCGGGCCCTCACCCTTGACGGTGGCGATCGCCTCGCGGATCTCGAGCGCATTGCCGACCGCGCTGCCGAGCGGCTGGTCCATGTCTGTGAGCAGGCAGACGACCTGCAGTCCGCTGCGGGCGCCGAGGTCGAGCATCGCCTCCGCGAGCGCGCGAGCATCCTCGATCGACTTCATGAACGCGCCGTCCCCGACCTTGGCGTCGATGACGATCGCGTCGGCGCCGCCGGCGATCTTCTTCGACATGATGCTCGCCGCGATCAGCGAGTAGCTGTCGACGGTCGCGGTGACGTCGCGAAGCGCGTAGAGCTTCTTGTCGGCCGGTACGAGGTCGACGCTCGCGCCGATGATCGCCATCCCCGCGTTCTTGACCTGGGCGACGAACTCGTCGGTCGAGAGCTCGACGCGGAAGCCTGGGATCGACTCGAGCTTGTCGAGCGTCCCGCCGGTGTGGCCGAGCCCGCGGCCGCTCATCTTCGCGAACGGAACCCCACATGCGGCGACGATCGGCCCGACCGCGATCGAGGTCTTGTCCCCCACTCCGCCGGTCGAGTGCTTGTCCACGACCTTGCGCCCGAGGGCCGAATGCAGGTCGACCGTGTCGCCCGTCGCGATCATCGCCTGGCAGAGGTCGTACGTCTCGGCGCTCGTCAGCCCGCGAAAGAAGATCGCCATACACAGCGCCGCCAGCTGATAGTCCGGCACCTCCTCCTTCGCGTAGGCGAGCATCAGCTCGTTCAGCTCGTCCGCCGAGAGCTCGCCCCCGTCGCGCTTGCGCTCGATGAGCTCGGCCGGCCTGATCATCGTTCGGCCGAGTGGGCGAGCTCGGAGTCGTCCGGGCGCATCACTTCGGCTGGAAGAGCTCGATCGGATTGCCCCACGGATCCTCGACGAGGCGCCAGCTGCCCGCGGGCCCGTCGACCCGAGCCCCCCGGGTGGTCAGTCCCGCCGATGCCGCCTCCAGCTCGGGCACGTCGAGCACGATCCTGTTCCAGCCACCGGGAATCGCCCCGTCCTGGCCGCGTCCAGAGCTGCCGGGCCCAGTCAGCCAGAGCTCCAGGTCGCCCCGGTGCAGGATCGTCACGGGACCGAAGGTGTTCGCCACGTTGAAGCCGAGGCGGCCGGTGTAGAAGCGGACGGCGTCCTCGAGATCGTCCACGAGATAGCGCACGATCGCCACGCCCGGTCACGGCTCCACAATCATCTGGCCGGGAATGCCGCGGCGCGGCGACTTGCCACCGAGCCACGCGTTCACCGTCGCGCCGACATCGGCGAACTCGCCGTCCTCGTGGATCCGCCCCGCCGCGTTGCGGCCGTGGACGTACACGAGCAGAAGCGCGTGCTCGCGGGAGTGGTCGGTGGACGGCGTCGTCGGGTCGCAGCCGTGGTCGGAGGTGATGACGAGTAGGTCCTGCTCGCGCAACGCGTCCAGGAGGTCGGGCAGCCGCCGGTCGAAGTCCTGCAGGCAGCGGTGGAAGTTGACCGGGTCGTTGCGGTGGCCCCAGAGCGTGTCGGTCTCGACGAGGTTCGTGAAGATCAGACCCTCGTCGACCTCGCGCAGCAGCGTCTCGGTCTGCTGGATCCCCTCGACGTTCGACTTGGTCGGATGGGACTCGTCGATGTCGCAGCCGGCGAAGATGTCGGAGATCTTCCCGACGCCGTGCACCGTCCTGCCCGCCTCACGCACGAGTGTCAGGTAGTTCGGCCGCTTCGGCTCGAGCGAGAAGTCGTGCCGGTTCGGGGTCCGCTCGTAGTTCCCAGGCTCGCCGATGAACGGGCGGGCGATGACCCGCCCGACCGCGTGCTTGCCGGTCAAGATCTCGCGCGCGCTGCGGCAACCTTCGTAAAGCTCCTCGAGCGGGATCGTCTCCTCGTGCGCCGCGATCTGGAAGACCGAGTCGGCCGAGGTGTAGACGATCCACTTGCCGGTGCGCTGGTGCTCCTCGCCAAGCTCCTGGATGATCTCCGTGCCGGAGGCCGGCTTGTTGCTGAGCACGCCCCGCCCCGTGCGGTGCATGAACGGGTCGATCACGTCGTGTGGAAACCCCTGCGGGTAGGTGGGAAACGCGGTAGGCGTCACGACGCCCATCAGCTCCCAGTGGCCCGCCGTCGTGTCCTTGCCCGTCGAGCGCTCGACCAGCCGTCCCGCGACCGCCGGTGCGCCCGGTTGCGGCCGGCAGCCTTCGAGCGGCTCGACGTTCCCGAGCCCCAGCGCCTCGAGGTTCGGCAGGTCAAGGCCGCCGACGGCACGCGCGACATTGCCGAGTGTGTCGGAGCCCTCGTCCCCGTACACGTCGGCATCCGGAAGCGCTCCCGCGCCCACGGCGTCCAGAACAATCACGCAAGCGCGCGGCACACGGCTATTCTAGGGCGGCAATGCATGCCGTCCTCGGACTGCTCGGCCTCGTCGCATTCGGCGTCTGCGTGATCCTGCTCGCGGCCGCGACGACCTGGCTCGTGGTGAAGATCAGCCCCGCCAAGAGCTAGACGGGCGACAGCGGCAGGACGTCCTCGAGCGGCTGGTACTCGAGGCCGTGCGCCTCGGCAACGGCCTCGTATGTGATCTTCCCGTGGAGAACGTTGACGCCGCGCGCCAGGGCGGGGTCGAGGGCGACCGCTTCGGCAAGTCCGTGGCCGGCGATCGCCTCCACGTACGGGAGCGTCACGTTCGTCAGCGCCTTCGTCGAGGTGATCGGCACCGCACCGGGCATGTTCGCGACGCAGTAGTGGGTGACGCCGTCGACGACGTAGACGGGGTCGCTGTGCGTCGTCGGGCGCGATGTTTCCGCGGAGCCGCCCTGGTCGATCGCGACGTCGCACAGGACCGAGCCGTCCTTCATCGCGGTGACCATCTCGCGCGTGACGAGCTTCGGCGCGACCGCGCCCGGGATCAGGACCGCGCCGATCACGACGTCAGCCTCGACGATCGACTCCTCGACCTGGAGCGTCGACGACATCACGAGACTGACGCGGCCGGAGAGAATCTCGTCGAGGTGGCGCATCCGGTCGGTGGAGCGCTCGAGGATCGTCACGCTGGCACCGAGCCCAAGCGCGATCACAGCCGCGTTGTAGCCGACGAGTCCTCCGCCGATCACGAGCACGCGCCCCGGCGCGACGCCCGGCACGCCGCCGAGGAGTAGCCCGCGGCCGCCGAGCGGCTTCTCGAGGAAGTAGGCACCCGCCTGCGCGGCGAGCCGCCCGGCGATCTCGCTCATCGGCGCGAGCAGCGGCAGCGCGTGGTTGTCGGTCTCGACGGTCTCGTACGCCACGCAGGCCGCGCCGCTCTCGACGAGCGCGCGTGTCAGCTCCTCGCTGGCGGCGAGGTGCAAGTAGGTGAAGAGGACGAGCTCCTCGCGCAGCCGCGGGTACTCGTCGGGCAGCGGCTCCTTGACCTTCAGCAGCAGGTCGGCGTCGCCCCAGACCTCGTCGACAGAACCCAGGGTCGCGCCGACAGCGCGGTACGCCTCGTCCGAGAAGGAGCTGCCATCCCCCGCGCCGGCCTCGACGAGCACGTCGTGTCCTCGCTGAACGAGCTCGCGCGCGCCGGCCGGCGTCAGCGCGACGCGGTACTCGTCCTGCTTGATCTCCTTGACTACGCCGACCTTCATCAGGGCGGGAAACCCTAGCCGCTCGCGAGGGCCGGGATGCCGTCCACAGGCGTGGACGAACCGTCACGCTCTCGGCACGAAGCGTCACAGACACGTGCTTCGAGCCTGGTTACGATCGCCTTGGGGAGGAGGCCGGGCGAACCGAACTACGGGGCCGCGAGTCGTTCGACGAGTCGGCGCTCGTCTTCGCCGAGCCACGGCGGCTCGCCCGCGGCGGCATTCGCCCGCGCGTGCTCGGAGTCGCTCGTCGCGGGGATGACGACGTCCACGCGCGGATCCGAGAGAGCCCACTTCAGGAGCGCATCGGCCCACGAGTGCACACCGAAGGAGGCGAGCGGCTCGAGCTCCTCCGGCGCCGGATCCCTGCGCACGAGCGCGCCCTCGCCGAGCGGCCGCATCACGATCACCGCCACACCGAGCTCCCCGGCCAGGGGCAGCAACCGCTCCTCGCACTCCCGCTCGTGTGGGTTCAGCGGTACCTGCAGCGTCTCGAACCGCCCTGTCGAGAGCGCGGCCTCGAGCTCGCCGAACGCGGAGGAGTCGTAGTGCGTGACGCCGATCCCGCCGATCCGGCCCGCGTCGCGCTCGACCTCGAGCCACGGCAGATGCTCACGCCACGAGAGGAGGTTGTGCACCTGCTCGACGTCGACGCGTCCGTACCAGTCGAGCTGGCGGGCGAAGTGCTCCCGACCCGCTTCGACGTCGCGTGACCAGATCTTCGTCGCGACGATCGCGTCGTCCCGCCGCGCTTCGAGCGCCGTCGCGAGCGAGGCCTCGGCGCCGCCGTACATGGGCGAGGAGTCGACGAGACGCGTACCGGCCTCGAACGCGGCGCCGACGACCCGCCTGGCCAGCGCCGCGTCGCCGCCGAAGGTGTTCCACGTGCCGAGACCGACGACCGGCCCGAGCCTCCGCTCCTCCATCAGCCCAGGAGCTCCCGTGCGGCGACGCCCGCGGCGAACGCGGCCTCGAAGAACGCGGGATCCTCGTCCGGGCCGCGCCCCATGTGCGACAGGGGCAATCCGGCGCACGCTTCGCGCCAGCCCTCGGCCTTCGTATCGGCGACGACCGGCTCGCCCAGGCAGAGCGCCAGCACGGCTTCGGTGTGGTGCGAGATCCCACGGTGCCGCCCGCGCTCGTCGGCGTCGGAGGCGCGAACCGCTACGACGGGTCGGCCGCCGAGCGACTCCGCGACATTCGCGGCCTCGGCCGCCGCGAGGCCGCCATGGCCGAAGCGTGTACCGGTGCCCACGATCCCGGGGCCGATCGCGCAGACCGCGACGTCGTGCCCCACTCTGGCCCAAGTCAGCGCGGATGCCACCGAGACCGACTGGACGTCTCCGTCGAAGCAGGGCGCGACCGCCACCGTCGCTGCGACGAGCCCGCGCTCACGGAGGGCCCGCAGCGTGTCCGAGAGCGAGACAGGCAGCGCGCCACCCCCGAGCTGCACGTACGCGACGCGCAGCCCTGCCAACGCCGCACAGACCGGTGCGACCTGACTGTGCAACGAGCAGCAGACGACCGGCAATCCACGCAGCTTCGCCTCCCCTTCGCCGGCCTCTTCCAAGTGCAACCGAGCGTGCTGGAGCGGCGTATACGGCAGCACCATCACGTGCGCGCCCTCCTCGGCCGCGAGCTCGAGCCCACGCGTCAGGTTCGCGTAGAGGATGTCGAAGCCACCCGAGCCGAGCTCGAGCTCGCGCGCCTGGACGTTGACGAGCACCTCGTCCCCGAGCTCCACTGGCCCCGTCAGCGACGGGTAGGCGACGCAGGCGAGCCCGTCGACCTCGAGCCGCACGAGCCCGCCGTGCCGCTCGTGGATCGCCGACACCCGCCCGCGCCGCAGGCTAAGCGGCATCGCCGATCTCGCCGGCGGCGTCGACGAGCGCGAGCGTCACCTCGACCATCTCGTGCAGGTCGGCCACGGCGATGCGCTCGTCAGGCGTGTGGATGTCGGTCATTCCGTTCGCGAGGTTGACGCACTGGAGGCCGCGCTCGTTGAAGACGTTGGCATCCGCGCCGCCGCCCGAGAGCACGTACGCCGGCTCGCGCCCGACCCGCTCTAACGCGGCGGCCGCGATGCGAACCGCGGTGTCGTCGCGGCGGAAGCGATAGCCGGGCGAGACCGCTGAGACCTGCGTCTCGACCTCGCACTCCTCGAGGCTCGCGGCGAAGGTGACGGTGTCGACCATCTCGCGGATCAGGTCGGCGAGCTTGCGCTCGTCGTGGCTCCGCGCCTCCGCGGCGAAGCCGCACCGCTCCGGCACGACATTGCGAGCCGTGCCGCCGTCGATCCGGCCGACGTTGGCCGAAGTCTCCTCGTCGAGGCGGCCGAGCCGCAGGTCCGCGATCGCCCGCGCGGCCGCGGCTATCGCCGAGCGCCCGTCCTCGGGATACATCCCCGCGTGCGCCGCCCGCCCATGGAAGCGAACGTCGAGCTTCTGTTGGTACGGAGCGCCGAGGATGATCTCGCCGACCGCGCCCGCATGGTCGTAGACGTAGCCGAGCGTAGCGGCGAACCGCGACGCGTCGAACGCCGCCGCGCCCAGCAGCCCGACCTCTTCCTTCGGCGTGAACAACAGCTCCACTCCCGGATGGCGCGGTCCGTCCTCGACCAGCCGCGCCGCGGCCTCGAGCATCGACGCCACCGCCGACTTGTCGTCCGCGCCGAGGATCGTGCCCGCGCCGTTCCGGACGATCTCGTCGTCGCCGACGACCGGCTCGATCGCCGCCTCGGGCGGCACCGTGTCGAGGTGCGCGCAGAAGAAGAGCGGGCGGCCGCTGCCGCCGTTGGGCTCGATCCGGCAGTAGATGTTCCCGATCGTCGACCCGACCTCGGCTCCGGCTCCGTCCTCGTCGGCGTCCAGTCCGAGGGCCGCCAGGTAGTCCAGCACCCGGTCGGCGACGGCGCGCTCCTCGCCCGGCGGGCTCGGCAGCGCGGCGAGCTCGAGAAAGGTCGAGAGAACGTCGGCTCCCCAATCCGGCCTGGCCACTAGGCGATCGTAGTCGGGCGCGCTAGATTCATCGCATGAGCAGCTCCGAGCCACTCGTGCAGAGCGTCCTTCTCGGAGAGGCCGTCGAGCACGCGCCGGTGGCGATCCTCGTCGCCGACGAGGAGATGCGCTACGTCGCCGCCAACACAACGGCGACCGACCTGCTCGGCTACACGCGCGAGGAGCTCCTGAAGCTGCGGGTTCCCGACGTCGCGAGCGATCCCGAGGCAGAGGGAGAGTTCGAGGCGATGATCGCCGCGGGAGAGCTCGTCGGTCGCACCACCGTCCTTTGCAAGGACGGCACCAGGCGCTCGCTGCGATATCGCTCGAGCGAGACCACAATCGCCGGCTTCACGTACTACGTGGCCGTGCTCTGGCCCGAGGCCTAGCTCGTCGCGGCGACGGCGTCGCCGACGCGCTGGCGTGAGCGCGCGAAAGCGGCGCCGACGAAATCGCGGAAGAGCGGAGCCGGCCGCGTGGGCCGCGACTTGAACTCGGGATGGAACTGGCTGGCGACGAACCACGGGTGGTCCCGCAGCTCGACGATCTCGACGAGCCTGCCGCCCTGGAACGTGCCCGAGACGATCAGCCCCGCGTCGACCAGCTGCCGGCGGAGGAGGTTGTTCACCTCGTAGCGGTGCCGGTGCCGCTCGTGCACGACGAGCTCGTTGTACGCGTGGAGCGCCTGGGTGCCCTCGGCGAGCTCGACCGCCTGCGCACCGAGCCGCATCGTGCCGCCGAGATCCTCGATCTCCTTCTGCTCCGGAAGCAGGTCGATCACCGGGAACGGCGTCTCCGGGTCCATCTCGGTCGAGTTCGCGCCCTCGAGCCCGACGACGTGGCGGGCGAACTCGCTGACCGCGACGTGCATGCCGAGGCAGATGCCGAGGTACGGGATCTCGCGCTCGCGGGCCACACGGCAGGCCAGGATCTTGCCCTCCCAGCCGCGCGAGCCGAAGCCACCTGGCACGAGCACGCCGTCGACGGACTCGAGCTCTGCCTGCGCCTCCTCGAGCGACATGCCCTCCGCGTCGAACCAGCGCACGCGGACCGAGCAGCCGTGGTGGACGCCCGCGTGTTTGAGCGCCTCGTGCACCGAGAGGTACGCGTCCTGGAGCTTGACGTACTTGCCGACGAGCGCGATCTCGACGTCGCCCGCGCGCTTCGCGCGGATGCGCTCGGTCAGCTCGAGCCACTCGCCGAGCTGCGCCTTCCCTTCGGGCAGGCCGAGCTTGGCGCAGACGAGATCGTCGAAACCCTCCGCCTGCAGCGCCGAAGGCACGAGGTACAGGTCGGCGACGTCGTAGTTGGCGATCACCGCCCTCGGCTCGAGATCGGCGAAGAGCGCGATCTTCTCGCGGATCTCGGCGGAGAGCGGGTCGCTCGAGCGCGCGACGATGATGTCCGGGTGCACGCCGATCCGGCGCAGCTCGTTCACCGAGTGCTGCGTCGGCTTCGTCTTCAGCTCGCCGGCCGTCTCGATGAACGGCACGAGCGTGACGTGGACGTAGCAGACGTTCTCCGGGCCGGCTTCGCGCCGGAACTGGCGGATCGCCTCCATGAACGGCAGCGACTCGATGTCGCCCACGGTGCCGCCGATCTCGGTCACGACGACGTCGCAGTCGCTCGCCTCGGTGGCGCTGCGGATCCGCTCCTTGATCTCGTTCGTGATGTGCGGGATCACCTGCACCGTCGAACCGAGGTACTCGCCCTTGCGCTCCTTGCGGATCACGCGGTCCCAGATCGCGCCCGCCGTGTGGTTCGCGGTGCGCGAGAGGTTCTCGTCGATGAAGCGCTCGTAGTGGCCGATGTCGAGGTCGGTCTCGGCGCCGTCCTCGGTGACGAAGACCTCGCCGTGCTGGAACGGGCTCATCGTGCCCGGGTCGACGTTGATG
>JAWVDY010000221.1:0-5335 GCA_033856995.1 Gaiellaceae bacterium
GCCACCTTCAGGCGGCGGGGACGGAAACGGCCGGAATCGCTAGGCTCCCGCCGTGCCCGGCACGACGCGGGCATTGGAGCCGCTCAGGGGCAGGATAAACGGGCTGACATTGGTGATGACCGGCGGAGGCGGAGGCGGAGGCGGCGGAGGAGGAGGAGGCGGCGGCGGGGGCGGTGGCGGAGGCGGAGGAGGAGGCGGCGTTGGCCGAACGTTCCCGGGAGCAGGCGCTGCGGTACGCCCCGCGGGCCCTGCGACACGAGGATTTACAGGGAACGCCCTCAAAGACGAGGCGCTTCCCGCGAGAATGCTCGCCAGGCCCGTATTCTCAGCGGGGAGCGTTCTTCGCCCGCCTCGACGGCTAGGCGTTCCGGACCGACCTGGTGCGAGCGGCGCAGCCGGTACGAATGTGCGTGAGCCGCCAACTACGAGCGGCAGCGACTTCGGCGGGGGGTCCGAGCCGAGCGTAACGAGCGCAGGAAGCGACACGGCTGCCGCAAACGCTGTCCCCGTAACTGCGGCGGCGGCCATGAATGTGAGACCCCTACTCACGAGCTCTCCGTCTTATGCCGAATCACTTCGTCATGGTATCGGCGGTAACCACGGTCAACCTAAATTGTGAGTCATGAGCTTCAAGCTCAAGCTCGTCGCGTACTTGCTGCTCGTCTCGCTGCTTCCACTCGGCGCCGCAGGGTGGGGGCTCCACGCGGTCGAGAGCCGCAGCGAGACGCGGCGGGTGGACGTCCGGCTCCAAGCCGGACTGCGAGCGGTGGTACCGGCGTACAGAACGGAGCTCGCCGCGGCAGGCGCGCGAGCCAAACGCCTCGCGCGCCAGAAGAGCTTCCAGCAGGCGCTCCAACGCCGCAACCGCGTAGAGCTGGGGCGGCTGATCGCAGCGCGCCGCGGGGTGAGGCTGGAGACCCGGGATTTTTCGTTCGGCCCCAGGATGTTCGGGGCTGGCATGCGCATCCTCGTGCTCGTGCGAGGGAAGCGGGTCGGAACGCTGATCGGCGGGGTGCCGCTGACTTCGTCGTCGCTCGACCGTCTGCGAACTCAGGCCGGCCTCGACCCCGATGACGCGCTGGTCGTGCTCGAGGCCGGGCGCGTCGCCGCAGGTCCTGCTGCTCTCCGCGGTGCCGAATTGCCGGCCCCGCCGAGGGCGACGACGATCGCCGTGCGTGGTCACTCCTACCGCGCACTCAGTGCGGGCCGGCAGGAGGGCGCGCCTGGGCCCGCTCTCGCGCTGCTCGCACCACAGGGGCGCATCGACGAGGCGGTCGCCGCAGCCGACCGCCGTCTCCTGATCGGCCTGCTGCTCTCGCTCGCGCTGATCGCTCTTGTCGCCTACGCCGTCGGGCGCTCGATCGTTGACTCGCTCGGCCGGCTGGTGAGCGCGGCGAACGCGATCGCCAGCGGCCGGTTGGACCAGCGGGTCGAGGTGCAGGGTCGCGACGAGTTCGGCCGCCTCGGACTCGCGTTCAACGAAATGGCCGACCAGCTCGAGGCCCGGGTCGAGGAGCTGAGCGCCGAGCGCGCGCGCCTGCGCGACGCCAATGTCCGCTTCGGCGAGGCGCTCGCCGCAACGCACGATGTCGACCAGCTCCTGCGCGTGATCGTGGAGACCGTGGTCGAGACGACCGGCGCGACCGGCGGTCTCGTCGTCGGCCTCGCCGGGGAGATCGTGCAGTCGGGAACGCTCTCAGACCGCGGCGAGAGCTTCGAGCTGCCGCTCACGGCGGGACGCCAGAGCTTCGGCACGCTCACGCTCTCGGGTAGGGATTTCAGCGTCGAGCAGCGGCGAACCGCAGCGACCCTCGTCGCGCACGCCGCCATTGCGCTCGAGAACGCGCGGCTGCACCGGATCGTCGCCCGCCAGGCCCTCGTCGACATGCTCACGGGCCTCGCCAACCGCCGCCACTGCGAGGAGGCGCTTGCCGGCGAGCTGATGCGCGCGGAGCGCTTCGGCGACTCGATCGCGTTCGTGCTCGCGGACCTGGACAGCTTCAAGTCGATCAACGACCGCTTCGGCCACCCCGTGGGCGACGGCGTCCTCGTCGAGTTCGCCGAGACGCTGCGCGAGTGTGTCCGCGAGATCGACCTGCCCGCCCGCTGGGGCGGCGAGGAGTTCGCGATCGTCCTCCCCGGGACAGACCTCGCCGGCGCGGCCCGCCTCGCGGAGCGGACCCGGCTCGCGCTCGAGAACCGCACGATCCTCTCTCCGGACGGCACGCGCATCCACGTCACTGTCAGCCTCGGCGTCGCCGCCTACCCGGAGGCGGCCCGCGGCGACGGCCTGGTCGCCGCCGCAGACGGAGCCCTCTACGAGGCCAAGCGGGCCGGCAAGAACCGCGTCATCACGGCGCGTCCGACGGCGCGCCAGACGTAGAAGCCCTGCTGTCTGTGGGTTTAGGCGTTACAATCCGCCGCTCGCCCATGAACCCCACGGAGGAGCATCGCCGGTGGAGACGTCTTCGCTGTTTGCACAAGTAATCCAGGACCACCTCGAGCTGAAGCAGAAGAACTCGGAGCTCGAGGGAGAGTTGCCGCTCGATCGCTACAAGTCGGAGGACCCGTTCGAGAACCATCCGCTCTTCAAGACCGAGGAGCAGGCCCGAATCGAAGAGACGATGGACGGCGAGGAGTCCGCCATTACGACCGAGCGGACGCCGATCGCCTGGCCGACCGAGGAGTCCGAGCCGGACGCCGAAGGCCTGTGGAGCCGGTCCCGCGATTTCGACTGGGGCGACTGACCACCATCGCCTAGGCTCTCGGTTTCCCGACCGGGAGGCTGAGACGAAAGGGCTTCGATTCGCCGTGTTCGGCACGGGCGAATAGCGTCCGGCGCGACGGCTAGCCTCGCCTTCTCTGGAACGCAAGGCCGACACGGTCGAATGCTGCCTGCGCTGCGGAGCGGCGATGGACTGGCGCCATCAGACGTGGCAGTGTCCGCGCTGCGCGTTCAAGCTCGGCTGCTGCGAGGGCGAGCCGCAGTCGTGCACGCCTGTCTCCAAGAACCGGCAATAATCGCGCCCGGCGGTGTCATTGCAGGAGCGAACCGAGGAGCGGTCCCTCGACGCCGGAACGGGCGCGGCGCCGGCCGTGCGTCTCGAAGGGCTGCACAAGAACTATGGCGAGGTGGCCGCGGTCGACGGCGTCGACCTCGAGATCCGCGCGGGTGAGTTCTTCACGCTCCTCGGGCCCTCGGGGTCGGGCAAGACGACGACGCTGCGGCTGATCGCGGGGTTCGAGCGGCCCGACGCGGGCCGGGTCGAGCTCGCCGGACGTGACGTCTCGGACGTGCCGCCGTACGCCCGTGACGTGAACACCGTCTTCCAGGACTACGCGCTCTTCCCGCACATGACGGTCGCCGAGAACGTCGGCTACGGCTTGCGCGTCAAGGGCGTGTCGCACCGCGACCGCGAGGGCCGCGTCGAGGACGTGCTGGGACGAATGCGCCTGCCGGGGCTCGGGAAGCGGAAGCCGGTCCAACTCTCCGGCGGCCAGCGCCAGCGCGTCGCGCTCGCCCGCGCGCTCGTGAACCGGCCAGAGGTGCTGCTGCTGGACGAGCCGCTCGGCGCGCTCGACCTGAAGCTCCGCCAGGAGATGCAGCTCTTCCTCAAGAGCCTCCAGCAGGACCTTGGGATCACGTTCGTCTACGTCACCCATGACCAGGACGAGGCGCTGACGATGAGCGACCGCCTGGCCGTCTTCAACGAGGGGCGGATCGAGCAGCTCGGTGCACCGGCGGAGGTCTACGAGCGGCCGGCGAGTGCCTTCGTGGCCGGCTTCGTCGGCGTCTCGAACGAGCTCGAGCGCGACGGCAAGCTCTTTGCCGTGCGCCCCGAGAAGATCCACCTGAGCGACGCGGGCTCGACCGCGGCCGGCGGGATGCACGCCGAAACCGGGCGGATCCGCGATGTCGTCTACGCAGGGATGGTGACCCGCTTCGTGGTCGAGCTCGACCGCGGCGGGGAGCTCCAGGTCGTCCAACAGAACCTCGAGACCTCGTCGGCCCAGGCCCTCGACGCCAAGGGTCGCGCGGTCCTCCTCGAGTGGCGCCCAGAGCACCAGCTCGAGATCGACAACCCCCCGAAAGAAACGGAAGGAGAACGATGACGAAGCACCACAGGCGGGTCCTCGGCTGGAGCGCGTGCGCGCTCCTTGTCGGTGCACTCGCGATCACTGCCGCCGGGTGTGGCTCCAGTAAGAGCAGCAGTGGCAAGACGTCGAGCACGGGCGGGTCGAACCTCCCGACTTCGATCGGAAAGGGCGAAGGCAAGCTGAACCTGATCGAGTGGCCGGGCTACGCGCTCGCCACGTGGCGGAAGCCGTTCGAGACCCAAACGGGCTGCAAGGTCCACCTCAAGGACGCGGGCTCGTCGAACCAGATGGTCTCGCTGATGCGCACCGGCGGCGGTGGCGGAGGCGGCCAGTACGACATGGTCTCGGCGTCCGGCGACGCGACGCTGCGCCTCATCTACGGCGGCGACGTGCAGCCCGTCAACGTCAACCTGATCCCGGGCTGGAAGGACTTCATCCCGCAACTGAAGTCGCCGGCGCACAACACCGTCAAGGGCGTGCACTACGGCGTCTCCCTGCAGTGGGGCCCGAACACGCTCCTCTACAACACGCAGAAGGCGACACCCGCGCCGACGTCATGGTCGGCCCTGTACAGCCCGGCCGACAAGGGCAAGATCACGGTGCCGAACAACCCGATCCAGATCGCGGACGCGGCCCTCTACTTGTCGAAGACGAAGCCGTCGCTCGGCATCACCGACCCCTACGAGCTGACCCAGTCGCAGCTCGACGCAACGATCAAACTCCTGAAGCAGCAGAAGGGGCTCGTCAAGACGTACTGGAGTTACGCGTCGGACGAGATCACCGCGTTCAAGAACGGGGACGTGACGATGGGAGCGGCCTGGCCGTACCAGACCCTGACACTCCAGTCCGACAAGGTGCCGGTCAAGGAGATCATCCCGAAGGAAGGAGCCACGGGCTGGGCCGATACGTGGATGCTGGCCAAGAAGGCGAAGCATCCGAACTGCGCCTACATGTGGATGAAGTGGGTCTCGACGCCGAGGGTCCAGGCGCAGCAGGCGCTCGGGTTCGGCGAGACCCCCGCCAACACGAAGGCGTGTCCCTTCATGAACAAGATCCAGGCTGGCTCGTGCGCCCAGTACCACGCGAACGCGCCGGATGCGTACTTCAAGTCGATCAAGTTCTGGAAGACGCCCGTGGCCGATTGCGGCAACGGCAAGAAGGACTGCGTCGACTACAGCAAGTGGCAAACAGCCTGGACGCAGATCACGGGATGACCGTTGTCTGACCTGGCGGTGGG
>JAWVDY010000222.1:0-3134 GCA_033856995.1 Gaiellaceae bacterium
ACTTTCAAGCGGTCGTTGACCGTTTCGCCAAGCCTTCGTAGGTGGCATCGAGGGACATTCCTGAACACTGGCGCAGGTCTCAGTCCTAGGGCGTGAGCAGTTTCCAGTGCCCCTCGGAGACGACCTCGACGGTACCGTCGACCACTTTGAAGCCGGTCTCGTCGTCGATCGCGTACGCGGGGCCTGACACGCGGGCCGCCCATTCCTCTGCGGCGGCCATCGTGTTCCTCGGCAGGTCAGGGTTATCGAGATGCGGGAAGATCGAGAAATCGACGATCCCTAAGGTGCGGTCGTCTGTCGCTGACGGCCACCTCACGAAGTCGTCACCGATCCGGGGGGTCATCACCATGCTTCCGGCGCTCACCCCAACCCAGACCGTGTCGGGCAGCGTCACCAGGAGGTCCGCTAGTCCGCTCTGCCGCATCCAGTGGCATAGGTACGTCGCATCGCCGCCGTCCACCAGCAGCACGTCAGCCTCCCGAACCCAGGGCACCCAGCGCTCCTCACCGATGCTGGACAGTGCCGTGAGTTCGAGGACGCCGACGGATTTCCAGCCTAGGTCGCTCTGGCCAGCGATGAAGCGCCAGGCCGAGACTGGTGTGCACGAGGGGTGGCCGTACTCCGCTGTAGGGATGCACAGGGCACTCGACTCGTGGATCGGCTTGCCCAGCAGGTCGACCAGCGCATCGCGGATGCTTGTGTTCGTGATGCCGCCGGACGTGAGAAGAAGCTTCAAGTTGACCCCTCGAATTCGTTGACGTAGCGAAAACGTTCTGGGCGCGTACGGGCCCTCCCGGTGGGGACTGGCAGGCAAGCGAAAACTCATCGGTTCCGAGCGGGTGTCGGTGCGTCGATCAGGCTGCATCGGCGTCCGGCGTCAGGAGTTTCCAGTTCCCCTCGGAGACGACCTCCGCGGTCTCGTCCGTCACCTTGATCGCGGTCTCGTCGTCGATTGCGTATGTCGGGGCCGGGATCCCGGCAGCCCACTTCTCCACCTCGGCCAGCGTCGAGTCCTCGAAGCCCTCGCCCTTGCGATCCAGGTGCACGCGCAGAGCGAAATCGACCAGCCCGAGGCCTGCGCCCGCGTCCTCGCCCATGTCACTGCCCTCAGGCACGAACTGGAGGTTGAACTCGGCATCGCAGTTGTAGGGCGTGAGGACGATGCTCCCCGCGCTCAAGCCGACGTAAACGGTTTCGCTCAGCGACGGCAGCAGGTCTGCCAGTCCCGACGCTTGCATCCAGTGACGTAGGTAGAGAACATCGCCGCCAAAGACGAGCAGCGCGTCGGTCTCACGGAGCGTGGGAACCCAGCTCTCGGGCCGGATCGTCGGCAGCGCTGTGAGCTCGAGCACACCGACGGACTTCCAGCCTAGGTCGCACAAAGGGCTTGGAGAGTTGCCGGAGATCGCCTTCCATGCCATCCCCGCGCCGCCGGGAAACGGGTAGATCGCCGTCGGGACGAAGAGGGCAGTCGACTCGGCGATCGGCTTACCGAGGAGCTCAACCAGCGCATCACGGATGCTCGTGTTCTTGATGCCACCCGAGGTGAGTAGAAGTTTCAATCCGCCTCCTTGAGTCGTTGGGTGAGGACGTTCTACTGCTGCGGTATCCCAGCGGTGTAGAGACTCCCAGTTCGCCGTGGACTCATCGCTCTGCGAGCACTCAGGCGTCATTCCGGAACACTGGCGCACGCGGTGTTTCCGGATTTAGGGGCGCAGCGCGTCGGGCGTGGCGGTCTTGACGACTCCGGCGACCGCGCGCGAGAGCTCGCCGTTCGATGTGACGAGTACGTCGCCTTGGAGGGTCGTCAACGCCACGTACTCGGCGTCGTAGGTCGTCTCCCAGCCGAGCTTTTCTGCGATCTTCCAGGCCTGCCGCTGAAGCGCCCTGTCACCCAGGAACCGAACCTTGAGTGAGTTGATCCGCGCTACCCGTTCGATGCCCTCGGCGGCCGTGATTTCACCACGGCGAGCCGCCCCATAGAGAGCTGCGAGCGCCTGCGACCGAACAAGGGTCGGCGCAAAGAGCTGATGAGCTGCGGCGACCTCGATCTCACCGGAGGCGAGGCGCAACAGCGTCTCGCAGTCGACGACAAACCGGGTCACGCGAAGAACGCTACAGCCTTTCGCTCTGTGGTCACTCGTGAACCCGTTGGCGCAGAAGACCTCGGGGGACGCACGTTCAGCCAGTTGAAGCCGCCTCCGTCAGCCGACGTGCCGCAGCGCCTGGAGGATGACCTCCGACGGCTGCGCGCCCTCGACGCCGATGCGCTCGTCGAGGACGAAGAACGGGACCGCGCGGATGCCGAGCGACTGGGCCCGTCGTTCGTCCTCGCGGACTTCCGTCGCGAACCGCTCGCCCGCGAGCACCTCGGCGACCTCCTCGCGCTCGAGCCCTGCCTCCACCGCGAGCCGCTGGAGCGCCTGGGGATCGCCGATCGACTCGGCCTCGGTGAAGTACGCGCGCAAGAACCGCTCCTTCACATCGCCCTGCAGGCCACGCACGCGCGCGAGTTGCAGGAGCCGGTGCGCGTCGAACGAGTTGCCGCGCTGCGTTTCGCCGAGACGGTATTCGAGGCCCTCGCCGGCGGCGATCGTGCTGACCCGGCTCTGTGCCGCGCGAGCTTGGTCGAGCGTCATCCCGTACTTCCCCGCGAGGTGCTCGACCGCGGACTCGCCTTGCACGCGCGGAGCGTGAGGGTCGAGCTCGAAGCTGCGCCAGACGATCTCCACGTCGGAGGCATGCTCGTAGTCCGACAGGGCGCTCTCGAAGCGCCGCTTGCCGATGTAGCACCAGGGACATACGACGTCCGACCAGACCTCGACCTTCATACCGAACTGAACGCCTGCCACGCGAAGTAGATTCCCGGCATGAGCGATTCCCGCCCCGGCGACCTCGCCGGCAAGGTCGCGATCGTCACGGGAGCGGGGAGCGGGATCGGACACGCGATTGCGGAATTGTTCGCGCGGCACGGCGCTGCGGTCGCGATCAACTTCCTTGGCCACGAAAGCGGTGCGCGTGAGCTCGCGCAGCGGATCGAGACGGCCGGCGGCAGCGCCGTCGCGCTCGAGGCGGACGTCTCGGACGCGGCGGCGGTCGAGTCGCTGGTCGCGACAACCGTCGACACGTTCGGC
>JAWVDY010000223.1:0-36983 GCA_033856995.1 Gaiellaceae bacterium
CGCAGATCGTAGGGGGCGAGCAGGACGGCGGGCACGAGCGGGGCGCCGAGCGGGATCGCCGCCGCGGCGTAGGCCTTCAGGGCCCGGCCGGGCTTCGTGTCGAGCTGGTTGACCGCGTTCGCGGCGAGCCCGACGAGCAGCGCGCCGGAGAGCTTCCGCGTCGCGAGGAAGCCGATCGCCGGGATGCCCAGAAGCTTCAGCACGCCGGTCGTCCGGCGCGAGGCGAGGTGGGAGCGGAAGCCGCGCTCGGGGCCGCTCCAGAGGTCGTCGGCAAGACCGAGCGCGACCGCGGCGGCGACTCCGAGCCGCATGCGCGTGGGCGCACGGGAGCCGCCGAGCGCAACGAGCGCGCCGACGAGCGGAAGCCGAAGGCCGCGGTAGTTGGTGGCGGTCGGGCCGCAGGCAAGCGTTGCGTCGAGCAGCTGACGGCCGCGGTGGAGGAAGCCGCGCGGTTCGCGGCCGGTCGCACGGTGCCGCAGCGGAAGCTCCCGCTCCTCGATCTGCAGTCCAGCGCGAGCGGCGTCGATCGTCATCCGCACCTCGCACCCGAAGCCCGGCGCGAGCGGAAAGCACGCTTCGCGCGCGTCGGGCGAGAGCGAGCGCTGGCCCGAGAGCGGCTCGCGCGCATCGAAGCCGCCGCGGAGACGGATGAGCGCGCGTGCAGCCCGTTTCGCGATCCCGAAGCCGCCGCCCTCCCGCTCGACGAACGCCGCGATCGCCAGGTCGGCTCCGTCCGACACCAGCGGGGCGAGGTCGCCCTCGAGGTCGGCGTCGCAGAGGAGCAGCGCTCCAGGAGGCAGCTCGCGCTCCGCGAGCGTGAGCGCCTGACCCTTGCCGAGCCGCGGCAAACGGACGACTCGAGCGCCTGCGCGCCGTGCGGCCGCAGGGGTCGAGTCGCGCGAGCCGTCGTCCGCCACCACGACCTCGACGCCGGGAAACGAGCGCCGCAGCGCCGCCACGGTCGTCCCGATCCGATCCTCCTCGTCCCGGGCGGCGATCAGGATCGTAAGCGGCTCAGCCAACAGGCAGCGGCGGGAGCGCCCCGTCGCCCGCAGAGTCCTTCACGCCGTACTGGCCCACGGGCTGACCCGCGAGCAAAAGTACGAGCGCAAACCTGCCGACGGGCTTGTCCACGTCGTCGACGGTCGAGAGACCAGCCTGGCGGAAGACGGCGGTGGCCGACGTCGCCGCGTTGGTCTGCTCGACCCCAACCGCCGGCACGCTCGCCGACGCCAGTCCCTCGTAAAGGCCCAGCAGGAAGCGCGTCGTCCCGCCTCGCTGGGGCGCTACCGTGCGAACGACGACTACACCGTCCGCCGGCGCCTTGTTCCCGCCTGCCTGTTCCTGGACGAGCGCGTCGGTCAGGGCGCTCCAGAGCGGCGTGTCGCCGCCGAGCATCAGTTCCTCGCCGAGCGCACGGCCGAGATTCTGCAGGTTGGCCTTGCCGCGTAGGCCGGCCGCTGCAGGCTTGCCTTTGAGAGCCGCGTCGAGCTGGCGGACGTCGATCGGCACCTTGAGCGCGCGGAGCCGGAGCTGCTGGGCGCCGGCATCGGCCAGGGCGCCTCTGACCGAGGACCGGATGGCGTCGTCGACCGAGCCGATGAACACGACCGCGATCTGCTTCCCGTGAAGCCGGTTGCGTACGAGGGTCGGGTAGGTCTCGGTGATGTACGTGCGTGCCGCTCGCTGCTCGCGGGCGCGATCGGTCGACTGCTTGGAGGCCTGGTCGAGGCGCGTCCGCAGGGTCGCCACCTCGCGCTCGAGCAAGCCCTTCTTTGCGCTGTCGAGGAGCCCGCGGTCGGAGATGCCTACGCCGACCAAGATCCCGATGATCAGCGCCAGGAAAACGGCCGCTAGCGACGCGACGTGATAGCGGAGGTCAAACATCAGTGCCCTTTTAGGGGGCGCTGTCCAGATTCTGGGTCGCGAGCACCAAGCCAGGGGCCAGACTCGTCCGCTGCCAAGGCTGATTGCCTTGGCAAGGGCGAGGGTGGTTCCTGGCGCCGCGTGATCGCGGGCCAGAAGCGGACGTGTGCTTCCTGGAAGGGCACTAGAGCTCGGCGGCAGTCTGGCACAGGGCGTAGAGCCGCCTGAGGGCGTTGCGCGGCAGCGACCGTCGGAGCCCGACGAGGAAAGGGCCGCTCACGGTCAGCTCGGCCCGCGTGCGCTGGTCGCCCGCGTCGGAGAGCTCGAGCTCCACGTCCAGACGCTCGCTCGTCATCTGCCAGGCCACCCGGAACGGAGCCTTGACCTCGAGGATCATCAGCTTCGACTCGGCGGCGGGGCGGCGGAGGAACGACGGCCGCGTGCTCGCGTGGAGCGTCCAGCGCGCCCCCGGCGCAAGACCACGGCGATCGGGGTGGACGCCGCCGACCCCGGGCCACCAGTCCGAGAAGTGGTGCGGCTCGGCGAGGAAGAGCCAGACATCCTCGAGCGGCGCCAGCAACACCCGGGTCTCGGTGTAGCTGGGCAGGGCCTACCCCAGCCCGAGCAGGTCGCGGATTCGCTGGCTGAGCAGGCCGATGAAGTGACGCAGCCCGGGCGAGGCCACGATCGCGACGACGACTGCCCCAAGCCCTGTGACGGCGAACAGGATCAGCGGCCACAGCCCGACCTGCCTGCTGACCAGGCGCGAGACGCCCTTTGCGTCGATCAGGATCTCCCCCACCTTCAGGCGCGTCACGAAGGTCGAGGACATCCCGGCGCGGTCGCGCTCGAGAAACTCGGTCAGGTTGAAGTGCGTCCCGACCGCGACGATCAGCTCGGCGCCGCGCTCGAAGGCGAGCAGGAGCGCGATGTCCTCGCTGATCCCCGGGGCCGACACGGTCGCGTAGCCGAGGCCCAGCCGTTCGAGGCGGGCGGCTCCCGGCGCGACACCGTCGCGGTAAGCGTGGACGACGAGCTCGGCACCGCAGCGCAGCGCAGCGTCCGAGACCGAGTCCATGTCACCGACGATCACGTGCGGTTTCATCCCACCCGCAAGGAGAGCGTCCGCGCCGCCGTCGACCCCCACTAGCACGGGCTTGAAGTCGCGCACGTACGGCCGCACGATCGCGAGGTCGCGCTTGTAGCCGGGCCCGCGCGCGACGACGAGCGCGTGCCGCTCGCGAAATCTCGTCTCGATCGGCGGGAAGTCGATTCCCTGCGCGAGCAGCCGGCCCTCGTCGCGCAGGTACCGCAGCGTGTTCTCGGCGAAGCCCTCGAGCGCCTCGGTCACGCGCCCCTGTTGCTCGGCGAGGGCGCGGCCGAGCTCGTCGGCGGCGAGCGTGCGCCCGCTTGCGAGGCAGGTGCCGTTGCGGAAGACGCTCGAACCGCGGACGCTGACGTCGTCGCCGTCGCTCAGCTCTTCGAAGAGCGGCGCGCCCGGCGCGTCGATCAAGCACACGCCGCCGCGGACGAGCAGCAGCGGCCCCGGGTTCGGGAAGCGCCCGGTCTGCGAGGCCGAGACGTTCACCACGACGCGGACGCCCGACTCGAGCAGCTCCTCCGCCGAGACGCGGTCGATGTCCTGGTGGTCGATGATCGCGACGTCGTCGGGCCCGAGTCGGCTGACGAGGTTCTTCGTCCGCCGGCCCAGTCGGGCGCGGCCGGTGAACTCGACGAAATTCATCGTTCCTGCTGAACCGCGGAGATGAACTGCTCGCCTCCGAGCATCCGCGTGAGCTCGTCGCGCCGTTCGTCCTCGCCCAGCGCCTCGATGGTCGTGTGCGTCGGGTCGCCGGGAACCTTCTCGACGCGGAAGTGCCGGTCGGCGAGCGACGCGATCTG
Source organism: Gaiellaceae bacterium (assembly GCA_033856995.1). Lineage (GTDB taxonomy): Bacteria > Actinomycetota > Thermoleophilia > Gaiellales > Gaiellaceae > AC-32. The sequence continues at coordinate 3,769 of JAWVDY010000223.1, forward strand.
CGGCAGGTGCGTGATCGTCACCACCTGTGCGCGCGTGGCGAGCCGCCGCAACGTCTCGCCGACCGCATGCGCGGTCTGGCCGCCGATGCCCGCATCGATCTCGTCGAAGACCATCGTCTCTCCGCCGCCCACGGCCGCTATCGCGAGCGCAATCCGTGAGAGCTCACCGCCGGAAGCGGTCTCGGCGACCGGGGCGAACGGCATTCCCACGTTCGGCCGGATCAGGAACGCCGCTTCGTCCGCGCCCGTCGCGGTCGGCTCGCGCTCGCGCAGGTCGACCCGGAACTCGCCGTCGCCGAGGCCGATGCCGCGGAGCTCCTCCGCAACCGACTGCGCGAAGGGGTCGGCCGCGGCCGTCCGCGCGGTGCTCAGCTCGTCGGCGAGCGCGCTCGCGCGCGTCTCGGCCTCAGCCAACGTTTTCGCGGCCGCGGCAACCGGATCGGCGCCGCCGTCGAGCTCCGCCAGCTCGGCGCGAGCTTCGGCGGCACGAGCGAGCAGCTCCTCGTAGGTCTCGCAGCGGAAACGCCGGCGCGTGGCCGCGACCCGGTCGAGCTCGGACTCGATCTGCTCCAGGCGGTCCGGCTCCGCCTCGAGCGAGGCCAGGAACGCGCGCAGCTCCGATGCGGCCTCCCGGAGTCGCAGCTCGACGTCGCGAAGCTCGTTGCCCGCGCGCTCGAGCTCCGGAGCCAGCCGCTCCAGGGGTGCGATCGCGCGCTCCGCGACGGCGACAAGGCCAGACGCGCCGGCCCCCTCGTCGGGCGCCAGCGCCTCGCCGGCCACGGATACGCCTTCCGCCAGCTCGGTCACGTGCCGCAGACGCTCGCGCTCGGTGCGCAACGCGTCCTCGGTGTCGGGAGCGAGACCCTCGGTGTCCTCGACGAGCGCCCGCAGCTCGGCCAGTCGAGCCTCTGCGGCGGCGGCGTTCTGCGTCAGCTCCTCGTGCCGCCTTCGCGCAACGCCGAGCTCGCGCCAGGCCGCGCGCAGAGCGGCTCGCCGGCGCTGCTGCTCGTCGCCGGCGAACGCGTCCAGGAGATCGAGCTGGTAGGCGGGGCGCGCCAGGCGGCGCTGCTCGAACTGCCCGGACATGGCGATCAGCCGCTCGGCGGCGGCGGCAACGTCCTCACGCGCGGCGCTGCGGCCCCAGGCGTAGGCGCGCGTGCGCCCGTCGGGGAAGACGCGGCGCGCCAGCACGAGGCCGTCCTCGTCCTCCGGCCGGAGCTCCGCTAGCGCCGCGAGCTCGTCGTCGTCGAAGAAACCGGGCGGGGGATCGAGTTCGGCCTCGACGTAGGCGTCGTCCGCATCCGGCCCGACGAGCGCCGCGTCCCCGCGCGCGCCGAGGAGGAGGCCGATCGCCTGCGCGAGGATCGTCTTCCCGGCCCCCGTCTCGCCGGTGATCGCGTTGAGGCCCGGCGCGAAGGCCAGCTCGGCGCTGCGGATGAGCACGAGGTTCTCGATGCGCAGGCGCCGGAGCACGCCTGGATGCTACGTCGGCACGCGCCGTGCGGCGACCCGCGCAAATCGACAGGTGCCGGCGACCGTAGTTCTGTTCACGCGCGCGCCCCTGGGTGGGAGGGGGTTAGGGACGGTACCGGCCCGGCGCGCGCGTGTGTGTGACGAAAGTGCGCCGATTCTGTGTCAAATCACTCGGCGCCGAAGGTTCGCCGGTAGCGGCTGAAGAACGTGCTCTCGGGAAGCGTCGCGAGCAGGCTGCGATGCTCGGAGAGCCGCGCCTCCACCCCGTCGCCGGGAGCCAGCTCGTGCACGGGCTGGCCGTCGGCGAGCACCTTCGCCCCCACGTCGCTCGTCCTGTTGGTCACCGTCAGCCCACGCCCGCGCGGGACGACGAGCGGCCGGGCGTGCAGCGAGTGCGGCGCGACGAACGTGAGCGCCATCGCGTCGAGGCCCCACACGAGGACGGGGCCTCCGTTCGAGAGGTTGTAGGCCGTCGACCCCGACGGCGTCGAGCAGATCAGCCCGTCGCAGTGCGACGAGCCGAGGTCCTCGCCGCCGATCTCCCAGCCGAGCTCGATCATCCGGCCGATCGTCGAGCTCGTCACCACCACGTCGTTGACTGCCTGCCACCGCTCTCCGCCGGCCGCCGCTTCGAGGGCCGGCAGCTCGACGACCTGGTAGTCGCCCGAGAAGGCGCGTCCGACGCCGTCCTCGAGCCCGTCCGCCTCGATGGATGCGAGGAAGCCGACCCGTCCGAAGTTGACGCCGAGCACCGGCACCTGCGTCCCGAGGAAGCGCCTCAGCGCGCGGAGCATCGTGCCGTCGCCGCCGAGCACCACCGCGAGGTCTGTGCTCGTGACGTCGCCGGCCGCCCCGTCGCCGTGCTTCGCAACCTCCTCCTCTGGCAGCACGAGCTCGATCTCGCGCGCTTCGGCGAGGGCACGCAGGCGCGCGAGCGGCTCGCTGCTCGCCTCCTCGCGACCGTGGGTGATGACGGCCACTCGCCGCACCTCAGGCCGTCGCGTCGTCGATCCAGTGCTCGAGCTCATCGGGGGTCTCCGGCCGCTGTCGCTGGACGAGGTGCAGGAAGAACTCACGGTTGCCCTTCGGGCCGGGCAGCCCGGAGTCTACGACGCCCGCGACGTTCGCTCCCCAGCCCGGCGCGTCGCCCGCCACCTCCAGCAGCACGCGCCGCCACACGTCGCGGTCGCGCACGACCCCGCGCCGCGCCTCGCCGCGACCGGCTTCGAACTGCGGCTTGACGAGCACGACGGCCTCCCACCCCGGAGCCGCCAGCGCAAGCGCCGGAGGTAGCGCCTTGCGGACGCTGACGAAGGAGACGTCGCAGACGACGAGCTCGGGCGCGAACGGCAGCTCCTTCACCTCGCGCATGTTCGCCCGCTCCAGCACGGTCACGCGCGGGTCCTCGCGCAGCCGTGGATGCAGCTGTCCGTACCCCACGTCGAGCGCGATCACCCGGGCTGCACCGCGCTGCAGGAGCACATCGGTGAACCCGCCGGTCGAGGCACCGACGTCGAGGCTATCGCGGCCCGACGGGTCGACCGCCAGCGCATCGAGCGCGTGTGCCAGCTTCTCGCCGCCGCGCGAGACGAACCTTGCTCCCTCGCTGACCGACAGCTCCGCAGACTCGTCGACCTGCTGGCCGGCCTTGTCGTAGCCGGGCACGCGGCCGGCGAGGACGAGTGCCTGCGCCTGCGCACGGCTCTCGGCAAGCCCTCGCTCCACCAGCAGCACGTCGAGCCGCTTCTTCAGGATGTACGGGCCGCGAGCCCGGCGACGATCCCGGCGAGCTCGGAGGTGTCGGCGGGAATCTCCGCCAGCCGCGCCTGCGCCCGCTCGGCCGCCTCGTCGGCGAGCTGCCGTGCGCCCTCGGCGCCCTGCTCGAGCACGTAGCCGTCCTCGTCGAGGATGTCGTCGACGATCTGGAAGAGCAGGCCGACCTCGTCCGCGAACGCCCGCCAGGGCCGCTGCTCCGCCTCGGGCACCTCCGCCACCCAGAGCGCGCACGCGACCGACGCAGAGAAGAGGCACCCGGTCTTCAGCCGGTGCAGCGCGGCCAGGTCGTCGCCTCCGCCGCTGATGTCGAGGTGCTGGCCGCCGATCATCCCGAGCGTCGCCTGGACGAGCTCGCGCGCCACCGCGGAGGACGGGTACGACAGCGCGAGCCGGAGAGCCTCCGCCAGCAGGGCGTCGCCCGCCAGCACCGCCACCGCCTCGCCGAACGCCGCCCAGGTGCTTGGCCGGCCGCGCCGCACCTCGTCGTTGTCGAGTGCCGGCAGGTCGTCGTGCACGAGCGAGAACGTGTGCACGAGCTCGAGCGCCGCCGCTGCGGGCAGCGCCGTCTCCGCGTCGACGCCCGCGGCCTCCGCGGTCGCGAGGCACAGCACCGGCCGCACGCGCTTGCCACCGCCGGCGAGCGCGTGCCGGATCGACTCCTCCAGCCCGCCGAGCTCCGGCGTCAGCGCGAGCTCGGCGAGGTACGACTCGACGAGGTCGCGCAGCTCGTCGGGAGCGGTCACGACTCGGCCTCCCGTTTCGCCTGCTGGAGCTGCGACTCGACCTCCTTCGCGATCTCCGAGAGCTCGGTGAGGATCTCGATCGCCTCGTCGGGGTTCTTCGTCTCCTCGAGCCGGCCGCGCGTCCGCTCGAGCCGGTCGAGCAGCTCTTCGGCGCTCCTCAGGCGCTGCTCCGCTGAGTCGCTCATGCTGGTGCCTCCTTCACAATCTGGCCGAGTATGCCGTTCACGAGCCTTCCAGCGTCCTCGGAGGAGTAGCGCTTGGCGAGCGTGACGGCCTCGTCGATCGCCACCTCGACCGGCACGTCGTCCCGCGCGAGCTCGACGATCGCGATGCGCAGGATGTTGCGCTCCAGCGCTCCGAGGCGGTCGGCCGTCCACTCGTCGGCGGCCGCGGTGATGCGCTCGTCGAGCTCCTCGTGCCGCTCTACGACGGTCTCGGCCAGCTCACGCGAGAACGGGTCGATCTCGCCCTCGTAGAGCGACGCGAGCTCCTGGCCGGTGACGTCCCACTGGTAGAGGAGCACGAGTGCCGTTCGGCGAGCGGCCCGGCGGCCGGCCATCAGCCGACGATCGCGGGCAGCCGCGCCGACGCTTCGGCGAGGAACCCGGTCGAGTAGCGGCCGCTGCCGAACTCCTCGCTCCGGAGGATGTCGATCGCGAGCTCCCGCGTCGTCGGCACCCCTTCCAGCACGAGCTCCCCGAGCGCGCGCAACGCACGGTCGATCGCATGGGGGCGTGTCTCGTCCCAGACGATCAGCTTGCCGAGCAGCGAGTCGTAGTGCGGCGGCACGACGTAGCCGTCCTCGATGTGGGTGTCCAGCCGCACGCCCGGGCCGAGCGGCGGCCGGAAGCGCGTGATCCGCCCGGGCGCGGGAGCGAAGTCGTTGCGCGGGTCCTCGGCGTTCAGCCTGATCTCGATCGCGTGGCCGCGACGCTCGGCGCGACCGGTGTGCTCCAGCCTCTCGCCCGAGGCGACGCGGAGCTGCTCGCGCACGATGTCGATCCCGGTCACGAGCTCCGTCACCGGATGCTCGACCTGCAGCCGCGCGTTCAGCTCGATGAAGTAGAACGCGCGCTCGGGCCCGAGCAGGAACTCGAAGGTACCGGCGTTGCGGTAGCCGATCGCGTGGCACGCGCGCTCGGCGGCGGCCTCCATCGCCTCGCGCGTCTCGGCGTCGAGCGCCGGCGAGGGCGATTCCTCGAGGAGCTTCTGGTGGCGGCGCTGGATCGAGCACTCGCGCTCGCCGAGGGTGAGCACGCCGCCCTGCCCGTCGGCGAGCACCTGGATCTCGACGTGGCGCGCGTGCGAGACCGCCTTCTCGAGGTAGAGGCTGCCGTCGCTGAAGGCGGCCTCGGCCTCCATCGCGGCCATGCCGTACGCCGACTCGAGCTGGTCCGGGTCGCTCACGAGCCTCATGCCCTTGCCGCCGCCCCCGGCCGAGGCCTTCAACAGCACCGGGTAGCCGATCTCGTCCGCGGCCTCGCGCGCGTCCTCGACCGTCGTAGCGCCCTCCGTGCCCGGGACGAGCGGCACGCCTGCCTCGCGCATCTCCCGCTTCGCCTCGACCTTGTCGCCCATCCGCGCCATCACGTCCGCGTCCGGGCCGACGAAGACGAGGTCGTTGTCGGCGCAGGCCTCGACAAACGCGGGGTTCTCCGCCAGGAAGCCGTAGCCCGGGTGCACCGCGTCGCAGCCGGTGGTCGTCGCGGCTGCGATCAGCGACGGGATCTTCAGATAGCTCTCGTTCGCCTGCGGCGGGCCGACGCAGATGGCCCGATCGGCGAGACGCACGTGCAGCGAGTCCCTGTCGACGGTCGAATAGACGGCGACGGCCTCGACGTCGTTCTCGTGCAGCGCGCGGATCACGCGAACGGCGATCTCTCCGCGGTTGGCGACCAGGACGCGTCTGAACATCAGTGGCCCACTTAGACCGCGTCGAGGGGCGGCGGGCCGACCGGCTCGAGCTCGAACAACAGCTGGCCGAACTCCACCGGCTCCGCATTCCCGACATGGATCGCGCGGACCACCCCGGGTGAGTCGGCCTTGATCTCGTTCATCAGCTTCATCGCCTCGAGGATGCAGAGCGTCTGCCCGGGCGCCACGGCGTCGCCCTCCTGCACGAACGGCGGTGCGCCCGGCTGCGGAGCCCGGTAGAAGACGCCGACCATCGGCGCTTCGACGCGAGTGAGACCGTCGGTGGCGGGCGCAGCGTCCGGCGGCGCGAGAGATTGCTCGCCGTCGGGCTCGGGCGCTGGCGCAAGCCGCTGCTCGAGCGGCTCGGGCGTCCGCCGGACCGAGACGCGCATCCCGGCCTCCTCGATCGTCACCTCGCCGACGCCCGATTCCTGGACGATGCGCACGAGCTCGCGGATCCGCTCGGCCCGCGCCTGGTCGACGCCGCCGGCCGCGAGGCTGTCGTCGCCGCTCGCCCGGCCGCGGATCGTCGACAGCAGTGGCTCGGCCTCCTCGCCGAAGAGCGCAAGCAGCAGGAGCTCCTCCTCGCTCGAGGCCAGGTCCTTTGCCTCGACCCGCAGCGACTCGAGGTCGACCGGGGCTTCCTCCTCGGGCGCACCGCCCGACAGCGAGACCGCGCGCCGCACAGTGGCGTCGATCGGCCCGGGTGGGGTTCCGTAGCGCCCTTCGATCAGCGCGCGCAGCTCGTCGACGACGGTCTGGTAGCGGGTCGCCGAGAGCACATGCAGCAGCGCCTGTGAGCCGAGGATCTGGCCGATCGGGGAGGCGATCGGCGGCCAGCCGACCTCCTCGCGGATCTTCGCGAGCTCGTCGAGCACCTCGTCGAGCCGGTCGCCGGCCGCGAGCGCCCGCAAATGGCCGTCGAGCGCCGCGACAAGGCCGGGCGGCACCTTGTGCTCCGCCGCGCGGACCGCGATGCGCGGCGCGAGCGGCGTCACCGGCTGGTCGCCGATGTGCTCGTCGACGAGCTCGGCAGCGCGCCAGAGCGCGTCGACGTCGACGCCGGTGTCGTGTCCGAGCCCGGAGAGCGCTTCCGCGATCGCCTCGCCCGAGATCCGGTGGACGGTCAGCGCGACCGGGTACACCGCGCACGCAACGAGATCCGCTCCCGCGCGCACCGCGTCGAGCCCGGCGGCGAGAGCGTTGCCGCCGGCGCCCTGGCAGTAGAGGCCGACGGGCAGGCCGCTCGCCTCGGCCAGCGTGCCCACGAGCTCCTGCGCGCGGTGCGGTTGGAGCGAGCTCGACGGGTCGTGCAGGAGCACGCGCGCGGCGCCGAGGTCGGGAAGCTTGCGCGCCTGCTCGACGAGCGCCTCGGTCTCGTTCGTGTAGCCAGAGCCGTAGACGAGCCCCGCGTCGAACTCCTTGCCGGCGTCGGTGATGGCCTGGCCGGCCTCGCGCAGGTTCTCGACGTCGTTCAGCGGGTCGTGCAGGCGGAAGACCTCGATGCCACTCTCGGCGGCCGAGGCGACGAAGCGGCTGACGAACTCCCCGCCGACGGGCCGCGAGCCGACGAGGAAACGCCCACGGAGCGCCATCGCAAGCGGCGTCTTCGTGCGCTCGTTCAGCGCGCGGATGCGCTCCCACGGGCTCTCGACGCCGCGGCGAACCGACGTGTCGAAGACGCCGCCGCCCGAGACCTCGAGGTAGGCGAACCCGGCGTCGTCGAGGATCTCGGCGAGCCGCAGCAGCTCAGCCGTCGGCATCAGCCCGGCGAGCGGCTCCTGGCTCAGCAGTCGGATCGTCGTGTCCACGAGCGCAGGCACGCCGGGAGCCTAACGCCCGCTACGCGCGCGAGATGTAGCGGCCTTCGCGCGGGTCGACCTTGATCCGGTCGCCCACGTTCACGAAGAGCGGCACCTGCACGGTCGCGCCCGTCTCGAGCGTCGCCGGCTTCGTCACGTTCGAGACCGTGTCGCCGCGGACGCCGGGCTCCGTTGCCGTCACGGCTAGCTCGACCGATGACGGCATCTGTACGCCCGCCGGCTTGCCGTCCACCTCGAGCACCTGGACCGTCGAGCTCGGCTCGAGGTAAGGCAGCGCATCTTCGACCGTCGCGTGCGGCAGCGAGAACTGCTCGTACGTGCCGGTATCCATGAACACGACCTCGTCGCCGGAGTCGTAGAGGTACTGGACGTCCTTCACCTCGGTCCGGATGCGCGGGAACTTCTCGCCCGCGCGAAAGGTCTTGTCGACGACGGCGCCCGAGTCGAGGCTGCGCAGCCGCGAGCGCACGAAGGCGCCGCCCTTGCCGGGCTTCACGTGCTGGAAATCGAGGATGCGCCACACCGAGCCCTCGAGCTGGATGTGCATCCCGTTCCGGAACTGGTTCGTGGTGACGGTCTCGGCCACGGGCGGCGACTCTAGCTGACCGTCACCAGGTCCTTCGTCGAGCTCGTGAGGACCTCCGGGCCGTCATCCCCGATGATCACGAGGTCCTCGATCCGGATCCCGCCGAGACCCTCGAGGTAGACGCCGGGCTCGACCGTGACGGCGTTCCCGGCGACCAGCGTGTCGCTCGACTCGCGCGAGAGACGCGGCGCCTCGTGCACCTGGAGCCCGACGCCGTGGCCGAGGCCGTGGCCGAACTTCTCGCCGAGTCCGGCCGCCTCGATCTTGTCGCGCGCAGCCGCGTCGGCATCCACGCCGGTGACGCCGGGCCGTACGGCTTCGAGCCCTGCGAGCTGGCCCTCCAGGCAGGTTTCGTAGGCGTGCTTCAGGTCGTCGGGCAGCGGCCCGGTGGCGAAGGTCCGGGTGCAATCGGCGCAGTAGCCGTCGATCATCGCGCCGGCGTCGATCACGACGGTCTCGCCGGCCTGCAGCTCTCTGTCCGTCGGCCTCGCGTGCGGCCGGGCGCTGTTGGGCCCGGAGGCCACGATCGACTCGAAGGACTGAGCATCGGCGCCGAGCTCGTGGAAGAGTTCGTTGAGCCGCCAGGCCAGCTCTCGCTCGGTGCGGCCGACGAAGCGCTCGTCGGCGAAGCGCTCGTATGCCTTGCTTGTGATCTCGCCCGCCCGCCGCAACGTTTCCTGCTCGTCTTTGTCCTTGACCGCGCGTAGCGCCTCGACGAAGCCGCGCCGCGGGACAAGCTCGGCGGGGCCGCCGCTGAGAGTCTGCCACTCCGTGTAGCTGACCGCGTCCGCCTCGAAGCCGACCGGACCGTCGAGCAGCTCCGCGAGCGCCGCGTACAGCGAGCGCTTCGTCTCGACGAACTCGGTGCCTTCGACGGCACGCGCAGCCTCGGCATAGCGGAAGTCGGTGAAGAGCTGAACGCGCTCGGGCTCGACCAGCAGGGCCGCGTTCGAGCTCGAGAAGCCGACCAGGTAGCGAACGTTGACCGGGTTCGAGACGAGCAACGGCTCCTCGAGCGAACGGCGAAGCTCGTCGACGCGGCTCATGCGCGCGGCTCCGCCAGGAATGCGAGCGCCTCGCGGTAGCCGTCGGGGCCCTTCCCGAGGACGCGCGCAGCCGCGAGGTCGGCGACCACCGAGTGCCGCCGCCATTCCTCGCGCTCCTCGATGTTTGAGAGGTGCACTTCCACGACCGGCACCGTAAACAGCTCGACCGCATCGCGTACGGCGTAGCTGTAGTGCGTCCAGGCCCCCGGGTTGACGATCAACCCGCCCGCCCAGTCGAGCGCGTCGTGGCACCAGCCGATGTATTCGCCCTCGCTGTTCGTCTGGCGGCAGTCGGCCACGAGCTCGAGCTCGCGCGCCCACTGGTAGATCTTGCTCTCGAGCTGGTTCAGGCTCAAGCCGCCATAAAGCGCCGGGTCACGCCGCTCGAGGACGTCCAGGTTGACCCCGTTGAGGACGGCGACGCGCACGCCGGCGACTCTACCCCGGTGTCAGACACGCGAACGGAACTGTGACCGAACGTCCCGGATCGGAGCGCCCAAGCCGATCGTTCTGGTGTCAGACCCGGGAACGGAAGTGTGACGCTCAGTCCACGATCAGCTCGTCGAGAGCCGCGCGCACCCGCGCCTCGGGAAGCTCGACCCCTGTGACCGGCTTGCCGGGAGCTTCGAGCAGCACGAGGCGCGGCGAGCCGTTCACGGACTTCTTGTCACGCGCGAGCGCGGCCCAGGCTGCGTCGCGGCTCACTTGCGCGGGCTGCGGTTGCAGCACTTCCTCGACAGCCGCGGTGTCAAGGTCGGACAGCCGCAGCGCCGCGAGCAGGCCGAGCGCCACCGCCTCGCCGTGGCTCAGCCGCCGATAGTCGGCGGCCGCTTCGAGCGCGTGCGCGAAGGTGTGCCCGAGGTTGAGCACGGCCCGGTCACCTTGCTCTTGCGGGTCGCGCAGACACACCGCCGACTTGTATGCCGCGCAGCGACGTACAAACTCCGTCTCCGGAAGCTCCCAGAGCGGCTCGCCCGCGAGCAACCCCGTCTTGACCACCTCGGCCATTCCAGCCCGACGCTCGCGCTTCGGCAGCGTCTCGAGCAGCACCGGGTCGATCGAGGTCGCCAGCGGCCAGTGAAAGGCGCCGACGAGGTTCTTGCCCTCGGGGAGGTTGACCGCGGTCTTGCCGCCGATCGCCGCGTCGACCTGGCCGACGAGCGTCGTCGGCACCGCGATCCAGCCGACCCCGCGCAGGTACGTGGCGGCCGCGAACCCGGCGGCATCGGTCGTGCAGCCGCCGCCGAACGCGACGATCGTCCCGTCGCGCCCGAGCCGCAGCTCGCGCCAGAGCCGCTCGACGGCGCCGAGGCTCTTCGCCTCCTCGCCGCCCCGCAGCGCGTGCACGGGGCCGTCGACCGGCGGGCGGTGGAGCCCGAGCACGGTCGCGTCGCCGATCACCTCCACCTCGCCGTCGGGCAGCAGCTCAGGAAGCCGCGCGAGCGCACCGTGCTCGACGACGATCCCGGCCGCCGCGAGCACGACGCCGTCCACGTCCTGCGCGACGGCATCGGCCACGTCCGCGTACAGCGGGCGCCGCCGCTCGAAGAGAGCGCGGAAGCTCTCCTCGTCGCGCGCGAGCGGCCGGCCGCTGCCGCCGACGCGCGTCCAGGCGATCCCGGGATCCACGTCGAGCAGCACCGTCAGCGCCCGCTCACCCAGCGCGCGCCGGACCGCCTCGGTCTCGATCGCGCCGCCGCCGAGCGCGACCACCGCCGGCCGCGCGTTGCGAAGCGTGTCGAGCGCCGCTTCGGCCTCGAGCACGCGGAACTCGGTCTCGCCGCGTTGCACGAAGAGCTCAGGGATCGTCAGCCTGAGCGTCCGCTCCAGCTCGCGATCGAGGTCGACGAAGGTGCGCCCGAGCCGCTCGGCAACCTGGATCCCGAGCGTCGTCTTGCCCGCGCCCATGAAGCCGACGAGCGCGACGTGACGGTCTAGGGCGTGCGCCACGGGATCCGCTCGAGATACGCACGGAACGCGCCGACGAAGTCCGCCAGCGAGTCGCCGCCGAACTTCTCCCGGGCCGTGCGGGCCAGCTCGAACGCGACCGCGGCTTCGGCGACGACCGCCAGGGCCTCGACGGCCGCAACGTCGCTGCGCTCGACGAGCGCCTCGCCGGCCTCGCCGGTCTCGAGGTCGACCGACCGGAGCGGCCGCATCAGCGTCGGGAGCGGCTTCATCGCCGCCCGCACGACCACGGGCTCGCCGTTGGAGACGCCGCCCTCGATCCCGCCCGCGAGGTTCGTCTCCCGGTAGAGCGTCCCGTCGTCCCGCGCGAGGATCTCGTCGTGCGCCTCCGAGCCGCGCCGCCCGGCGAGCTCGAACCCGGCGCCGATCTCGACGCCTTTGACGGCCTGGATCCCCATCAGCGCGGCGGCGAGCCGCGCGTCCAGGCGCTCGTCCTTCGAGGCGTACGAGCCGAGCCCCGGCGGCACGCCCTCGGCGCGCACCTCGACGACGCCGCCGACCGTGTCGCGCTCGGCGCGCGCGTCGTCGATCCGCTGCTCGAGCCCCTCCGTGACGACCTCGCCGCGGACATCTACCCCGATGTGCGTGAGCAGCGCCTTTGCCACCGAGCCGGCCGCCACGGCCACCGCGGTCTGCCGGGCGCTCGCGCGCTCGAGTGCGTCGCGCGCATCGGCAAGCCCGAACTTGAGCGAGCCGGCGAGATCTGCGTGCCCCGGGCGAGGAAGCGTGACGGGCTTCGTCCCCTTCCCCGCCGCCTCGCCCTCCGGCTGCCACGGGTCCATCCCCCACTCCCAGTTCGCGTGATCGCGGTTGCGCACGACGAGCGCGAGCGGCGTCCCGAGGGTGCGGCCGTGCCGCAGGCCCGCGAGTACCTCGACCGCGTCCTGCTCGAGCTGCTGCCGCGGGCTGCGCCCGTAGCCCTGCTGCCGCCGCGCGAGGTCAGCGTCGATCGCCGCCCGGTCGAGGGTGAGCCCCGCCGGGAGACCGCTGAGAATCGCCACGAGCGCAGGCCCGTGCGACTCGCCCGCAGTGACGAGGCTGAGCGTCATGCGGCTAAGCCTAGGGCGCTCCGCATCGCGCCGACAGGCGCTGTCCTCCCCGTCCAGAGCTCGAACGACGCCGCGCCCTGACGAACCAGCGCCTCGAACCCGTCGACCACGACGCGAGAGCCCGCCTCACGCGCGGCCGTCACGAGCACAGTCGGCGAACCGTCCGCGCGGTACGCGAGATCGACCACCGCGTGCTCTCGGCGAGGCGTGACGAGCAACTCGTCGCGCACCGGTGTGGCGTTCACGATCAGGTCGCAGCCCTCCGCGTCGGGCGGCCACTCGCCGCCGCGCGAGAACCAGCGGACTTCAACAGGCAGTGCAGGCACGAGCGCCTTCGCCGCACCGCCGGCGCCGATCAGGCAGGCCCGCTCGGCAACGATCCCCACCACGATCTCCTTGTCGGTGTTGAAGCCGAGCACGCGCCCGTCGCGGAAGAGGAGCGTGTTCACGGCCTCGCCCTCGGCCTCGTCGCACAGCGCGGCCACAGCCTCCTTGTGCGGGATCGTCACGTTTGCGCCCACATACCCCTGGGCCACGAGCTCCCGCACAATCTCCTCGAGCGCCTCCGGCTCGACCTCCCGCGCCACGTACTCCCAGTCGAGCCCGGCCGCCGCGAAGGCCGCGTTCTGCATCCGGGGCGAGAGCGACTCGGCCACCGGCTTGCCGAGCAAAGCGACGCGGCTCATCCGTAGCCGTGCTGGGCCTTGTAGCGCTCGAACGCCGCGGAGCTCGCCGTGAAGAAGTGGTGCTTCTTGTCCGGTTTCGCGACGAAGAACAGGTAGTTCGTCTTCGCCGGGTGTGCTGCCGCCTGGAGCGAGGCGAGGCCCGGGCTCGCGATCGGCGTCGGCGTCAGGCCCGGAAACTTTCGCGTGTTGTACGGAGTCGTGCTGTCGAGCTGGGACTGGTGGATCGACTCGGTCGGCGGGATGTCGAGTCCGTAGCGCAACGTCGCGTCGATCCCCAGGGTCATGCCGCGGTGCAGGCGGTTGTAGATCACCCCGGCGACGAGCTGCCGCTCCTCGGGCGCCGGCGTCTCCTTCTCGATCATCGACGCGATCGTCAGGACGTCGTACGGGGTCAGGTTCTTCGAGCGCGCGTACGCGAGATTCAGCTTCGCCCAGTTGAGCCGGAACGCCTTCAGCTGCGCGGCGACGAGCTGGGCGGAGGTCGTGCGCACCGTGAAGTCGTACGTGGCCGGGAAGAGGAAGCCCTCGAGCGGATACGCCTTCGGCCCAAATCCCGGCTCCCGCCTGGGCCTCGCCGTGGCAGCGAGGTATGCCTTCGCCGACAGGCGGACGTGCTTGCCCCGTTCGCGCTGCGCGATCGCGGCGACGACGGTCACGCGCTCGGCCATCTGCTTCCGCGTGAACCCCTCGGGGAAGACGACGCGAAAGGGCTTCGGCCGCGCGAGCACCGTCGGCGGCGGCGGCTTCGGCTTGTTGCTGCTGCCGCTGCTCGCGATGGCGAACCACGCGACCGCGAGGCCCGCGAGCAGCACCACGAGCGCGAGCAGGCGGCGCCGGTAGACCACCGACCGCGGTGTCCGCCTCGGCGGCCGCGGCCGCGGCGGCATCACTCCGCCGCGCCGCTCGACCACGCGAGATAGCTCGACAGCAGGTGGGCCGCGGCGCGCGCGTCCTCGGGTGCGTCGGCCGAGCCGTGGCCGGCGGCAAGCCCGGTCGTGAACCGCTCGTCGTAGCTCTCGACCGGGACGTCGAGCTGTGCCCGCAGCGCCTCGACGAAGGCGTCCGTCTCACGGGCCTGCGCTCCGTGCTCGCCGCGCAGGGTCAGCGGCAGGCCGACGACGACCCGCTCGGCACCCTCGTCGCGAACGATCTGCGCAAGCCGCTCGAGCCCGGCCTCGCTTGCGGCCCGTTCGACCACGCCGAACGGACGCGCGATCGTGCCGGTCGGGTCCGAGACGGCGATGCCGGTCCGGGCGGATCCGTAGTCGAGCGCCACCACTTTCACGAGAGACCCTCGCGCAGCGCCTCCTCCGCCTTTGCGAGCGCGTCGCCGAGCTTCTCCGGGCTCTTGCCGCCGGCGCGCGCCATCGTCGCGCGGCCGCCGCCACCGCCGCCGACCTCGGCCGCCGCGGCACGAATCACGGCGACCGCGTCGAGACGGCCTTCCAGCGAGCTGTCGAAGTTCGCGACCAGGTGCACCCGCCCGTCCTCGCTCGCGCCGAGCACGACCGCCGCCGGCGCGCGCTCCTGCTTGATGCGGTCCGACTCCTCGAGCAGCACGTCGGCGTCGACGCCGCTCGCGCTGCCGACGAAGACGTTCACGCCGCCGATCGACTCCTCGCGGTGCGGCTCGACCCGGACGTCGACTTTCTCCTCGCGCTTCGGCCCCTCCTTGCGCACGCGTTCGAGCTCGGCGCGCAGCTCCTCCGCCTCGTGCGCGCGCCCGTGGAGCAGCGCGTACGCCTCGCCCGAAGTGACCGCCTCAATCCGCCGCGTGCCGGAACCGACCGAGCTCTCGGAGGTGATCACGAACGGGCCGATCTCGGCCGTAGCCCGTACGTGCGTGCCGCCGCAGAGCTCGCGCGAGTAGCCGGCGACGTCGACCACGCGCACCTCGTCCCCGTACTTCTCGCCGAAGAGCATCATCGCGCCGAGGTTCCGCGCCTCGGCGATGGGGACGATGTAGGCGCGCACCGGGAGGTTGCGGAAGATCGCCTCGTTCACGCGGCGCTCGATCTCCACACGCTCGTCGTCGGTCACCGCCTGTGGGTGAGCGAAGTCGAAGCGCAGCTTGTCGGGGCGAACCGCGGAACCGGCCTGCCGCGCGTGGTCGCCGAGGACCTCCTGCAGCGCCTTGTGGAGGAGGTGCGTCGCCGTGTGGTTGGCCATCGTCGGAAAGCGCTCCCGCCACGGGACGACCGCCCGCACGCGCATCCCGGCCTTGAAACCCTCGCCCTCGAAGGTCAGCACCTGGTCGTCGCCGGAGAGCCGCGTGGCCATCACGAGCTCGGCTCGTGCGCCGGTCTCCTCGTCTTCGATGAAGCCCCCGTCGCTGACCTGCCCGCCGCCCTCGGCGTAGAACGGCGACTCCTCGAGCTTCGCCTGGAACCGGCCGTCGCCTAGGTCCTCGTACGCGAGGATCGCAGTCAGCGACTCGGTCTTCTCGTAGCCGACGAACTCGCTACGGGCACCGTCGGTGACGCGGACCTCGACCTCCTGCACCGGCCGGCGCGACCGCGTCCGCTGCTCCTCCATCCGCTCGCGGAAGCCGTCGTCGTCGACCGGCAGGCCGCGCTCGCGGGCGAGCTCCTGCGTGAGCTCGAGCGGAAAACCGTACGTGTCGTGGAGGCGGAACGCCTCCTCGCCCGAGATCTCGCCGTCGGCCGCGGCCTCCTCGAAGAGCGTCAGGCCGCGCGCGAGCGTCTCGCCGAAGCGCTCTTCCTCAGCCGTGAGCACGCCCGCGATCTCGTCCTGCTTGGCTCCCACCTCCGGATACGCCTCGCCCATCTGCTCGACGACGACCGCGGCGAGGCCGGCGAGGAACGGCGCGTCGAGCCCGATTCGGCTCGCCTGCTGCACAACGCGGCGGATCACCCGGCGCATGACATAGCCGCGGCCCTCGTTCGAGGGCGCCACTCCGTCGGCGGCGAGGAAGGTCATCCCGCGCCCGTGGTCGGCGAGGATGCGGTGGGCCTTCGTCGCCTGCTCGCTCTCACCGTAGGCGACGCCGGACTTCTCCGCGATCCAGCGCATGATCGTCTGGTAGCCATCGGTGTCGTAGACCGAGTCGACCTGCTGGAGAATCCGTGCGCCGCGCTCGAGGCCGAGGCCGGTGTCGATGTTCTGCTTCGGCAGCGGCGTCAGCGAGCCGTCGGCGTGCAGCTCGAACTCCATGAAGACGAGGTTCCAGAACTCGAGGAAGCGCTCGCACTCGCAGCCAGGCTGACACTCGGCGCGCCCGCAGCCGACCTCCTCGCCCCAGTCGAAGAAGATCTCCGAGTCAGGCCCGCAGGGGCCTGGGCCGCCGACCGACCAGAAGTTGTCCGCCCGCGGCAGGCGCACGATGCGCTCGGGGGGCATGCCCGCCTTATCCCAGGCCGCAACCGCGACCTCGTCCTCCCCGAGCCCGAGCTCCGGGTCGCCCGCGAAGACGCTGACCCAGATCCGGTCGAGGTCGAGCTTCATGCGCTCGACGACGAACTCCCAGGCGAGCTCAACCGCGCCCTCCTTGAAGTACTGGCCGAACGAGAAATTGCCGAGCATCTCGAAGAAGGTGAGGTGGTGAGTGTCGAGCCCGACGGCGTCGATGTCAGGCGTGCGGAAGACCTTCTGCACGGTGGTCAAGAGCGGCGCGGGCGGCTCCTCGAAGCCGAGGAAGTACGGCATCAGCGGCTGCATCCCGGCCGAGATCAGCAGGGTGGAGCGATCGTCCGCGCGGGGAATGAGCGAGCGCGACGGCGCGAAGGTGTGGCCCTTCGACTCGAAGAACTCGCGGTAGCCCGCGCGCAGCTCGGCTGTCGTGCGCATCCGGGACGATTCTAGGTGTGGCTCGGCTGCTCCTCCGCGGCGATCTCGTCGCGGATCTTCTCGAGCGAGCGGCGAATCAGCCGCGAGACGTGCATCTGCGAGATCCCGACCTGCTGCGCGATCTGCGATTGCGTCAGGCCCTCGAAGAAGCGCAGGTGCAGGATCCTCCGCTCGCGCTCGTCGAGCACGCGGAAGCCCGGCGCCAGCACCGCTCTGTCCTCCGAGACCTCGTACTGGTGCTCCTCCGTGCCGAGAGACTCGAGCGGGTCGAGCTCGCCGTCCTCGTCGTGCCCGCCGGAGCCCGCAGAGAGCGAGAGCGAGCTGTACGCGCGTCCACTCTCGAGCGCCTCGAGCACTTCCTCGTCGGTGACTCCGGCGGCCTTCGCAAGCTCCGGGATCGTCGGCGAGCGTCCGAGCTGCACGGTCAGCTCCTCCATGTGGCGCGAGAGCTGGATGTTCAGCTCCTGCAGGCCGCGTGGAACGCGGACCGACCAGCCGCGGTCGCGGAAGTGACGCTTGATCTCGCCGATGATGTTCGGCGTCGCGTACGTCGTCAGCTCGACGCCACGGTTGACGTCGAAGCGGTCGATCGCCTTGATCAGGCCGATCGCCCCGATCTGGACGAGATCCTCGAGCTGCTCGCCGCGGTACGAGTAGCGTCGCGCAAGCGAGCGCACGAGCGACATGTACTGCTCGATCAGCTTGGCGCGGGCGGCGAGGTCACCGTGCTCGTGGTAGCGACGAAGCAGAGCCTTGTCGCTCTCCTGCATCAGGTGGCACCTCCTCCTTTCGCCAGGTCCTTCCTGAGCTCGAGCCAGCCGTCGCCGCCGAGCTCGTAGTGGTCGACCACCGTGTCGAGGACGCGGCGGAGCGTGACGCCGTCGCCCGCGTTGCTCTCGAGCTCGGTCCGGAGGCCGTCGTTCGAAAACGGGCCTACGCGCGTGACGATCGCGCCCTCGTCGAGCCGGAGCTTCACGGTGACCTCGCCCTCCTCGGCTGCGTGCTCGAGGACGGCATCGAGTGCGGTCTCGAGGTCGTCGATGCTCTCGAAGGTCAGGTTCAGGCGCGCGGCGACGCCGCCGAGCACGAGGTGCGCGACCTCGTGGAACGGCTCTTCACGCGGGATCGTGAGAGTGATCTCGTCGCCGGTCATGCGCCCTGGGACTCAAACGCGGGAACAGGACGAAAGGTTTCTGCAGGATCCGCAACGATCGTGCCGGATCCGACGACCGCGTCACGGTCGTAGAGCACCGCTTCCTGGCCGGGCGCAACGCCGTAGGCGGGCTGGTCGAGCAACAGCCGAAAACCGCCGTCGCTCTCCGCGATAACACGTGCGCCGACCGGCGGGGAGCCGTAGCGCAGCTTGATCTCGGCGCGCTCGACGGGTAGGTGCAGGCGGCCGCGGACGCTCAGCTCCGACGTCGCCAGCGCCGCGCGGGGGCCGACGACGACGGTGTTCGTGCTCGCCTCGCTCCGCAGCGCGTAGAGCGGCTCGGCCGCCGGGGCGCCGAGGCCTTTGCGCTGGCCGGGCGTGAACCTCCAGAAGCCGCCGTGCCGCCCCACCTCGTTGCCTTCCTCGTCCACCAGCGGGCCGTCTTCGGAGGGAAGGCCGTGCCGGCCGAGGAAGTCGCGGTAGTCGCCGCCGGCGAGGAAGCACGCCTCCTGGCTCTCGGCGCGCGCGGCGGCCTCGAGCCCGGCTCGTTCGGCCTCGGTGCGGGTCTCGTCCTTACTCTGGTCTCCGAGCGGGAACCAGAGCCGCGCTAGAAACCGCGGGTCGAGCTTCGCGAGCATGTAGGACTGATCCTTGCGTGCGTCGGCGGCGCGCGCGAGCAGCAACCGCCCATCGCGCTCGACGATCCGCGCGTAGTGACCGGTCGCGAGCCTCCCCGCGCCCGCGCGCTCGGCGAACGCGAGCAACTCGGCGAAGCGGAAGCTCCCGTTGCAGCGAATGCAGGGGTTTGGCGTCAATCCCTTGGCGTAGCCGCGCACGAACGGCTCGACGACGGCGCGCCGGAACTCCTCGCGCAGATCGAGCGTCACGTGCGGGATCCCGAGCCGGTGGCAGGTCGCACGGGCGGCGAGCACGGCCTCAGGCGAGCAGCAGGCGCGCTCGGAGTCAGGGCCGCGCGGGTCGAGCCACAGCCGCAAGGTCACCCCGATCGCGCCCGCCCCCGCCCGCAGAAGGGCAACCGCGCTGTCGACGCCCCCGCTCATCGCGACGGCCACGCGACACGGCTCGGGCTGGGCCCGAAAGACCGGCGCGAGCGCGTTCGCAAGCGCGTCGACCGCGAGCTCGTCGCCGCCGACCGCAGCGGCCTCGAGCAGAGTCAGCCCGTCGAGCGCCCGGTCGAGGCCGGGCGCTTCCGCGCCCACGATCCGGTCGCCCTCGACGGTGAGCCGAACGAGCGCCCAGCGCCCGTCCCTCGAAGCGTCGCCGGCGACTTCGACCATGAGCCCAGGCTAGCGATGAACGCGGGGGAACCGAATGGTTCCCCCGCGCCACTCCAGCCTGCCGGTATCTCGAGGCCTGTTGTGAACCTGGACAAGCCAGGTGGGTGCCGCGTCTCCTCCGGTGCCGAAGCACCTCGGGTGGAACGACAGCTCCCTCTCTCTTGGTGTTGGTTCTACAGAGAAACCCCGAGCACGTACAGGCTCGATGACCCCACTGTAGCGACAGAGTTACCGCGCGAAGACCCAGCGGATGCGCTGCACCCCGTCGATCCCGAGCTCCTCCGCGAGCTTCGGCGTGAGGTCGAACTTTCGGCCCGGGAGCACCGGCCTCCGGTCGATCACGCGCGTGAGGATGCGCGGGCCGTCCCTGTACGAGACGTAGACGAGGATCCCGCACGGGAGGACGGAGTCGACCACGCCTTCCGTGCCCGGCTCGAGCAGGTACCCGCAGCGAGTCCGCCGTCCGTAGCGGGGGCGCTCCGCTCCAGCCAATGCGCTGTACCAGCCGCCCCCGGCCACTGGAACCGGCTGCGGCAGGCCGGTGATCGGTTGGCTGCTCCCATGGGAGGTAAGCGCGAGCGCCACGATCGCCGCAAGCAGCGCGATTCCCGCAAGCGCGACCTGACGCTGCACCGATGCGGCGCTCACGTCAGGATTCCCGCCAGCTCCGCGCCGAAAGCGTCGCGCACGAGCTGGTCGAACTCGAGCGGGAGGTTGCCCGCCGCGTCCGAGAACTCCCGCATGTGAAGCAGCAACAGCGTCCGCTCTTCCGCGCGTGAGTCGCCGTTCATCGCCTCGGCCAGGCTCTCGAGCTGCCAGAGATTCCAGGTGCGCGGCGTCGAGTCGTGCAGTGCGAGCGAGACGACGACGGGCTCGGGCTCCGGCTCGGGCTCCGGAGGTTGCGGAGGCGCGGCTGCGAGGAACCGGCGGCGCTTCGACTCAGGCTCAGGTGCCGGCTCCGACTCTGCCTCGGGGTCTGGCTCGACTTCGGCCTCCGGCTCGGCGACAGCCTGCGGCTCGGGCTCGGGCTCGGGCTCGGGGCTCGCGGGCACACGCTTCGACCCGCTGCGCTCGACGAGCGCGACCAGGAGCCAGGCGCCGAACATCGTGACTGCGATCCAGATCGTGTCGAGGCCGGCGAGTCCCGCCGCTGCGGCGATCAGCACCAGGAAGGCGGCCTCGAGCAGGAAGCGGATCAGCGAGAGCCGCAGCTTCACCCGCCCCGCTCCTCACGCTCCTCCGCGTCGGCGCCGGAATCGGCCGAGCCGAAGAGCTCCGCCACCTCGTGTGCGGCGCGGCTCGACTGCGGCGCCGAGCGTCGCGGCAGGAGCTTCACGTGCCGCGGCGGTGTGGGCGCCGCCGGTTCCTCCTCGCGCTCGCGGCGACGAAACAGCGAGCGACGGCGGCGGCGGGGCGGGGGCGCCAGCGTGTCGTCGAGCCGCTCGTCCTCGGCGCTCTCTTCGGGCTCCGGCTCCGGCTCGGGCGGCTGCTCGGGCGGCGCTACGACGGTCCGCTCCTCCGGCATCGGCCACGCCGCCGACTCGTCCTCAGCCGCCGGGGCCTCGGGACGCTGCGGCAACAGGTACGACAACGGCGTCCTCGCAATCCGCTCGGCGGTGAATTCGGCCGCAGCGACGAGCACCCATGCGACCGCCATCACGAGGACGATCAGCGCCGGGCGGAGGTCGGCGAGGCCCGCCCCGATCGCCAGCAGGACGAGGAACAGCGCCTCGAGCGCGAAGCGAAGACCGAGCCGGCCCGGCAACATGGGGCGAGCCTAGCCGGTGCTCTCGTCTTCGCCCTGCGGCCCGGCGTCCGCCGCGTCGCCTTCCGACGATGCGGGCTCGGGAGAGACCGGCGGCTCCTCGGTCTCCGCCTCTGCCTCCGGCTCCGGCTCGGGCTCGGGCTCGGGTGCGGCTTCGGGCTCGCGGGGCGGCGGCGAGGCCGCGGCGGAGGCGCCTGTCCCGCGGCTCGACTCGGCGGCCGCGGTGGCGGCAGCGACGATCGATTGCGCCACGCGGTCGATTGCGTCGTCGCCGAGACCGGCTGCGGCAAGCAGCTGCTCCGCGCCGTCCTGCGCACGGCTGATGATCGCGCCGGCCTGGCCGCGGGCCCACTCGAGCGTCTGCTCGACCTCGGCGCGCGTGGCATTCGTGAGCTCGGTCGCCTGGTGCCGCGACTGCTCGAGCAGCCGCGCCGCACGCGACTCGGCCTCGGTGACCTCCTGTGAGGCCTGCTGCTGCGCCTCTTGGAGCGTCTGGCGCGTCTCGCTCTTGGCCGCATTCAGCATCTCCGCGCGCTGGCGCTCGCTCTCCTGCTTGTACCGGTCGACATCGGCCTGACGCTCCTGGAGCTCACGCTGGCGCCGGGTGACCTCCTCCTCGGTGCGGCGAAGCTGCGCGGCCGAAGCGGTCTGCGCGTCGCGCTCGATGGTGTCGGCCATCTCGGCCGCGGCGCGGATCATGTGGAGCGCGTCCATGCGGACGGCGTGACCGGTCGGCTCGGTGCCGCTCTGGCCGGCGGCCTGGAGCACGCGGAGCTGAACCTGTAGCTGCGTCGTGTGGCGGCGGAAGGACTCGAAGGCTTCGCGAACCTTCTCCCGGTCGAACCCGTCGGCGGCGCTCGGCAGGTCCTCGACGCGAGGCAGTGACGTCAACTGCGATGCTCGTTCCCGGCCTTCGCTTGCCATGCCTCACCGCCCCTCTGCTCGACGTTCGACCGAAACGAAAGTATGACTGCTGCAGCGGCGCGCGTCAGTCTGCCTGCGGCAGGACCTGAATTCCGAGCTCGACCAGGATCTCCTGCGCAATCGGCGTCGGTGCGCCCGTCAGCGGATCCGATCCGCTCGCCGGCTTGGGGAAGGCCACCACCTCGCGGATGTTCTGCTCGCCGGCCAGGAGCGCGACGAACCGCTCGATCCCCAGCGCGAACCCGCCGTGCGGCGGCGCACCCATGCGCAGCACCTCGAGCAGGAAGCCGAACCGCTCCTCCGCCTGCTCCGGCGTGATGCCCATCACCGAGAAGACACGCTGCTGGATGGCCGGGTCGTGGATCCGGATCGAGCCCGAGCCGAGCTCCCACCCGTTCCAGACGAGGTCGTAGGCCTGGCTGATCGCGCGGCCGGGGTCGGTCTCGACCAGCTCCTCGTCTCCCGGTTTCACGCCGGTGAAAGGGTGATGGCTGAACGTCCAGCGCCCGCCGTCGTCGTCCCACTCGAAGAGCGGGAAGTCGGTCACCCAGAGGAACTCGTCCCGCGTCTCGTCGATCAGCCCGAGCTCTCGGCCGAGGTGGTTCCGGACCGCCGAGAGCACGCGCGCGACGAGGGCCGGCTCCCCGGCCCCGAAGAGCACGGTCGAGCCGGGCTGCTCCGGCCGCACCGCCTCGATCGTCTCGGTGGCCAGGAATTTCGCGATTGGCGAGCGCACCTCGCCCTCCTCGTCGAAGACGAGATACGCAAGCCCCTTGCCTCCCCACTCCTTCGCGAGCTCCTCGAGCGACGCGAGCTCCGCGCGCGAGAGCTCCTGAGGCACGGTCAGGTACTGGACGCTCGGCGCCTGGGCGAAGACCTTGAACTCCGAGTCGCGCGTCTGCTCGGTCAGGTCGTGGAGCTCCAGCCCGAAGCGCAGGTCGGGCTTGTCGGAGCCGTACCGCGCCATCGCCTCGTGCCAGGTGAGCCTCCGAAACGGCCGCTCCGGCGGCGTGCGGCCGAGCGCCTCGAAGGACGCGACGACCGCGCCCTCCAGCGTCTCCCACACGTCCTCGCGCGTCGGGAACGCGAGCTCGAGGTCGAGCTGACGGAACTCGAACTGTCGGTCGGCGCGGAGATCCTCATCCCGGAAGCACGTCGCGATCTGGTAGTAGCGCCCGAAGCCGGCGACCATCAGCGTCTGCTTGAAGAGCTGCGGCGACTGCGGCAGCGCGAAGAAGCTGCCCGGCTTGAGCCGCACCGGCACGAGGAAGTCGCGCGCTCCTTCCGGCGTCGCGCGGGTGAGGTTCGGCGTCCAGACGTCCACGAACCCTTGCTCGTCCATGAAGCGACGGATCGCCGCGACGACCGCGGCCGAGAGGCGGAGGTTCCGCTGCATCGGCTCGCGGCGCAGGTCGAGGTAGCGATAGCGGAGCCGCATGAGCTCGTCCACGTTCTCCTCGTCCAGCTGGAACGGGAGCGGCTCCGAGCGCGAGACGATCTGGAGGTCGTCGACCTGGAGCTCCACCTCTCCGGTTGGAAGCCCAGGGTTCACCGCCTCGGGCGCGCGCGCGACGACCTCGCCCTCGGCGCGGAGCACGAACTCGTTGCGGATCCCGTGCGCGACCTCGGCCGCTGCCGGAGCCCGTTCCGGATTGATCACGAGCTGGGCGAGGCCGCTCTCGTCGCGGAGGTCGACGAAGACGAGTCCCCCGTGGTCGCGCCGGGTTGCAACCCACCCCGCGAGCGCCAGCCGCCGACCCACGTGCTCCTTGCGCAGCTCTCCCGCCTCCAGGTCGCGCCACTTCATCCGCGCAGCCTGTCCGCGAGCTCTGCGGTCGGAACCTGCTCGTCCTCACGGCCCGGTCGCCGCACGCTCGACTGCTCCGGCCCCCACTCGACGATCGCCTTCGCGCCGAGGCGGCGCGCATGCGTGAGCTGGCCCTTGAGCGAGCGCCCGGCGTAGTCGACCTCTGCGCTCAGCCCGCGCCGGCGCAGCTCCTGGACTAGCGGCAGCACCCGCGACTTCGAGTCGGCGTCCTGCAGTGCGACGAAGACGTCGAGCTCCTCGGGGTCGGGCTTCACCCCTTCCTCGTCCAGCGAGAGCAGCAGGCGCTCGATCCCCGCGCCAAAGCCGATTCCCGGGGTCGGCGCGCCGCCGAGCTCGGCGATCAGGCCGTCGTAACGGCCGCCGCCGCAGATCGAGGTCTGCGCTCCGATCGCCTCGTCCACGAACTCGAACGCCGTGCGTGTGTAGTAGTCGAGCCCGCGCACGAGGGTCGGCGTGAGCGTGAACCGGACGCCGTAGTTCTCGAGGTGCGCCTTGACCGCGTCGAAGTGCTCGCGGCACGCGTCGCAGAGTGAGTCGCCGATCTTCGGCGCCTCGGCGAGCGCGGCCTGCACCCGCTCGCTCTTGACGTCGAAGACGCGCAGCGGGTTCGTCGCGCGCTTCTGCCGCGCGTCGTCGTCGAGCACGTCCTCGTGCTCGTCGAGCCAGGCCGTCAGCTCCTCGAGGTACTGCGGGCGACAGCTCTCGTCGCCGATCGAGTTCAGCTGGAGCTCGTACTTCGTGATCCCGAGGCGCGCGAGCAGCTCGTCGTAGAGCTGGATCAGCTCGGCGTCGATCGCGGGATCGGCCGAGCCGATCGCTTCGACGGAGAGTTGCCAATGCTCGCGGTAGCGCCCTCGCTGCGGAGCGGAGTAGCGGAACATGGACGCGATCGTGTAGAGCTTGACCGGCTGAGCTTCGCGGTGCAGGCCGTGCGCGAGGTAGGCGCGGGCGATCGGTGCGGTGCCCTCCGGGCGCAGCGTCAGCGAGCGGCCGCCGCGATCCTCGAAGGTGTACATCTCCTTCTGGACGACGTCGGAGCCTGCACCAGAGGTGCGCTGGAAGAGCGCCGTATCCTCGAAGGCCGGCGTCTGGATCGGCCGGTAGCCGTACAGGGAACAGAGACGTTGGGCCTCGCCCGTGACGAGCCTCCAGAGCGGCTGCTCGGCCGGGAGGATGTCGTGGGTGCCTTTCGGCGCCTCGAAGGTCGTCACGAGGCGCGGAGCGGAGCGAGGAACGGGTTGCCGGCGAGCTCGGCGCCGAGCGTCGTCGCCGGGCCGTGTCCCGAGTAGACGATCGTCTCGGGCGGGAAGCGCTCGCTGAGCGTGCGGATGGAGTCCACGAGCGTGTCCCAATCACCGCCGGGAAGGTCGGTGCGGCCGACCGATCCGGCGAAGAGAACGTCGCCGGAGAAGAGGCACCCGTCCGCGTGATAGGCGAGGTGTGCCGGCGAGTGGCCCGGCACCTGAAGCGTCTCGAACGAGATCCCGGCCAGCTCCAGCATCTCGTCGCCCTTCAGGAACATCTCGGCGGTGTAGCCGCGCGTGATCACGCCCGCCGGCACGAGGTCGGCGAGGTTCTCGAGCAGCGCGCGCTCGTCCTCCGCCATGTAGACAGGAGCGCCGGTGGCCTCGGCGAGCTCGGCGACGGCAATCAGGTGATCCCAGTGGCCATGCGTGATCAGGATGGCGGCACAGCTCGCGCCCGCGTGCGCAAGCTCGAGGCGCAGCTGTGGCGCGTCGCCGGCCGGGTCGACGACGACCGCTTCGGGCGCGCCCCGGCTCGCCCGGACGACGTATGTGTTCGTTCCGATCGGGCCGAGCTCATAGCGGTCGACGACGAGGCTGTGGGGGGTGCTCACGGGAGCGTGAGTCTAACCGCGCATGCTCGCCGCTCTCGGACGCCAGAGTGCCTTCGGTTCAGGCGCACCCGGCCTCCTCCCCACTGCGAGCCTATCGCCGGATCGCGCGCGTGTCTGTGCCCGGACTGTGCCGAAAGCGTGACTGTGTGAGAGGCGCGCGAGGCGGGTACTGCGACGGCGATGCAGAGCTGGAACCTGCGTGAGATCGAGCTACAGGGAGGAAGCCGTTCACCGGTCGTGCTCGATTCCGACCATGCCGCGCGGGCCGTGCTCATCGGCCTGGAGCCGGGGCAAGAGCTCGGCGAGCACGAGGTCAAGGAGCGTGCGTTCATCCTCGTCGTGGAGGGCGCGGTGCGGGTCGAGACCGGCAGCGAAGGTGTCGACGCCGCCGCGGGCACACTCTTCCTCTTCACGCCCGAGGAGCGGCATGCCGTTTCCAGCAGCGACGGTGCCCGGTTGTTGCTCTTCCTCGCTCCGTGGCCGGGCGCCGGCCACTACCGGGGCGACGACGCCGCGCCTAGCGCTTCCGACTGAGCCCGCTCGGCGGGACCTGCTGACCCGTGCGCCGCAGGTACGACCGGTACATCGCGCGGTCCATCAGGTACATGAACGGCACGAAGAACACCGTGTAGACCGCGGACACGGCGAGCCGCCCGATCAGGGCCTGATGGCTGTTGATCACAGAGAAGGCGACGAAGATCAACGGGGCGAAGAGCAGCGCGCGCTTGCCGGTGCGCTGCCACGAGGGCGGGGAAACCGTCTTGACGGCGCGCGCGTCGCGCGACTTCTGCGCCGGCCGCTTCGTCTCCGGCTTTCCGTTCCGCTTCGAGCCGCGATCTTCGACGCGATCCGGCTCGACCTCGAGCTCGCGGCCGGACTCGTCGACGTAGACGAACTCGTACTGGTGGCGCAGGTCCTTCTGGCGCTTGCGTCGCTGCTTCCGCGTCGGCATCGGCGCAAGCCTAGCGCGGGGTCAGCGCGTCCAGGCCGGCACACCGCGGTGCACGACGGCGGCCACGAGGTCACCGCCGAGGTGATACGCGAGGTGCCGCCAGTCCGGCGCGTCGAGCAGCACGAGATCCGCGTCGAAGCCAGGTGCGAGGCGCCCCCGACGGTCTGCGAGATCGAGTACGTGGGCGGCGTTGACGGTGCACGCGCCGAGCACCTCGACCGGCGAGAGGTGGAGCTGCGTGCACGCGAGCGAGCAGACGAGCGGCAGGCTCTCGCAGAACGCGCTCCCGGGGTTGAAGTCCGTGGCCAGCGCGATCGCGGCGCCCGCGTCCAGGAGCGAGCGCGCCGGAGGCATCGGACGGTCGAGGAAGAGGGCGCTGGCCGGAAGGAGCACGCCGACGACATCGCTCGCGGCCAACTCGCGGACGCCCTGCTCGCGCGTTGCCTCGAGGTGGTCGATCGAGCGCGCCCCGAGGTCGACGGCGAGGCAGACGGCGCCCAGCTCGTTGAACTGATCGCCGTGCAGCCGAAGCGCGAGGCCCGCGCCTCGGCAGGCCTCGAGGTACCTCCGTGCCTGGTCGACCCCGAACGCGCCCTCCTCCACGAAGACGTCGGCCGCCTTCGCGACGCGCATGGCCGCGGGCAGGACCTGCTCGAGTGCGAAGTCGAGGTATGCGTCGGCGTCCCCGAACTCCGGCGGTACCGCATGAGCGCCGAGCCAGGTCGGAACACCGCCCGCAGCGGCGACGGCGTGGAGCGAGGCGAGCTCGGTATCGCGGTCGAGCCCGTAACCCGACTTGCCCTCGAAGGTCGTCGTGCCGGCGCGGAGCATCCAACCGCGGTGCGTCTCGACGGCAGCGGCGAGCTCGTCCTCGCTCGCCGTACGCGTGGCTTGCACCGTCGAGAGGATGCCGCCGCCCGCGGCGTGGAGCTCCTCGTAGGTCGCGCCGGTAGCACGCAGGGCGAACTCGTCGACTCGATCGCCGAGGAAGCAGGGGTGCGTGTGGCAGTCGACGAGGCCGGGAATCGCGCAGAGGCCGGAGCCGTCGAGCTCCTCGACGTCGGCGCCCACTGCTTCGAGATCGCGCATCGGCCCGACGGCGGTGATCCGCTCTCCCTCGCAGAGGACGAAGGCGTCCTCGATCACGTGGACGTCGCCGAGCGAGCCTCCCCGCAATGGCGCCTCCGCGGACGCCGACGGCGTCGCGAGCTGCGCGAGATCGCGCACCAGGAGCTTGCGGGCGCCCTCCTCGACGCGGCTGCTCATGCGGGCGAGGCCCGCGGCGGCATGGGCAGCCCGAGCCCATGCTCGGCCGCGGCGGCCACCGCGTCGGCGTAGCCGGCGTCGGCATGACGCAGCACCCCGGTTCCGGGGTCGGCAGTCAGGACGCGCTCGAGACGCTCGGCCATCTCGTCGCTGCCGTCGGCGAGCGCCACCATCCCGGCATGGATCGAGTTGCCGATCCCGACGCCTCCGCCGTGATGCACGCTGACCCACGTCGCTCCCGCCGCGACGTTCACCAGCGCGTTCAGGATCGGCCAGTCGGCGATCGCGTCGGAGCCGTCCTGCATCGCCTCGGTCTCGCGATACGGCGAGGCGACCGACCCGGAGTCGAGGTGGTCGCGCCCGATCACGACCGGGGCTTTCACCTCACCGCTCCGGACGAGCTCGTTGATGGCGAGGCCGGCGCGAGCGCGGTCGCCGTAGCCGAGCCAGCAGATCCGGGCCGGCAGGCCCTGGAACGCGACCCGCCCGGGAGCGAGCGTCAGCCACGTCTGCAGCGCCACGTCCTCCGGGAACAACTCCAGGAGCTGCCGGTCGATGGCGGCGATGTCGACCGGATCTCCGGAGAGCGCAGCCCAGCGAAATGGCCCGATCCCGCGACAGAAGAGCGGCCGGATATAGGCCGGGACAAAGCCCGGGTAGGTGAACGCGTCCTCTACCCCGGCCTCTAGTGCCTCCCCTCGCAGGTTGTTGCCATAATCGAAAACATAGCTACCGGCTCGGACGTACTCCAAGAGCGCTTGGACATGGCGCGCGATCGACTCCCGCGAGCGTCGCAGGTACTCCTCGGGATCAGTCGCTCGCAGCGCGGCGGCCTGCTCGACGTCGAGGCCGGTGGGGACGTACCCGTTGAGCGGATCGTGTGCGGCGGTCTGATCCGTGACGAGGTCGAACGCCTCTCCGCGCCGCGCGAGCTCGGGCACGACGTCGGCGGCATTGCCGAGCAGCCCGACCGACAGAGCGCGGCCATCGCGCGCGGCCACGCGTACGCGCTCCAGCGCGTCGTCCAGCGACTCGGTCGCCTCGTCCAGGTACCGCGACTCGAGCCGGCGCCGGATCCGCGTGGGATCGACCTCGACGCAGAGAATCGCCGCTCCGGCCAGCGTCGCCGCCAGCGGCTGCGCGCCGCCCATGCCGCCGAGGCCGGCGGTCAGAACCGTGCGCCCGGAAAGGTCGGGCGAGCCGAAATGCTTCTCCGCCGCGGCGACGAACGTCTGGTATGTCCCTTGCAGGATCCCCTGGCTGCCGATGTAGATCCAGCTCCCGGCGGTCATCTGCCCGAACATCGTCAGGCCGAGGGCCTCGAGCCGGCGAAACTCCTCCCAGGTCGCCCAGCGCGGCACGAGCAGGGAGTTCGCGATCAGGACCCGCGGCGCCGACGGTGCGGTGCGGAACACGCCGACCGGCTTGCCGCTCTGGACAAGAAGCGTCTCGTCGTCCCCCAGCATGAGCAGCGAGCGAACGATCGCGCGGAGGGCGTCTGGGTTGCGCGCAGCCTTGCCGGAGCCCCCGTAGACGACGAGTTCCTCGGGGCGCTCGGCGACTTCTGCGTCGAGGTTGTTGAGCAGCATTCGCAGCGGCGCTTCGGTCGACCATGAGCGGGCGTTCAATCGCGTCCCGCGGGGCGCCCGAATCGAGGAGAGGTCGCCGCAGAGGGCCTCGACGGCGGCGTCAAGGGAGCGAGTCGTGCTCACGGCGCCTGCCGCCCCGGCGCGCGCCCGCGCGACCGCATTCGCCACCACGTCCACGCGGTCGCGAGCACAGCCGCGCTCACTCCGCCGACCAGCGACCTCAGCAAGCCGCTCCCGCTCGCGTAGGCGACGAGCACGACGAGAGCGCCGAGGGCGGTGTAGGCCAGCGCGCTGTCGCGGTACGGGTGAGCGGAGAGACGGCGCTTCGGGTTGATGCCGTTCCCGGTGCTCATCGCAGCTCGCCCGCCTCGGCTTCGACGGCCCCGACCAGTGAGCCTTCGCCGATGGCCATGGCGACGGCCTCGATATCCCCGGCGAGCGGCCGGTCGTCACGTAGGCGCGGCGAGAGCGAGCGGACGAACTCGCGCGCGGCCCGAACGCCGATTCCCGGCTGGAGTGGGGCCAGGAACTCGACAGCCTGAGCACCCGCGAGCAGCTCGATCGCAAGTACGCGCTCGGCGTTTGCGAGCACCTGCCAGGCCTTCAACCCGGACGCGTTCCCCATCGACACGTGGTCCTCCTGGCCCGCACTCGTGGGAATCGAGTCGACGCTCGCCGGGTGTGAGAGCACCTTGTTCTCGCTGACGAGAGAGGCGGCGACGTACTGCGGGATCATGAAGCCGGAGTTGAGCCCGCCGTCGCCGGTGAGGAACGCAGGGAGCCCTCCGGAAAGGCTCGGGTTGACGAGCCGTTCGACCCGCCGCTCGGCGATGTTCGCGAGCTCCGAGACCGCCATCGCGAGCACATCGAGCGCGAACGCGAGCGGTTGCCCGTGGAAGTTTCCGTTCGAGACGAGCATCCCGTCCTCGACGAGGACGAGCGGGTTGTCGGTCGCCGCGTTGAGCTCGATGGCGACCGTCCGCGCGCCGTAGTCGAGAAGGTCACGCGAGGCACCGTGCACCTGCGGCGCGCAGCGAAGGGAGTACGCGTCCTGCACTTGGTCGCACCAGCGGTGCGACTCGTTGATCGCGGATGCCTCGAGCAGCTGGAGGATGTTCGCCGCGGAGGCACCCTGACCCTCGAGCGGCCGGAGGACGTGCACTTGCGGCAGAAAGCTCGTGCGCGAGCCCTGCAGCGCCTCGAGGGACATCGCACAGGCGATGTCGGCCGTCTTCGCCAGCCGCTGCGCGCGAAGGATCCCGAGCGCACCGAAAGCGGCCATGAACTGCGTCCCGTTCACGAGCGAGAGGCCCTCCTTCGCCTGTAGCCGCACCGGCTCCAGGCCGACCGCCGCGAGCGCCTCGTCGCCGCCGAGCCGGCGGCCGTCGACGGTCGCCTCGCCCTCGCCGATCAGCGGCAGCGCCAAGTGCGCGAGCGGCGCGAGGTCGCCGCTGGCGCCGACCGATCCGCGACTCGGAACATGCGGCAGGACACCGCGGTTCAGGCACTCGATGAGCAGCTCGACCGTCTCGACGCGCGCGCCCGAGTAGCCCTTCGCGAGCGCGTTGGCGCGCAGCAGCATTGCCGCCCTCACGATCTCGTCCGGGTACGGCTCGCCGACACCGCAGGCGTGGCTGCGGAGGAGGCGGAGCTGGAGCTCCTCGGTCAGCTCCTCGGGGATCGAGCGGGACACGAAGCGGCCGAAGCCGGTGTTCACGCCGTAGGTGTGCTCCTGCCTGCCGTGCGCCGCCTGCTCGACGATCTCGCGCGCGGCGCCCATGCGCTGCCGCGCGGAGTCCGCGAGAGCGACGGCGTGACCTCGCACGGCGACCTCCCAGACGTCCGCGAGAGCGAGATCGTCGCCCGTCAGCGCCTTGCTCTCGATCACGCCGCGAGTGTATCCCGGTCGCGCCGCACCGCTCGTTACCCGAACCGCTCCTTAGTACGGTTCGCCCGGCCTCCTCCCCAAGGCGATCGTAACCCGGGGATTCGCACATGTCTGTGACCGGACCGTGACGAAACTGTGACGGCTGTCCGCGAGTGTCGTCAACCCTCGAGGAGCCGGAGCTCGAGCACGTGCGAGGCGTCGAAGCCCTCGATGCGCAGCGCGGCGCCGGCCGCCGCCGCCGCGGCTCCCGCAGGCATCAGCCCGACCAGCTCCGAGCCGACGAGCTCCGCACCGCGGCTCGCCGCCTCGCGCTCCACTCGCGCGACGATCTCGTGCAGCGCCGCCGCTTCCCAGTCCTCGACGTTCATGCTCACCTGCACGAGCCCGGCCCGCGGCAGATCGAGCCCGAGGGCCCGCACCCCGGGGAAGCCGCCAGCGGTCTCGCGCACGACGGCCGCCACCTCGCGCGCTGCGTCGAGCGAGCCACGCAGGTTGACGTTGAAGGCGATCAGCGGCCGCCGCACGCCCACGAGCACCCCTCCGGCCGCGTCCGAAAGCCGTCCGGGCCCGAAGTCCGGCGAGGCCTCTCCCGCGTCGATTCGCCGCTGTAGCTCACGGGGGCCGCCGGTGCGGAAGAACGCCGGACCGCGGCCACCCCCCACGTCGCCGTACAAGAACACCGGCAGCGAGAGCTCCTCGCCGACCCGCCGAGCGAGCGCCAGCGCCGTTTCGCGAGCCGCCTCTGCGTCTTCCGGATCCAACGGCACGATCGGCACGACGTCTGCCGAGCCGATGCGCGGATGCGCGCCCTCGTGCTGTTGCAGGTCGATTCGCGCGGCGGCACAGGCGATTCCGGCGAGCAGCCCCTCGACGAGCTCCTCGCCGGAGCCGACGAGCGTGAAGACGGAGCGATTGTGGTCTTCGTCGGCATGGACGTCGAGCAGCCGCGCCCGCGAGCCGAGCGCGTCCGCGAGCGCGTCGATGGTCGCGCGGTCACGCCCTTCCGAGAAGTTCGGGACCGACTCGAGCGGCCGCACCACGAGCGTAGTCTAGGAAGCGTGGAGGCGTACTACGACAGGCGCGCGCCCGAGTACGACGACTGGTACCGCGGCTCCGGCCGCTTCGCGGAGCGCGACCGCCCCGGCTGGGAGGCGGAAATCGAAGTGCTGTGCCACGCGCTCGAGGCGCTGCGACCCGCCCGCACGCTCGACGTCGCCTGCGGAACCGGGTTCCTCACCCGCCACCTGCCCGGCGAGATCGTCGGGCTGGACCAGAGCGAAAGCATGCTCGAGGAGGCGCGGCGGCAGGCGCCGGAGGCCACGTTCGTCCAGGGGGACGGGCTTACCCTGCCGTTCGAGGATCAGGCCTTCGAGCGCGTCTTCACCGGCCACTTCTACGGCCACCTCGACCCAGAGGCGCGGGAGCGGTTCCGCTCCGAGGCCCGCCGCGTCGCCGCCGAGCTCGTGGTCGTCGACTCCGCGCTGCGGCCGGACGTCGAGCCGGAAGAGCAGCAGGAGCGGATCCTGGACGACGGCTCTCGCTGGCAGGTCTACAAGCGCTACTTCGAGCCGGACGCGCTCGCGCGCGAGTTAGGGGGCGGAGAGACCCTCTTCGCGGGCCGGTGGTTCGTCGCCGTCCGCTCTTGACGCGCCGCCGCTCGAGCTACCGCTCGCTCGCGTCGCTCCAGCGCGACAACCGGGTCTGCCGCGCGTGTGCCGAAGAGGGCTTCCCGCTGGAGTCGCTCCCGATCGTCCAGCCGTACGACGGGCAGCGCGCGTACGTGTTCGGACAGGCGCCCGGCGTGGTCGAGGGGCAAGAGCGGC
>JAWVDY010000224.1:0-23687 GCA_033856995.1 Gaiellaceae bacterium
CACCGTCGAAGCGCTCGAGGGCCTCGAAGTCGTCCCCCGCAAGCGCGTCCCTTACCAGGGCGTGGTTCTCGAGGAGATGGACACGGATGCGGTCATCGCCCGGCACCCGCAAGTCGCGCTCGTCGACGAGCTCGCGCACACGAACGCGACCGGCATGCGCAACCAGAAGCGCTACCAGGACATCGAGGAACTGCTCGCCGCCGGGATCGACGTCATCTCCACGGTGAACGTGCAGCACCTCGAGAGCCTCAATGACGCGATCTTCGAGCTGACCGGCGTGCGCGTCCGCGAGACGTTCCCCGACCGGATAGTCGACGAGGCCGACGAAGTGGTGCTCGTCGATCTCTCGCCGGAGGAGCTTCGAGAGCGCCTGCGCACCGGGAAGGTCTATCCGCAGGCCCGAGCAGACGTGGCGCTCGAGAACTTCTTTCGCCAGGAGAACCTCGCTGCACTCCGAGAGCTCGTGCTGCGCGAGGTTGCAGAGGACGTCGAGGCCCGCCGGCAGCCTTCGCTGCTCGAACCGCTCAGCAAGCAGGCGGTCGCGGAGCGGATCCTGGCGCTGATCGAGCCCCAGCCGAAGTCGCAGCGCATCCTCCGTCGGGCGTGGCGGTCGGCGCAGCGGCTGAGCGCCGAGATCGATGCGCTCTGGGTTCGTCCCACCCAATACGAGCCCACGGAGGAGGAGGCGACGCAGCTGGCGGCTCTACGGCGCCTCGCCGCGGTGCTGGGGATCCACTTCCTGGAGGCCGACGGCGACGACCTCGTCGAGACGGTGCGCGACGTGGCGGCCGATCGCGGCTCGACGTACATCTTCGTCGGCACCCCCGACGAGCGGCGACGGGTGGAGATCCTCCGCGGCTCGCTCCTCTCGCGCATGATTCGGGAGCTACCGGGACTCGACATCCGCGTGATCGCCGACCGGGCGCAGAGGGAGACGCAGCCCGAATGAGCGTGCTGAGCCTCTTTCGCCGGCGGCCGCGACCCGCGGGCTCCAAGCGCATCCTCGTACCGTTCACGGGCGGGGAGCTCGACCCGATCGTGCTCGCCGCGGCGATCCGCATCGCACGGTTCGAGGACGCCACGCTCGTGCCCGCCTACCTGATCGTGACGCCGCTCGAGTACCGGCTCGAGTCCCCGATGCAGCAGCAGGTCGCGGTCGCGATGCCGCTGCTCGAGGCCGTCGAGCATGCCGGCCTGCGGGCGGGCCTAGCCGTGGACGCCCGCGTCGAAGCCGGCCGAACGCCCACGCACGCGCTCCAACGGCTCTGGGACGTCGAGCACTTCGACCGCATCGTCGCCCCGGCTCCCGCGAACGGCAGTCACGGCTTTACGCCGAAGGAGCTCCAATGGATCCTCGTCCACGCGCCCTCCGAGACGGTCATCCTCCGGCCCGATCCGGCTCTCGCCGAGGGGCACCGGCTCGACGCGGCGGCCTAGAGCGCGAGCCTCGAGCCGCTCCTCGAAGCAACGACGAAGGTAGTCGCCGGGCAGATGCGGCAGGACTCGCGGTGCCGGCGGCGGCTTCGGCGTCACTACGATCTCGGTCACCCGCTCGCCGTGGCAGCGCTCGTACGCGTCGCGCTCGCCCAGGATCGGCTGCTGCGGCGTACGCCGGAGCCAGCCGAACAGCCGGGCGATAAAGGCCATGCGCGGTTCTACCACGTTCGCCGCCTCCGGCCAAAGCCGCTCAGCGAAGCTCGAGCAGGATCTCCTCGACGATCGCCCCGAGCCGCTCGTCGTGCTCTGCCCGCGAGTCGACCGGTACGAAGCCGCATTTCTCGAGCACGCGAATCGACGCCCGGTTGCTCCGCGCAACCCACGCGTACAGCGGCCGCATCTTCAGCTCCTTCGTCAGCTCGGCGAGCGCCGCGGTCGCAACGCCCTTACCCCAGAACTCGCGCCCGACCCAGTAGCCGACAAGCTGCCGCCCGTCCTGGCGCCACGACAAGACGTTCCCTGCCACCTGCCCTTCGTGAACGATCGTCTTCTTCGTGGCCGCATCGTCGGCGAGCACCTTGCGCCAATGCGCGTCGAACGCGTCGCGATCCCGGGACGGGAAGAGCGCCATCTCCGCCGCCCCAGGGTCGCGCTGGTGCTCGTAGAACGCATCGAGGTCGCCCTCGACGACGTCGCGGAGCACGCCCGCCTCAGACGTGGCGCTCAGCTCCGGTCGGCTCCCTCGAGTCGTGCAGGTGGCCGCCGACCTTACGGTCCGGCCGCGCAGCGAAGAAGTAGAGGGCTCCGATCACCGCGATGATCACCATCACGAGCAGCGT
The DNA here is from genome assembly GCA_033856995.1 of Gaiellaceae bacterium. Lineage (GTDB taxonomy): Bacteria > Actinomycetota > Thermoleophilia > Gaiellales > Gaiellaceae > AC-32. The sequence goes on from JAWVDY010000224.1 coordinate 2,277, forward strand.
GATCCAATCGAGGTTGAAGAGCGCACGTCCGCTCGAAAGCCCGCTGGGCACGACCACGTTCAGCAGCATCAGCCCGAGGTAGACGGCGGCGATGATCGTCACCGTCCAGCCCCACTTCCCGAGCTTGAACGCACCCTCGGGCACCCAGCCGCGCGTCCGCGCGATGATCGAGGCGATCACCGCGAGCAGGAACGAGAGGTAGATGCCGCTGACTCCGAACGACACGAGCGAGTACAGCGCCGTCGTGTTTGCCGGGTAGGTGATGAAGCCCAGATCGACGTTGTGCTTGGGCTGGTAGTAGACGAGGAGCACGAACAGCACCGAGACGAGCGCACCGACAATCAGCGCGTTGACCGGCGTCCGGAACTTCGAGTGCACCTTCGACAGCCACCCCGAGCCCGGAAGCGCGCCGTCGCGCGCAAACGAGAACGCGAGCCGGCTGCCGGCGCCCTGGATCGCGCTCCCGCAGGAGAAGAACGCGAAGATGATCAGCAGGAGCAGGAAGTCCTGCATCCCACTGGACAGCTGCGCAAGGATCGCCGGGACGCCGCCGCCGTCGACGACCGTCTTGACAGGGTCCTTGTCAGGCATCGCGAGCAGCAGCGCGGCGGTCAGGATGAGCGACCCGATGCCTCCCCAGATCAGCGCCCAGCGCATCGCCTTAGGGATCTTCGTGCCTGCGTCTTTCGTCTCCTCGGCGATGTCGCCGCACGACTCGAAGCCGTAGAAGATGTAGACCGGCGCGAGCACCGCGACCAACGCCGCGGAGAGCCAGCTGCCGCCGAACCCGATGCCGTAGGCGTTCGTCGAGGCGTGCGTGGCGCCCTGGGTCGAGAACAAGAAGCCGAGGCCGTGATGGAAGCCGTGGATGGCGAGGATGAGCGCGATCCCCAGCGTCCCGAGGATTTCCACACCGACCCCGAACTGCGCGATGCGGCCCATGACCTTGGCGCCGGTGATGTTGAGGGCGGTCTGGATCGCCAGGAGGACGAGCGTGATCAGCAGGATTGTCGTGTGGTTCGTCGGATCCCAGTTCCACCCGAACCAGTTGTGTGCCAGCGCAGTGATGTACCCGACCGACCCCGTGTCGACCGCGGCGACGGTGACCAGCAGCGCGATCCCGTAGAACCAGCCCACGAACCACCCGTAGCCCGGCCCGACCGAGAACTTGCTGTACTGGTAGAGCGCGCCGGCGACCGGGTAGTGGCTCGCGAACTCGCCGAAGACGAGGGCGACGAAGAACATCCCGATCAGCGGGATGAACGTCAACCAGATGTAGGCGGGGCCAGCGAGCGCGACGCCGAGGATGAACAGCGAGTAGATGCCGACCATCGGCGACAGGTAGGTGAACCCGACGGCGAAGTTCTCGAAGAAGCCGAGCACCCGGTTGAGCTGAGGCCGGTAGCCGAGGGTCTCAAGCCTCGCGTCCTCGTCGGTCGACGCGCTGGGGACGTGCGGAGCGGCCGCAGTCTCGGACATGGTTCCTCCTGCTTCAGACAATCGGGGGCGGCCGATCTAAGACCGCCGCGCCGCTCTCTGTCAAGGAGGCAGCCGGTGTGGCTAGCCGAAGCCGAGGATGAACTTCGCGTCGTCGGACATCTTCTCCGGCGTCCACGGGGGGTCCCACGTCAGCTCGGTCTCGACGTCCTCCACCTCGGGCAGCGCCCGGACGACCTCCTCGATGTTCTGCTGGATCAGCGGGCCCGCGGGGCAGCCCATCGAGGTGAGGCTGTACATCACCTTCACCTTCGGCCCGGTCACCTCGGCGTCGTAGACGAGGCCGAGCTCGACGATGTCCATCCCGAGCTCGGGATCCTCGACGGAGCGGAGCGCCTCGATTACGTCGTCGCGCGTCATGGGGAACCAGCGTACCGGGGCAGCCCATCCTCCGGGAGCTCGTCCCACGGCGCGCGCGAGTCGACGAACGAGTGGTACTGCGGCCGGATTCCTGGATCGCCGTCGAGCGCACCGAGCCGGATCGAGACCTCGTCGCCGTCGGGCCAGTGGCCGCCGAAGAGAGACGAGCCGCACTCGGTGCAGAAGACCTTGACCGCGGTGCCGCCCTCGGGCCGGTAGACGCGCAGCAGCTCCTCCCCTGCGAGCAGTCGAAAGCGCTCGCGCGGCACGCGGCCCTGCGTCAGGCCGAACGTGCCCGAGTGCTTGCGGCAGAACGAGCAGTGGCAGTGGTTGGCGCGCAGAAACGGCAGCTCGACCTCGAAGCGCACGCCGCCGCAGAGACAGCTCCCCTGCAGCGTCATCAGTAGCCGAGCAGGCGCACTTCCTCGCGCCGCTCGCGGGCGAAGAAGTGGATGCCGTCCACGAAGCGCACCCAGTTGCAGCGCGTGCACATCACGAGCGAGTGCGTCCTGGCGCTGTCGGCGAGGAAGCGCACGCCGCGGAGCAGGTCGCCGTTCGAGACGCCGGTCGCGACGACGATCACCTCGCCCGGGGCCAGGTCGTCGATCGTGAACAGCCGCTCCAGGTCGTCGACCCCCGCCGCGCGCGCCGCCTCGACCTCGCTACGGGAGGTCGGCCAGAGCTGCGCCTGCACCTCGCCGCCGAGGCAGCGCAGGGCCGCAGCCGTGAGCACGGCCTGTCGCGTGCCGCCGATCCCGATCGCGAGATGGTCGTTCGTGCCGCGGATCGCCGCCGAGATCGAGGCCGTCACGTCGCCGTCCTGGATCAGCTTGATGCGCGCCCCCGCGGCGCGGATCTCCTCGATCAGGTCGTGGTGGCGCGGCCGGTCGAGGACGATCGTCGTCACGTCGTTGACCATCCGGCCGAAGGCGTCGGCGATCGCGACGATGTTTTCGCCGACGGGCTTGCCCAGGTCGATCCGACCGCGCGCCTTCGGGCCGACCGCCATCTTGCGCATGTACATGTCCGGGAGCTGCTGGAACGAGCCCGGATCGCCGACCGCGACCATCGACATCGCCCCGTAGCCGCCGCGGGCGACCACGCCGCGACCCTCGAGCGGGTCGAGCGCGAGATCGACCTGGGTCCCCCCGGCCCCGACCCGCGCTCCGCCGGCGAGCTGCCCGCCCTCGTCGCCGGCGCCGATCACGACGCGGCCGTCGATCGGGAGTTGCTCGAGCGCGAGTCGCATCGCCGTCGACGCGTCCTCCTCCGCGGTCTCCTGCTCGGCGCGGCCGAGCCAGCGGGCGCCGGCGAGTGCAGCGCGCTCCGTCACGCGCGCGTAACTCTCGCAGAGGCAGAACCGAGCGCCTTCGCCGATCGTGCCGCCGCGGCTCTCGGGCTGGGTCTGCGTCACGGTGTCACCTGTAGCGGCTCGGCCGCGTTCAGCACGAGCTCCATCACCTCGCCGATCGCATCCTCGATGTTGCCGTTCTCGATCACGGGCACGTCGTGCTTGCTCGCGCGTCCCAGGATGTATGTCTGCACGAGCCTGATGTCGTCGAAGGCATCGAGGTACTTCTCGTACGGCCTGACGCCGTCGGAGTCGGTGTCACGGATCCAGAAGTGGCTCGCGTGAGCCTCGGCGTCTGTGATCGCGAGCACGCACTGAACGACGAGCGCGCCCTTGATCGGCGGCAGCATCCCCGGCACGAGGTGCACGCCTTCCAGCACGATCGACCAGCCCTCCTCGAGCGCGCGGTCGATTGCGGCCCTGACGCCGACGAGCACGTCACGCGTCTGCTCGAGGAAGCCGTTCAGCACCGCCTCGTTGCCGTCGTCCTCGTCGTCGGCGGTTGCGCGGCCGGCCTCGAAGCTCGAGTGGTGGATCGCGGGCATGAACTCCTGCGAGAAGAACGCGCGCATCGTCTGCCGGACGAAATCGGTCGAGGTGACGCGCGTGATCCCGAGCCGGTAGGCGACGTCGGTCGCGACGCTCGACTTCCCCGTTCCGGTCGCGCCGCCGACGAGCAGGATGATCGGCAGGTCGAGGTCGTAGAGGTCCTGGTAGCGGCGCAGCCGGCGCATCGCGGCCGCGCCGTCCTCGGCGCCGAGGGCCTCACGCGCGAGCTCCTCGAGCCGCTCGATCGACACGGACTCACGGTCGCTCTTGGCGAGGTCGGCCTCAAGCGCGAGTGCGACCTCGTACGCGCGGTCGGCCGAGAGGCCGGCGGCGATCAGCGCCCGCGCCATCAGGCCTTTCGAGAACGGCAGTCCGTCGATGCCGCCGAGCGGCAGCGGCTGCCGGTAGCGCCGGTCGGTCATCGCGGCACCGCCTCCCGCGCGGCCGCGGCGTCGGCGAGGCGGATCAGCTCCACGTCGAGGTCGTGCACGCCGATCGGCACGAGCTCGTTGTCGGCGAAGACGACCTCCACCCCGCGCTCGAGCGCGGCCTCGGCGACGACGTCGATCGCGGCGGCTTTGATCTCGACCAGATAGATCTCGGCGCCCCCGGCCCGCGCGAGATCGTCACGCAGCTCGTCGCGTCGCGCGAGGTTGCCGGAGACGAGCACGACGTCGGCGCCCCACTCTTCGCGCAGGTGCCGTTCGATCGTCGCGCGCGCATCGACAGGCGCGGTCGAGAAGTACGCCACCCGCTTTCCGAGCACGGGCTTGGCCGGGCGGGGCCGCAGCTCGACCGGGACGACGGGCACGTCCTTCACCTCGTGGATCGCGTGCATGAGCGCGTCGTCCACTCCGCCGGTGACGACCACCAGGTCGGAGACGAGGATCCGGTAGGCGTTCAGGTACCCGGTCGAGACCTCAGGCGGCTGCACGGTGCTGGTCACCAGTACGCGTACGCCCGTGTCGATGGGCGGAATTGCCGCGCCGCTGCCGTCGAAGATCACGACGTCGGGCTCGCGCTCGGCGGCGAGCGCGGCACCCGCGAGCACGTTCGACTCGCCCGGCGAACCGGCCAAGCCGCCGCCGCAGCGCCGGCAGCCAACGGTCACGACCCCCGCGAGCGCCGCGGTCTCGAGGTAGTCCGACGCCGCATGCTGCCCGGCCCGCGAGAGCTCCACCAGTCGCTCGAGCGTCGGCTGCACCTCCGCGACCTCGGGCTCTGCCGGCCCGCCGCGGCCCATCGCCACGACGACGACCTCGCGGTCGCGCGCGAGCAGCCGCGCGAGATGACCGGTGACCGCCGTCTTGCCCACGCGCTTGCCGGTCCCGACGACGGAAACCGACGGCAGCGGAAACGGCGCGAGCTCGGGCGGGTCGAAGCGAAAGTCGGGGCCGACGTACGGCAGCCCGAGCGCGAGCACCCGGCTCGCGAGACGCAAGCGTTCGCGTGGCCCGAGCACCGGCTCGTCTGAGAGGTCGATCACGACCTCCGGGTCGAGCTCCGTGATCGCGGGCTCCAGCTGGTCGACCACCGGAACGCCGTAGTCCTCGCCGCCGCGCAGCTTCTCGGTGCCGCCGGCGAGCCAGACCGCCGCGACCTCGTACGGCAGCGCCGCGACGGCGTCCCGCACCACTGGCGCGTAATGCTCGCCGTCGGCGATGACCAGAGCGCGCATCAGGTCCTCGCCGTGACCTCGTCCTCGATCCGCGTCGTGTACTTCTCGAACGCGCGGGTTTCCGTCGAGAACTGGATGATCCGTTCCTGCCCGTAGAACGGGTACTTGCGCCAGACGTCGACGTGCCGGTCGGTGACCTCGATTACGTTGTAACAGGGCCGCGTCTTGCCGCGCAGGCGCTGCGACGAGACGGTCCCGGCGTTGACGACGAACAGGTTCTCGAGCCGCCACGCGTAAGGCACGTGCTTGTGCCCGGAGAGGACGAGGTCGACCCCGGCGCGCTGGAGGCACTCGATGCAATCGCCCGCGTCGTAGACGACGTTGCGCTCGCGTCCCGTTCCCGGGACCGGCAGCAGGTGGTGGTGCAGGACGAAGATCTTCAGGTCGGCGTCGCCCGTGAACTGCTCCTCGATCCAGCGGTAGCGGCCGCGGCCGATCTGGCCGTGGTCGAGGTCGGGCTCGGTCGAGTCGACGGCGACGACGGTGACCCCGCCGAGCCGCATGACCGAATTGCGCTCGCCGAACAGATCCTCGAAGTGGACGTAGCCGACGTTGCGCGAGTCGTGGTTGCCCGGGATCACGACGAGCGAGTCGCACTCGATCCGGTCGAGGTAGCCCTTCGCCAGCGCGTACTCGTGCCGGAACCCGAACGTCGTCAGGTCGCCGGAGCAGATGACCAGGTCCGGGCCCAGGTCGTTGATCTCCTGGACCGCCCGCTCCATCAGGTTCGGGACGAAGTCGGGCCCGCCGCAGTGGATGTCGGAGATCTGCGCGATCGTGAACGCACCTCCGTTACGGCCCTGCGGCATGCGCGAAGTGTAGAGGGCGCCTAGAAGATCCCCTGCACCGGCCAGTAGAGCGCCGCGGCGACGAGGCCCGCAGCCGGAATCGTGAGGATCCAGGCGAAGACGATGTTGCCGGCGACGCCCCAGCGCACTGCCGAGAGGCGCTTCGTCGCGCCCGCGCCCATCACCGAGCCGGAGATCACGTGCGTCGTCGAGAGCGGATAGCCGAGCCGCGTCGCCATGTAGATCGTCACGCCGGCCGTGACTTGCGCCGCGAAGCCGCTCGCCGGCTCCATGTTGATGACGCGCTGGCCGAGCGTGCGCATGATCCGCCAACCGCCGACGTAGGTGCCGCCGGCGATCGCGAGGGCCGCGGCGACGATCACCCAGGTCGGGATGTAGAAGTGCGAGAGGTGTCCGGTCTCGAAGAGCGCGAGGGCGATCACGCCCATCGTCTTCTGCGCGTCGTTGGCCCCGTGGGTGAACGCGACCCAGGTCCCGGAAGCGAGCTGCCCAAGCCGGAAGGTCCGATTCGCGACCCCGGGCGTCATCCAGCGGAACACCCAGTAGATCGCCAGCAGCAGCAAGAAGGCCCCGATGAACGCGATCGTCGGCGCGGCGAGCGCGGGGATCGCGACGTTGTGCGCGAGCCCGTGCCACTGCACGCCCTTGAAGCCCGACTGCGCCATGGCCGCCCCGACGAGACCGCCGATCAGCGCATGCGACGAGCTCGACGGCAGCCCGAGCCGCCACGTGATCAGGTTCCAGACGATCGCGCCGATCAACGCGGCGAGAACCGTCTTCTCGTTCGCCAAGCCGGTGTCGATGATTCCCTTGCCGACGGTCTTCGCGACCGCCGTCGTCACGAAGGCCCCGGCGAGGTTCGCGACCGCCGCCACCGCGACGGCCAGCCGCGGCGATAGCGCCCGGGTCGACACGGAGGTCGCGACCGCGTTGGCCGTGTCGTGGAAGCCGTTCGTGAAATCGAAGCCGAGCGCGACGAGCACCACGACGACGAGCAGCACGTCGTTCATCGCTCGCTACCGGTTCTTGACGATGATTCCCTCGAGGACGTCAGCCGCGTTCTCGAGCGCGTCGACTGCCTCCTCGAGCCGCTCGTGGATGTCCTTCCAGCGGATGATCACCTTGGCGTCGTCCGTCGACGAAAAGAGCTCAGCGACCGCGTCGCGCTCGAGCTGGTCGCCCTCTTCCTCCAGCTCGCGCAGCGCCGCGAGCTGGTCGCTCGAGTCCTTGAAGCCGTCGAGCCGGTTGACTGCCTCGTCGAGCTTCGTCGCCGCCATCAGGATCACCTCCGCCTGGCTGCGGGCCTTCTCGGGGACGCGGTCGACGCCCCAGGAGCCCAGATTGTCTGCGGCTTCGTCGACGTGGTCGCAAATGTCGTCGATCGCGCCCGCGAGCCGATACATATCGTCACGGTCGAACGGCGTCACGAAGGTGCTGTTCAGGAGCAGGACGACCTCGTGCGTGAGGCGGTCGCCGTCGTGCTCGCGCTCCTTGATCCGAGCGATCAGCGCGTCGCCCTCCTCGGGGAAGCGCTCGAGGAGCTCGACGAGCAGGCGCGCGATCTCGACGGTGTTGGCCGAGGCCTGCGCGTAGAGCCCGAAGAACTCTCGCTTCTGCGGTGTGAGCCGGAGCCGCGGCATTTCCGGATGCGGCTTGTATCACGTCTGCCGCGACGGGCCGCGTCCGCACCCGCTGCTACTCTGCCTGAGGGGTGGAGGAAGTCGGCGATTTCCAGGGAGAACGCGGCAAGAAGTCGCCGCGGTTCGTCAACGACGCCGAGCGGGAGTGCGCCAAGGTGCTCGATTTCTACGGTGTGCCCTGGGAGTACGAGCCGCACACGTTCGTGCTCGAGGAGGACGCCGACGGCCGCACCGTGGAGGCGTTCACGCCCGACTTCTTCCTTCCCGAGCAGAACCTCTACCTCGAGATCACGGTGATGAAGCAGCGCCTCGTGACGCGCAAGAACCGCAAGCTGCGCAAGCTGCGCGAGCGCTATCCGGAGGTCCGCGTGAAGCTCTTCTACAAGCGCGACATCGAGCGGCTGGCCCAGCACTACCGGCTCGATCTGGCGTCATAGTCAGCGACGCCCGCATAGGCGACGTCTTCCTCTCCGCCGAGGAGCTTCAAGCCCGCGTCGACGAGCTCGGCGCCGAGATCGCACGGGACTACGCGGACCGCGACCTGCTGCTCGTCTCGCTGCTGAAGGCGAGCGTCGTCTTCCTCACCGACCTCTCCCGCGCGATTCCGATCGCGCACCAGATCGACTTCGTCGAGCTCGCCGGCTACAACGGCGCCGACACGGGCGGGCACTCGCGCGTGCGCCTGCTGAAGGACTGCGCAATCCCGGTCACCGGGCTCGACGTGCTGCTCGTCGAGGACGTCGTCGACACCGGCCTCACGCTCAACTACCTGCGCAAGCTCTTCGACCTGCGCAAGCCGGCGAGTCTCGGCATCGCAGCGCTCCTCGACCGGCCCTACCGGCGTCTCGTCGACGACCTGCCGGTCGACTACGTCGGCTTCACGGTCCCGGACGAGTTCTTCGTCGGCTACGGCTTCGACGTGGACGGCCGCTGGCGCAACCTGCCCGACCTGCGGCTCGCAAAAGTTTAGACGCGCCTAAACTTTTGGCTACACTCGGGCCGTGATGGCGACACGGCCACCGGCCGTCGCGGAGGGCAACGTGCAGGCCGCAGAGGATGCACTGCGCGGCATCACCCGCCGATGGCGGATTCTGCCCTTCCTCGGCCCCGCGTTCGTCGCCTGTGTCGCCTACATCGACCCGGGTAACTTCGCCACGAACATCGCCGGCGGCTCGAAATTCGGCTACACGCTCTGCTGGGTGATCCTCGCCTCGAACCTGATGGCGATGCTGATCCAGACGCTCTCGGCGAAGCTCGGGATCGCCACCGGACGCAACCTGCCCGAGGTCTGCCGCGACCGCTTCTCGCGCCGGGCCTCGTTCGGCCTCTGGGTGCAAGCGGAGCTGATCGCGATGGCGACCGACCTCGCGGAGTTCCTCGGCGCCGCGCTCGGCTTCCACCTGCTCTTCGGAATGCCACTCTTCACGGCCGCGGTGCTCACGGGCGTCGTCACCTTCGCGATCCTCGGGCTGCAGCGGTTCGGGCTGCGGCCGTTCGAGGCCGTGATCGCGGCGTTCGTGGCGACGATCGGCGCCTGCTACCTGGCCGAGCTCTACTTCGCGCACCCGCCCCTCGGGACGGTGGCTCTGCACTCGATCAAGCCGGACTTCGCGGGCGGCGACTCGGTACTGCTCGCCGTCGGGATCCTCGGTGCGACCGTGATGCCGCACGTGATCTACCTCCACTCGGCGCTGACCCAGAATCGCGTCGTCCCGCGCGACGAGGCCGAGGCGAAGCGCCTCTACCGCTACACGAAGATCGACGTCGTGATCGCGATGACGATCGCCGGGGTGATCAACATGGCGATGCTGGTGATGGCGGCGAGCGTCTTCTTCAAGTCCGGGCTGCTGCACGTCGACTCGCTCGAGAACGCCCACAAGACGCTGCAGCCGGTGCTCGGCGGCGCCTCGAGCACGCTCTTTGCGCTCGCGCTGCTCGCGTCCGGCCTCTCGAGCTCGACGGTGGGCACGCTTGCCGGCCAGATCGTGATGCAGGGCTTCGTCGACCGCAAGATCCCGATCTTCCTCCGCCGGCTCGTAACGATGCTGCCGGCGCTCGTGGTCGCGGGAATCGGGCTCAACCCCTCGCGCACGCTCGTGATCAGCCAGGTCGTGCTCTCGTTCGGGATCCCGTTCGCGCTGATCCCCCTCGTCTGGTTCACGAGCCGCCGGGAGCTGATGGGCTCGCTCGTGAACAGAAAGGCGACGACGGCCCTGGCAGGAGCCGTCGCCGCGGTGATCTCCGGCCTCAACGTCTTTCTGCTGGGCCAGACCCTCGGTGCGTTCTAGCCGGCTACCAGCGGTACCAGGTGGCCTCGGCGCCGCGGGCCAGGAAGCCCACCAGCCAGAGCGCAAGCAGGATCGCGCCGATGATCAGGAGGAACTTGACGGCAAAGGCGCCGATCCCGAGCAAAACGAGTGCCAGTAACAAAACGAGCAACAGAGCGAGCATCTAGAAGTCTCCTTTCGTCACTCCTAAAGTGCCCGCAAACGGCGCTCGTTAATCTCGTCAGAGGTACCCGAGCGGATCGACCGGAGTCCCGTTGATTCGCACCTCGAAATGCAGGTGCGGGCCGAAGCAGTGGCCGGTGCAGCCGACGTAGCCGATCGTCTGGCCCTGGGAGACGAGCTGACCGTTGCTGACGGCGATCCGGGACTGATGGCCGTACGCGGTCGAGATCCCGCGGCCGTGGTCGATCGCGACGAGATTCCCGTAGCCGTCCATCCAGCCGGCGTAGACAACGCGGCCCGCGGCCGCTGCGTGGATGGGCGTTCCGTACCCCACGCCGATGTCGATCCCCGCGTGCAGCCGGCCCCAGCGCCACCCGAACGGGCTGGTTACCGGTCCGTTCACCGGCCAGATGAACCCGGCCGAGGACGGTGTCACGTCCCCCGGCGGCGAGTACGCGGAGCCGGACGATTGCGCGGTGCGGATCTGTCCGGCGAGAGTCGCGCTCGCCTGCTGTAGACCGGCCGCCTCGTGGAGGAATTCGGCCTTCGACTCCTTGACGTTCTGGAGCGCGTTGCGCTTGGCGGCGCGCGCGGCGGCCAGCCGGTTCTTGCTCGCGAGCAACTCGTCGCGAAGCCTGATCACCTGGTTCGTCCGGATCGCGATCGTGCGCACCTCGGCTGCCACGAGCGAGTGGAAGCGCTTGGTGTGCTCGCGCTGGGCGTGAACGCGCTCCTTCGCGGTCCCGACCTGGCCGGCGATCGACCGGTCCTGCGCCCCGAGCGAGTCGACCACCTGTGCCTGGTCGATCAGGTCGGTGAAGCTCTTCGACTGGAACAGCACTTCGAGCGTGCTCGGCTCGCCTTGCTCGTAGAGGTCGACCAGGCGGTTCCCTAACCGCTCGACCAGCGCTTTGTACTCGCCGCGGTAGAAGTGGTACCGGCTCGTCTGGAGCTGGAAGAGCTCGGTCAGCCGGTCGAGCTTCTCGCGGTGAAGATCGAGGTCGCGCTGCAGCGGCTCGAGCCGTGTCGATACGGCGCCCACCTGAGCGTCGAGCCCGTGGATCTGGCTGTCGACCGACGAGATCTCCGTAGCAAGCACGCGCTCGCGCTGCTGAGCCCAGGCGATCTTCGCCTGGACATGCTGGAGACGCGCGTCGATCGCCTGCTTGCGGCTCGCGACGTCACCGCTCGCCGGCGCCGCGGCAAGGGCCACGAGAAGCACAACGAGAGGTAGCAGTCTGCGAAGACGCATGGCGCGAGATTTCGTCGGTTCGGCGGGCGTCCCTGCCCGCGGCGGGCTACTCCGGGCCGGGCGGGGGGCTCGGAACGGGGCTCGGCTCGGGCACATGTGCGGGCCCTGGCGGCTCCGAAGGCTCCGGCGTCGGCTCGGGTACCGGCACCGGCCCTGGCATCGGGCTCGGCTCGGGATACGGCTCCGGCACGGGGGCCGGCGGCTCGATCGCAGTCGGCTGCACCTGGAGCTGTGCGCGCTGGATCCGCTCCATCGCGTCTGCGGCTGTCTGCTCCATCTCTTCCTCCTTCGCGCTGACCAGCCCGTCGAGCTCTGCCATCTGCGCGCGGGCCGATTCGGTCCCTTCCTCGTCACCAGCGTACACCGCCTCCCCGAGAGCACGGGCGGATTCGGCTCTGCGCGCCAAAAGCTCCGAGAGCTCGCGCCGCTGACGGAAGAGCTCCACGCGCGCGCTCGAGTGGACGGCCAGCGCCTCGAAGACCGACCCCGCGCGCTCCCGCACCGCGTGGACAGCCTCGCCGGAGAGCCTCGAGACGGTGGAGTCCGGCAGGCGCCGGGCGAGGCTCGCGAAGAAGAGGCCGAGGATGACGGCGACGCCCAGGAGCGCACCGCCCACGACCGGGTGACCGGTGACGAGCATTGCGATCCCGACTCCCAGGAACGCCGCTGTGAGCGCGAGGATCGCCGCAGGCGGCGTCACGCCGAAGAAGCGCGGCGTCGCTGCCGCGAGCTCGACGGGGACCGGCCCCGTCTCTTCCAGCGGCAGCTCCTGCACCGCGGTCTCCCCCGGTCCCGCGCCAACGCGGCTCCCGCACTCCGGGCAGAACCGGCTGCGCTTCGGAAGCCGCGCGCCGCAGTTGGCACAGCTAGCGGCCGGCACGCACCTGCTCCTTCCGCGGCTCGGGATCGAGCGCTCGCAGGGCCTCGGCCGCTCGACGGCGCATCGGCCCGACCTGTGCCCGGTAGTCCTCGTCCGAGACCTTGCCGGTGCGGTGATCGAACTCGAGCTCCTTCAGAGCCGCCAGCGCGCGGTCGCGCTCCTCGGCCAGAGCGATCCGCTCCTGCTCGGCCTGTGCAGGCTGGTCTAGGCGGTCGTCCGCGGGCTGCGGGTCACGGAGGAACGGCCGCGCGACGAGCAGCACGCAGGCGACGGCCAACAGAACCCCGACGCCGAGCCACATCGCCGTCAGCGTACCGCGGCGAGAGCTCGGCGGATCACCCGCTAGGTCTTCTTGGCAGGCGCGTACTTGGACGGGCACTTCGTTACGAGCGAGTCCTGCTTCGCCACGAACGTGCCGTGTGCGTAGCGACCGCTGACGACGACGTGCCGCCCGAGCTTGAACTGATCCGGGACGCTGCCGTGGTAGACGATCGGCACGGTCGTGCTCCCGCCGATGTCGCCGACCTTGAAGCGGAGGCCGTGCTTGTCGTAGCCCGCCCCGCGGACCGGCCCGACGACCTTGCCGACGAGCGAGACGGTGCCCGCATGGCCCGCGAGCTGGCTCGGCTTCAGCTGGAGCGTCCGGCCGCCCGCGATCGAGACGTAGAGCAGGAAAACCGCGAGGACAGCGGCTACCGAGAGCGCGATGACGAGACGAACCGAGCGCGGGTTCCGGGCCACGCCGCGATTGTACGCCCGGCTACTGGATCTCGCGAGCCGGCTCGGTGCGCCGCGAAGGGATCCGGTAGCCGTGCTCCTCGCAGAGGCTGCCCGGGTTGTCTTCGGTAAGCGCGTCGCAGTAGCCCTTGCCGTAGGCCGCGCGCATGAAGGCCGCGACGACCTCGAGGTTCCACTCGCCGATGTCCGCTGCCTCGCGCCAGAGGTCGGCGAGGCGGAGGTCGATGTCGAGCTCCAGCAGGTCGATGCGGGAAGGACGCTTGGCCATGCGGCGAAGGTACCGACAGCTTCGGACGGCATACGATCCGCCCATGGGAAAGGTGCGGTTTGGCCCTGCGCGCGTGCCTTCGCGGGAAAGTCCCGAGCATGCGATTGCGCTGCTGCAGGAGCGCGGCTTCGATGCCTGCGAGATCGACTTCGAGGGCAAGTTCTGGATGGACTACGACTGGGCCTCGGAGTTCGGCAAGCGCGCGCGCAAGGCCAAAGTCGTCCTCTCGGTCCACGCGCCGATCGCCGGGTTCATGGGTCACGTCGAGCACGACAAGAAGCAACGCATGGCGGTCGGGATGCTCGACCACTCCGCCGGGATCGCCAAGGCCGCTGGCGCCGAGCTCGTAGTCTTCCACCCCGGCTTCCTGCTCGGGCGCGAGCGCTCGGCCGCGCTCGACGCGATCTGCGAGCAGCTCGCGGAGCTGCGCGAGCGGCTGGAGGGCAAGGACCGCGCCGTACCGTTCGGCGTCGAGGTGATGGGCCGCGTCCGCGAGATCGGCAGCCTCGACGACGTGATCGAGATCTCCCGCCGGCTCGGCTGGGTCCGCCCCGTGCTCGACTTCGCGCACATGCACGCGACGAGCGACGGCGCCTTCACGGACGCCGAGCCGTTCGCGGCCGCGCTAGAAGCAGCCGACGAGGTGCTCGAGCCGGGCGCGCCTTTCCACGTCCACTTCTCCGACATCGCCTACGCGAACCGGAACGAGACGAAGCACCTGCCCTACGGCGAGGGCACGCTCCGCGCCGAGCCGCTCAAGCAGGCGCTGCGGAAGTTCCGTCGCGCGGCGACCGTGATCTCCGAGTCGCCGGACCTCGAGTCGACCCACGCAATTCAGGCGGTGCTGGCCGCTGCGGCGAGAACCCCGTCGCGGCGCGCGTCGAGCTCGTCCGCTTCGTCCTCGCGGCCGCGCTCGCGCAAGAACTGAACGAGCGCCTGCAGCGTCTCGCACTGGGTCAGCCGGTGCTCGGTCGGCGCGATCGTGTCGTAGGCCTGTCGCAGCAGCTCCTCCGCCTCGCCGTCCTGCCCCTGGGCGGCGCGCACGAGGCCGAGAGCCATAGTGGTCGTCGCCAGCGAGCTGAGATCGTGAGGACCGACGGTCTCGCGTGAGGCGAGGGCAAAGCGCTCGGCCTCGTCCACGCGGCCCTGCGCGAGCAGCAGCTCGGCGAGCGACCGCTGGGTCTCGCAAAGCGTGGCGCGATCCTCGAGCGGCGCGAGGATGCGGATCGACTCGCGGAAGAGCCGTTCCGCCCGGACAAGGTCGCCCTTGTGCCGGGCCGTCCACGCGGCGAAGTTGAGCGTGCGCCCGAGCATCCACGCGGCCCCGGCCTCGGCCAGGTGCTCGCGCGCGGCCTCCAGTGCGGTCTCGGCTTCATCGAGCTCGCGGCGCTGCAGGTGGAGCTGGCCGACGAAGCGCAACGCCCGACCGCGCGCCTCGGCGCTGCCGCTCTCCTCGGCGAGCAGGATCGCCTGTTCGATCAGCGGCGCCGCGCGGTCGAGCTCGAGCCGCGCGAGATAGACGCTCGCGAGCTCGTCCGCGGCCTCGCTCTCGAAGCCCTTGTGCTCGGTTGCCCGCGCCAGCTCGAGCGCCTCGATCATCACCTGCTCCTCCTTGGCGAGATCGCCGCGCATCCAGGCGATCGTCGCCCGCGCCCGGAGCGCGCGATAGCGGCCGTTGTGATCGTCGGGCTCGAACACCGCGAGAGCGTTGTCGATCATCTCCTCCGCGGCGCTGACGTCTGCCTCTCGCAGAACGGCCGCCTCGGCCAGCGTCACGAGTGCCCGGCCCTGCGTCCAGACGTCGCCCTCCTGGATCGCGGCCGCGAGCACCTCCTCCATCTCGCGCGAGACGGCGGGAAGGTCGCTGAGCCGGTCGGCCGCGCGCGCGGCCAGGTAGCGCCGCCGCAGCGTCGG
Organism: Gaiellaceae bacterium; assembly: GCA_033856995.1. Classification (GTDB taxonomy): domain Bacteria; phylum Actinomycetota; class Thermoleophilia; order Gaiellales; family Gaiellaceae; genus AC-32. Next base: position 17,663 of record JAWVDY010000224.1, read on the forward strand.
ATCGAGCTCGACCGCTCGCACGAAGTGCTGCCGTGCGGTGCGATTGGCCTCGCGGGCAAACGCGCGCAGGCCGGCCTCGGCCAGCGCCTCCGCGGCCTCGCGCTGGAGCTCCACTGGCGCAGCGCCGTCGAGCTCGGCCAGCAGCGCCGTCGCACGGTCGAGATGGAAGGCGCGGATCTCGAGCAGCTCCTCGCCGGCGCGCTCCTTCAGCCACCCGGCGAAGCGCGCATGGTGGTCGGCGCGGGCCGACTTCGAGAGCCCGCCGTACGCGACCTCGCGAATCAACACATGCTTGAACTTGTACGCCTTCTCGCCGCGGATCGACGAGCGCTCCTCGTCGAGCACGAACTCGCGCAGCCTCAGGTCGGCGAGTGGCTCCTCAAGCGACTCCAGCTCAGGTGAGAGACGCTCGACCGCGCCCTCCCAGAAGGTGCGGCCGATCACCGCGGCGCGCTGCAGGAGCGCCTTCGCGTCGGGCGCGAGGCGGTCGATGCGAGCGGCGATCAGCGCCTGCAGCGTGTCCGGGATCCGGCCGATGCCTTCAGAGCCGTCCTCGGAGAGCATCTTCACGGTTTCCTCGAGGTAGAGCGGGTTGCCCTCGGTCTTCGCGAGCACCTCCCGGCGCTCCTCCGCGCTGAGGCTGCCCTCGATGAGCGCGTCCACGAGCTGCTCGCTCTCGCTGTCGCCGAGTGGCTCGAGCTCGATCGCGGTCGCGCGCACGCGCCCGCCGCCCCACCCAGGCCGGATGTCGAGGAGCTCGGGCCTGGCGAGGGAGATCACCAGCAGCGGAGCCTCGCGAACCCAGGTCACGAGGTGCTCGATCAGCTCGAGCAGCGGTTCCTCCGCCCAGTGGATGTCCTCGAAGATCAGGACGAGCGGCTGTTCCTGCGCGAGCCGCTGCGCCCACTCGCGCGCGGCCCACGCGATCTCCTGCTGGCTGCGTTCGGCCTGCACCGCCTCCAGCACACCCGAGGCGAGGCCGAGCAGGTCGGCGACCACCTCGTCCTCGCAGAACGAGCGCAGCTTCTCGATCGCGACATCGAGCGGATCGTCGTCGACGATCCCGGCGGCGCACTTGACCATCTCGGCCAGCGGCCAGTAAGTCACGCCCTCGCCGTAGGGCAGGCTGCGACCGGAGAGCACCGTCGCGCCCTCGAGCGCCTGGCTGAACTCGTCGGCGAGCCGGCTCTTTCCGACACCGGGGTCGCCGTAGACCGTGAAGAGATGCGCGCGGCGGTCTCGCAGTGCTCGCTCGTAGGTGTTCTGCAGCAGGTCGAACTCGGAGTCGCGGCCGACGAGAGGCGCCTGCTGCGTGCGCGGGCGGTCGGCGCGAGCCGTGGCGCTGAGCGCGCGCCAGGCCCAGACCTGCTGGTCGAGCCCCTTCAGGTCGATCGGCCCGACGTCCTCGGCCTCGACGAGCCCGAGCGTCAGACGGTGGGCCCCGGGGCCGATCAGGAGCTGGCCAGGCTCGGCTGCCTGCTGGAGCCGCGCGGCCACGTTGACGGCCTCGCCGGTCGCGAAGGTCGAGTCGGAGTCGTCGGCGACGACCTCGCCGGACTCGACGCCGATCCGGGCTTCGAGCTCGAGCTCGTGGACGGCATCGAGGATGCCGAGCGCTGCGCGAACCGCGCGCTCGGCGTCGTCCTCGTGCGCCTGCGGGATCCCGAACGCGGCCATGACCGCGTCGCCGGCGAACTTCTCGACGATCCCGCCGTGCGTCGTGATGCAGTGGGAGACGCGCTCGAAGTACCTCTGGACACGTCGACGCACGACCTCGGGATCCGTCCGCGCGACGAGCGAGGTGGAGTCGACGAGATCGACGAACAGGACCGTGGCGAGCTTGCGTTCCATGAACTCAAGTGTAGAAACGATGGGCGCCTCGACCGGCTTCCGCGCCGCGCGTTGTTGACTGACACGTCAGACGAGCAGGCAAGCCCGGCCGGGACAACGCGGGGCCTAGCCGGTGTCTCTGAAGCAGAACTGACCGTAACGGGCCTCGCGATCTTGTTCGACGAGGGCAACGACACGCCGAACCCGCCGCCGGCGCAGTGCGCCCAGGAGCAGCTCGCGGGCGGCTTCGTGCACCTCGACAACATCGAGGTCGCGACGAGCAACCCGACGTACGGCACGAAAGTGCTGGACGAGCGCGAGCGACAACAGCAACAACAGCACCGGCCCGTGCGCGGATCCGCCGGCGGGGGTCGTGCCGGGACTTCCCACGCTCAGCGTGCTCTCGGGGGCTGCCGGTCGATGCGAGCGACACCGCTCTCGTGACCTGGCTCGCTCTTGCGCCTGCGTGGTCGCTCTACACGTACGTCTACCGAGACTGGCGCAGCTGCTGTAAAGAGAGGGCGGCCATGAGGCCGCCCTCTCTCGTTGCATGGCATCCTCCCGCCGTGCTCGACCCGAAGGTCTTTAAGGCGTACGACGTGCGCGGGCTCTATGAGCAGGAACTCGACGAGGAGGGCGCGCGCGCGATCGGGCGGGCCTTCGTCGAGGTCTTCGAGCCCGCTCGGATCGCGGTGGGCCACGACATGCGGGTCTCCTCCCCCGCGATGGCCGACGCCGTGATCGCCGGCGCGGCCGGGGCCGGCGCAGAGGTGCTCGACCTCGGGCTCGTCGGGACAGAGATGCTCTATTTCGCGGTCGGCGAGATCGGCCTCGACGGCGGCATCGCGGTCACCGCCTCGCACAACCCGAAGGAGTACACCGGCATGAAGATCGTCCGCGCCGGCGCGCTCCCGGTCGGCGGCGAGTCGGGCCTGCTCGACATCCGCGACCGCGCCCTGTCCAAAACGGCCGAGGCCGAGGGACTGTCCCCGGGGCAGGTCCAGAAGCACGACGTCTGGCCGGCGTACGTCGAACGGGTGCTGTCCTTCGTAGACGTGCCCGCGATCAAACCGCTCAAGGTCGTGATCGACGCCGCGAACGGCATGGCCGGGGCGATGCTCCCGCCGGTGCTCGAGCACCTGCCGCAGCTCGAGGTCGTCCGCTGCTTCTTCGAGCCCGACGGCACCTTTCCGAACCACGAGCCGAACCCGCTACTGCCGGAGAACCGCGAGTTCATCGTGCGCAAGACGCTCGAGGAGGGCGCGGACTTCGGCGTGGCGTTCGACGGCGACGCCGACCGCTGCTTCTTCGTCGACGACTCGGGGGAGTTCGTGCCCGGCGACTTCGCCACCGCCCTCTTCGCGCAGATTTTCCTCGAGAAGGAGCCCGGCGCGAAGATCATCTACGACGTCCGCGCGAGCTGGGCCGTTCCTGAGACGATCGAGCACGCCGGCGGCGTGCCGCTCGTGAACCGCGTCGGCCACGCGTTCATCAAGCACCGCATGCGCGAGGAGGGCGCGGCCTTCGGCGGCGAGGTCTCGGGCCACTACTACTTCCGCGACTTCACGCAGGCCGACTCCGGCGTCATCCCGTTCCTGCTCATGCTCGAGCGCATCTCGAAGGAAGGCCGCAAGCTCGCGGAGATCCTGCGGCCGTTCCGTGATCGCTACTTCATCACCGGTGAGCTGAACACCCCGGTCCCCGACGTCGCGGCCAAGCTGCAGGAACTGGAGGAGCGCTTCGGCAGCGAGGGCCGAGTCAGTCACCTCGACGGCGTCTCGATCGACGCCGAGGACTGGCACATGAACGTACGACCCTCGAACACCGAGCCGCTGCTACGCCTGAACCTCGAGGCACGGACACCGGAGCTGATGGAGCGCAAGCGGGACGAGGTCCTGGCCGCGATCTCCGGCCGGGGCTTGATCGGCTAGAGCGATCGGCTAAGCTCCGCGTGACCGTGTCAGCCGATCACGCATCGGGAATCGAGATTCGCCACCTCGCGGCGCTCGAGGCCGTCGCCGAGGAGGGGTCCTTCCGTCGCGCGGCCACGCGCCTGGGCTACGTCCAGTCCGCGATCAGCGAGCAGATCGCCGCGCTCGAGCGGATCGTCGGGCAGCGGCTCGTCGAACGCTCGCGCGGCGCCACGCCGGTCGAGCTGACGGAAGCAGGCGAGATCCTGCTCGGCCATGCGCAGGCGATCGTCGCCCGGATCAAGGCCGCCGAGGCCGACCTCGGTGCGCTGACGGACGGCTCCGCCGGCTCGCTGCGGCTCGGCATCTACCAGAGCGTCGGCGCGCGCATCGTCCCGCGGCTGCTGCCCCGCTACGCACGCGACTGGCCGGACGTGCGTGTCCTGCCGCGCGAGGCTCCGACCGACGCCGGCCTGTTCGAGCTCGTCGAGCGCGGCGAGCTCGAGCTCAGCTTCGCCGACCTGCCGCTCCACCCAGGGCCGTTCGATTCCGTCGAGCTGCTCAGCGACCCGTACGTGCTCCTCGTCGCCGCGGACTCGCCGCTCGTGGGCGGCGGCCCGATCGGCCTCGACGCCGTCGCGGAGCTGCCGCTCATCGGGCACTGGACGTGCCGCGTCCTGCCACGGGTCGAGGCCGAGCTCCGCGCGCAGGGAATGGAGCCGAACTTCGTCTTCCGCTCGGACATCCTGACCACGGTGCAGGCGCTCGTCGGCGCCGGAGTCGGGAGCGCGATCATCCCGCGCCTCGGGATCGACACCGCCGACCCGCTGACCGCTGTGGTCGAGCTCGCCGACGACATGCCCGTGCAGCCCCGCGTGATCTCGCTCTTCTGGCACCGCGACCGCTACCGCTCGCCCGCCGCGCTCGGGTTCGTCGAGGCCGCGCGCGAAGTCTGCGCCCAGGTCACGGCCGAGCTCGACGGCACCGTTCGCCCACTCGTTCGCCGCTCCCGATCAGCATGATCGGCAACCTGGGTCATCGCCTGTCGGAGTGACGGCTACCGTTTGCCCATGAGGCTCTTCGCCGTCGCAGCAGTGGCGCTGGCGCTCGCCGCGCCGGCGACAGCCGCGCCCAAGCTGAGCAAGGCCGACCGCGCTGCGATCAGCCGCTCGATCGACGTCTTCGTCAACCATGCGGTCAGGCGCGTCGGCACGACGGCGGCCTACGACGTCGTCGCTCCCGAGCTGCGCCCCGGCATCAACCGCAAGGAATGGGCGCGCGGCGACATCCCGGTCTACCCGTTTCCCGCCGCGGGACGCACGCACCCCTGGAACGTCCTCTACGTCACGCGCGAGGAAGTGGGACTGGAGCTCGAGTTGATTCCGAAGGCGCACAGCGACGTCGGCCCGATCATCTTCCACATCTACCTCCGCCCCGCGCACGGGCGCTGGCTCGTGGACTCCTTCATGCCCGTCGCAACCCTGGCGCCGCTCGGCTCCAAAAAGTCGAAGGTGCGGTCGGTCCGGGACTTCTCGCCGCAGGCGGCAGGCGGCGTCTCGCTCGGCGGCGGCAGCCACGGGCAGATCAGCCGCGTCTACATCCTCATCCCGTTCGTGGGCATCGGGCTCGTGCTGCTCGGGCTCGCGGCCTGGGGAACGACGCGGGCCGTTCGCAACCGGCGGCTCCGCGGCCCGCGCGGCGGCTCGCTGCCTCCCCTCCCGCGCAGCGACGCGTAGGACGGCCGCACCGGCTGAGCCGGCACCGCCTCTCTGGTCGGCGTCGCAAGCGACGCCTTAGCATCTAGCGCATGGCACTCGAGCTCGGTCGGCCGACCGATCGGAAGCCCCCGTTCAAGTACTCGTCCCTGACTCGGGTCGGCTTCTCCGACACCGACGCGCAGGGGATCGTCTACTACGGGCGCTACCTCCCCTACTTCGACAGCGCTCGCGTCGAGTACCACCGGCACCTCGGCCTGCTCCAGACGCGGGCCGGCGACAACGAGTTCGTGATGCGCGCGAACACGATCGAGTACCACGCGCCCGCGCGGTTCGACGACCTGATCGAGGTCTTCATCCGGGTCTCCCGCATCGGCCGCACGAGCGTCACGTACGAGTGCGCCGCCTACCGCGAGGACGACGTCCTGATGGTGACCGCGACGCAGACGCTCGTGCTCGTCGACCTCGACGAGCGGCGCGCGCGGGCGATCCCGGACGACTATCGCGAGGAGCTTGCCTCATTCGAAGGCGAGGATCTCGAGCGATGAGCCACCAGGATGCCCTCGATGC
>JAWVDY010000225.1:0-4334 GCA_033856995.1 Gaiellaceae bacterium
GTCCAGCGGGATTTCGTGCAGGCGGTCCCGGTCACTGGCCAGCCGTACCCCCAGCCCGACGCCGGCTTCGTGCTACCGGCCAGCCACGAGGACCGCGAGGCCGCGCACGGTGGACACGGCGTCTACTTCAGCGAGAAGCGCTACAAGGACACCCAGTACCGCGTCCTGACCATTTCGGCCTCTCCTTGGGCGCTGCAGATCGCGCGGCCGCTCACCGAAGTGAACCACACGCTGCATCGGATCACGCTCTTTCTGATCCTGATCGCGGCCGGCGGGATCGGTGTCGCGGCGGCGCTCGGCCTGATGGTCTCGCGGGCGGCGCTGACGCCCGTGCGCCGGCTGACGGAGACCACCGAGGCCGTGACCGAGACGCGTGACCTCTCGCAGCGGATCGAGTCCACAGGCAAGGACGAGCTGGGGCGTCTCGCGACGAGCTTCAACACGATGCTCGGCGCGCTCGAGGACGCGAGTCGCGCGCAGCGGCAGCTCGTCGCCGACGCGTCGCACGAGCTGCGCACGCCGCTCACGAGCTTGCGGACGAACATCGAGGTCCTCGCCCGCGCGAACGAGCTCAAGCCGGAGGACCGCGAGCGGCTGCTCGAGGACGTCGTCGAGCAGATCCAGGAGATGACCGCCCTGATCGGCGAGCTGATCGAGCTTGCCCGCGAGGCCAGGCCGGACGCGGTCGTCGAGCCCGCCCAGGACGTGCGGCTCGACCTGCTCGCCGCCGACGCGGTCGAGCGCGCGAGGCGGAACCGCCCGAACGTCCAGTTCACCACGGATCTGCGCGAGTCGCTCGTCCACGGGGCCCCTTCGACCCTCGAGCGCGCGGTCGCGAACCTGCTCGACAACGCCGCCAAATGGAGCCCGCCGGGCTCGCCGGTCGAGGTCGCGGTCCGCGACGGCGAGGTCGTGGTGCGCGACCACGGGCCCGGGATCGCCGAAGAGGACCTGCCCTACGTCTTCGATCGCTTCTATCGCTCGCGCGCGGCGCGCGGCATGCCCGGCTCCGGTCTCGGGCTCGCGATCGTGAGGCAGGTCGCTGAGTCCCACGGCGGCTCGGTCGTCGCCGAGCAGCCCGCCGACGGCGGGACGCTGATGCGGCTCCGCCTGAACGGCAGCACGACCTCTTAGGTAGATCTCACGGCGTTCTCACGTCCCTCTCAGGACCGGGTGGTTCTCTGTGGTCAACCAACCCCGAGCCAGGAGGCCCGACATGAGAATGCTGAACGACAAAACCCTTCCAGAGCCGCGAATGCCGTTCGCGAGCACCGTTCCGCCCACCCCCGCCGAGGAACGCGCAGACGACGGCCGCTGGGAGCGGCGCGGCCCGCTCGGCCGCCTCGTCCGCCGGAGCTGAGGAGTCTTGGCCGAGGCCACTTCCAGGATTGCGGCAGCCCGCCGCCGTGCGTCTGACGTGAAGCATGCGTCGGTCACGTTCGCGGCGGCGGGCTTCATCGCGATCGCGCTGCTGGCACGCCTGAGCCATCCGGGCCACGCGAGCTCTGCCTCGCAGGGCTCGACCGCGTCCGTCCAGCCGGCCCAGTCAACCCAGAACGACGACAGCAGTCCCAGCCTGCAGTCGGGCTCGATCGCTCCCAGCAGCGGCTCGACCGGCGGCGCCCAGACGAGCGTGTCCTGACGTGCTGCTCGCCGCCAACGCGACGTGGTACGCAGCCCGCGCCGGCGGCATGGTCGCGTACCTGCTGCTCAGCGCCTCGGTCATCGTCGGCCTGCTGCTCTCTGGCCGCGCGAAGCTGAAGCACTGGCCGCGCTTCGCTCTCGAGGACGTGCACCGTTTCCTCGGGATCCTCACCGGGATCTTCATCGTCATCCACGGCGGTGCGCTCCTGCTCGACACCTTTCTGCCGTTCTCGCTCGGGCAGCTGCTCGTCCCGGGAACGGCGTCGTACCGCCCGCTGTGGGTCGCGCTCGGCGTGGTCGCCGCGGAGCTGCTCGCCGCGCTCGCCGTCACCAACCACTACCGCAAGCGGCTGCCGCACTCCTGGTGGCGCCGCGCGCACATGCTCAACTTCGCGGTCTGGGGCCTGGCGCTCGCGCACGGCCTGACCGCCGGGACCGACGCGACGACGACCTGGGCGCTGATGCTCTACGCGGGCTCGGCCTGGATCGTCGTGGCGTTGCTCGTGCACCGCGTGTCCCTCCACTGGAGTCCAATCCGAACGAGCGAAAGGAGAACGTGATGGCGATCAGACGAAAGGTGATCGCGGGTGCCGCGGCCGCGTTGGCCGTCGGCGGGACCGGAGCCGGGATCGCGGCGACGAAGCTCGTGAACCAGTCGCCGGCCGCGGAGAGCAAGGCGGTTGTGAACGACGCCGCCAAGAGCCTCGGCATCGAGCCGACCAAGCTCAGCGCGGCGCTGAAGAAGGCGATGGAGGACCGCGTCGACGCCGCCGTGGCCGCCGGCCGGCTGACGAAGGCACAGGGCGACGAGCTGAAGCAGCGGATCGCCGCCGACGACTTCCCGCTCTTCGGAGGCCCCGGCTTCGGCCCCCGACGGGGCGGCCCGCACGAGCTCTCCCACGGCCTCGGCGCCGCCGCGGCCTACCTCGGGCTCACCCCTGCGCAGCTCCAGAGCCGCGTGAGCTCGGGTAAGACACTCGCCGAGATCGCGAAGGCGCAGGGCAAGACCGTCGACGGCCTGAAGGCGGCGCTGCGCAAGGATGAGCAGCAAGAGCTCGATGCCGCCGTCAAGGCCGGCCGCCTCACCAAGGCCGACGAGCAGCGGGTCCTGAAGGACCTCGACCAGCGGCTCGACGCCCTCGTCAACGGCACGCTGCGAGAGCGGTTCCGCGACCACCGAGACTTCCGTGGCGGCTTCGACCGCCAAGCGCCGCCACCCACCCTCCCCGCGGCCTGACGGAAGCAGCCAGGGCGCACGCGCCCGGTACGCTGGGCGCGTGCGCACCCTGGCCGAGAGCATCGAGCGCTGGCGCGCCCGCGGCGATCGCGTTGCGCTCGCGACGGTCGTCGCCACGCGGCGGTCGGCGCCGCGGCCGGTCGGCTCCAAGCTCGCGGTCTCGGAGCGTGGGGAGCTGATGGGCTCCGTCTCCGGCGGCTGTGTGGAGAGCGACGTCGCCGTGCAGGCGGCCGAGGTGATCGCCGACGGGACCCCGCGGCTCTTGACCTACGGGATCGCCGACGACCAAGCGTGGTCGGTCGGCCTCCCGTGTGGCGGTGAGATCGACGTCTTCGTCGAGTCGTTCTCCGGCCAGCTGCCCGATTCCGGTGAGCCCGCCGTCGTGCTGACGGTGCTCGAGGGCCCGCGCGCCGGCGCGCGCCGGGTCGTTCCGCCGAGCGAGATCGGGCCAGGGCCGAGCCGCCTGCTCGAGCTCGACGGCGAGCGGGTCTTCGCCGAGGTGCTCGGCCCGCCACCACGGCTGGTGGTGATCGGTGGGATCGACACCGCCGAGGAGCTCTGCCGTGCCGCCAAGGCGCTCGGGTGGCGCACTGCCGTCGCCGACCCGAGGGCGGGCCTCATGTCGCGCGAGCGGCTGCCGAGCCCGGACGAGCTCGTGGTCGCCTGGCCCGACGAGGCGCTGGAGCAACTCGCGCCCGACGCGGTTACAGCCGTCGTCGTGCTCACGCACGAGGAGCGGCTCGACGTGCCCGCGCTCACCACCGCGCTCGCGAGCGAGGCGTTCTACGTCGGCGCGATCGGCTCGAGGCGCACCCAGGAGAAGCGGCGCGGGCGCCTGCTCGAGGCAGGTGTCGCCGAGGACGATCTCGACCGGCTTGCCGGGCCTGCCGGGCTCGACCTCGGCGGGCACAGCCCGGCCGAGACTGCTGTCTCGATCCTCGCCGAGGTGCTGGCGGTTCGTGCCGGCCGCACGGGCGGGCGCCTGGTCGAGCGCAGCGGTCCGATTCACGCACAGGCCTGAACCAGGCCGTGATCGCGGTCCTGCTGGCGTGTACTTCTGCCGCGCTCTTCGGAGGGATGGCCGTCGCGGTCCGCTTCGGGCTCCGGCGCTGCGACGACGCCGTGCTCGCGACCTTCGCTACGGCGACGGTCGCGCTCGTGGTGACCTCGGCGTTCGGCATCGTCCACGCTGCCGGCCACGGCCTCGACGTCGCCGAGCTCTGGCCGTTCGTGCTCGCCGGCGCTGTCGCACCCGGGCTCTCGCAGCTCCTGTTCACCCACGCAGTGCGCGACGTGGGCGCCGCGAGGACCTCGGTGCTGATGGGAACGGCGCCGCTGTTCGCGGTCGCGATCGCGGTCGTGGCGCTGAACGAGCCGCTCCGAGCCCCGCTGCTCGTGGGCGCCGCGCTGATCGTCGCGGGCGGGATCGCGCTCGCAGGGGAACGCGTGCGGC
>JAWVDY010000226.1:0-5880 GCA_033856995.1 Gaiellaceae bacterium
TCGGGCAGCCTCGGAGCGCGACAGGACGAGCGTAGGCGCCTGCACCGTGTGCAACACGCTTCGAACGTCGATCGCCTGTTCGAACTCGTCGAAGGCGAGCGCCGCGGCGGGCGAAGCTCCGTGTCGAGAGATCTCGCTTCGCTGCCCCTCCGCGGTTCCCGACAAGTACAGCCCGTTCGGATCCGGCGGCGTCCCAGGACAGCACGCAGGTCATCCGCCTGCATGTCGAAGTCAGGCGCAATCAAGCACCGGTTGTCCTTGAGAGAAGCTGAACGAGACCCAGCGGCGCGAACATCTTGACCGACGTTGGGCGATGTGCCAGCCTGCTTCAGGGTGAGGACCCGGCTTTTCGGTCTCGCCCTCTGCGGCCTGCTGCTCGTCCTGGTCGCGATCTCGGTGACGCCTGTGAGCACGAGCTCGATGGCGCACTTGACCACGTGCTCAGCCGCGCAGAAGGCAAAGCGGGTCGCAGCGCTCAAGAAGTTCCGCAGCCGGATGCTGCCTGCGCGGCGGCACTACTTCAGGACGCACCACAACCGCAGGCAGCAAGCGCGCTTCGTGACGAGGCAGAACGCGAAACTGAGGGCGCTGCGACGTGCCGCGGCTTGCAAGATCGTTCGGTCTCCGCCGCCTCCTCCACTCGACCGAACCCCTCCGCACCTGCTCCGGAGCGAGGTCGCCGGCGCGACGCTCCGTCTCGTGTTCGATGAGCAGCTCGCCGGACCGGCGGCGCCCGCGTCTGCCTTCGGCGTCACGGTCGACGGGCTCGCGTGGAACGTGGCTCAGGTATCGCTCTCGTCGACGACGGAGGCGCTGGTGCTGCGCCCGGCCGTTGACGCCGGCCAGGTCGTGAAGCTCGTATACACGCGGCCGACGACGGGCGGACTGCACGACGCGGCCGGAAACACCACACCTGCCTTCACGACGCAGGCGAGCAACTTCTCGTTGCCCGCGCCCGCACCGTCACCCGGCGCGTTCTCGCCGGCGCTCGCCAAGCCGTCGTTCGCCGACGACCACTCGGTGCCCGGGCCCTGGGTCGGCGAGTGGGGGCCCAAGACCGACCCACAGTGGGAGCCCTCAACAGGGCACCTGCGAGCCCTTCTAGTCCCAATCGACTTCCCCGATGTCGTTGCCAACCGGTCGCCGGCCTTCTACCGCGACCTCTTCACTTCGACCACGCCGCCCTGGTACGCCGAGAGCTCCTACGGGCGGCTCTCATTCGACCTGACGGCAATCGACCACTACGTGCGCATGTCCAATCCGATCGATTCCTACGATCTCCAGAACTGCTGCCCGTCCGACAAAATCCACGCCTTCTTCCAAGAACTGATCGCGAAGCTCGACCCCGTGGTCGACTTCCGCACAGTCGACACGATCTACGCCATTGCGCCGGAGGCCGCGGGTCCACACATGTCGATCCTGCTTTGGCGTCGCTGGCCGGGCTCGGGAATCGTCGCCGACGGGCACGAGCTGCTGAACGGGGTTGTTGGCAACGGGAACTTCCGCAGCCTGGGTACCGCGCACCTGCTCGCGCATGATGCGATGACTCACGAGACCGGACACATGATGGGTCTCGCCGACCTCTACGGCCGCGCGTGCCCCACGTGCACGGACACGCACGACTGGGTCGGCGTCTGGTCGATGATGGACACGTCAAACGAGCCGTCGGCGGAGTTCCTCGGTTGGGACCGGTGGCTCTTGCGCTGGCTCGACCCGACGCAGATCCGCGGCGTAAGCGCGCCTGGGCAGTCGACCGAAGAAGTGGTCTCGCCGCTCGAGGAGCGCGGCGGAGTGAAGCTGATCGTCGTGCCGCTTAGCACGACGTTTCTTTACGCCGTCGAGGTGCGGCAGCCGATCGGGCGCGACATCCGGCTCTGCGACCATGGTGTCCTCGTCTACACCGTCGACTCCACCACGAAGAACGGCTCCGGACCGACGCGGATTCAAGCGGCGCACTCGGACGCGCCGTGCGGGCCGATTTCGGACGCAGCCTTCGACCTCGGCCCCGGCGAGGTACCGACTTTCGAAGATGCCCACGTGAAGGTCGAGCTGCTCGCGGTGTACCCCGACGGCTCTTACCGCGTGCGTGTCACGCGCAAGTAGATCGGCCGACTGTTGTCACCGTAGCCAACGCCTACCTTAGCGTGCGCCCCATGAGACGTGTCAGCACTCCGCTGCAAACGCGCTGCTTCTACGCAACGGCACGGCGTTTACTAAACCGCGTGCATAACTTCGATTCTTGTCGGGGGCACTTCACCTCTTCTTCCGCCACTTCTGCGAGGCTGGATGTGCTGGCCGTCGTTTCGAAGTGCACTTAGGATTCTGCGCGCGATGTCAACGCCCGAGAGCGCCGGGAAGCTGGCGACATAGGTTCGCATCGTGTCGACCGGACGGAAAGGCGCCGCGAGCGGCCTGCGGCGATCCGGGAGGCTTCAGGTCGTACCGGTGCTCGTCAGATGCTGCGATTGACCAGGTCTTCCTGAGAGGGCTGGGAACGTGTTTCGATCCCGCCGGTCGCCAAAGCGGTTATTGGCGACAATCCTCTTCACGGACATCGTAGGGTCTACCGACCTGGCCGCCAGGCTCGGGGACCGGGAATGGCAACGGCTTGTGTCGGGCCACCACACTGCGGTTCGCCGAGAACTCCACCGCTTCGGTGGTCGAGAGGTCGATACCGCGGGAGACGGATTCTTCGCCACCTTCGACCAGCCTGCCCAGGCGGTTCGCGGCGCCGACGCGATCGTCGCGGCAGTCTCCGAGCTGGGCGTTTCGATCCGGGCAGGCGTCCACGTCGGAGAGGTCGAGGCCGCCGATGAGAAGATCGGCGGGATTGCCGTGCATATTGCGAACAGAGTGATGTCCGCGGCGAAGCCAGGGGAGGTGCTTGTGTCGGGCACGCTCCGGGATCTGGTCGCCGGATCGGGCCTCGAGTTCAGCGATCGCGGCCTGAAAGAGCTCAAGGGCGTCCCTGGCGAGTGGCACCTGTGGGCGCTGGTTCGCGAGGTGGCGGATGCCGACCAGCACGCAATCTCAGCTGCCGACCCTGTTGTGCTAGCGGGCGCCCGCCAGAGCTTGCCGCTGCCGGACAAGCCGTCGATCGCGGTGCTGCCGTTCACCAATCTGAGTGGCGATCCGGAGCAGGACTACTTCGCGGACGGCATCGTCGAGGACATCATCACCGGCCTGTCTCGGATCAAGTGGATCTTCGTCATCGCCCGTAACTCGAGCTTCGCCTATAGGGGCAAGGCGATGGATGTGAAGCAGGTTGGCCGCGAGCTGGGCGTGCGCTACGTCCTCGAAGGCAGCGTCCGGAGGGCCGGGAACCGCGTTCGGATCACGGCTCAGCTGATCGATGCGGGAACGGGAACCCACATGTGGGCCGACCGTTACGACCGTGCGCTCGACGATATCTTCGCCGTCCAGGACGAGCTGACGATCAGCGTTGTAGGCGTCATCGAGCCGACCCTGCGCGAAGCGGAGATCGAGCGCGCCCGGCGGAAGCGGCCCGACAGCCTGGACGCATATGACCTCTATCTCCGCGCGCTGCCATTTGCGTTCACGGCGATGCCTCAAGATGCCGACACGGCCCTGACCTTGCTCGTCAGGGCGATCGCGCTGGAGCCAGACTACGCCGCAGTACACGCGATGATCGCGTGGTGTCACGAGCAGCGGTATCTGCGCGGCGGCCTCAATGAGGAAGTGAAGAAAGCTGCCCTCGATCATGCGCGCGCGGCCATTGCCGTCGGTGGCGACGACGCCGCGGCGCTCGCGACCGCCGGCTTTGTTATCGCAGTGATCGAATACGACTACGAGACTGCGACCGTTGCCTTCGACCGATCCTTCGCGCTGTCGAGCTCCTCGGCCCTCGCGCTCGGTTTCAGTTCCATTGTCCGCGCATGGAAGGGCGATGACGCAACGGCCGTGGACCACGCAACTCGTGCGATCCGCCTCAGTCCTTTCGATCCCCTTCTGTACCTGCCCTACGTCGGCCTGGCGTACGCACACTTCGCCGCAGGCCGGTTCGAGGAAGCCGCCGCTGCGGCGGGCCGAGCAAGTCAGTCGAATCCGAAGTTCAGCATGCCGCACGTCCTGCACGCGGCTGCTCTCGCCAACCTCGGCCGCGGTGAAGACGCAAGGATGGTGGCAGACCGGCTGCGTGAGGTCGAGCCAGACCTCACTGTCTCCACCGCGATCCGGTCGGCGCGCTTTGCGAACCCGGACAAGAACGCTGAGCTTGGCGACGCGCTACTCCGTGCGGGCCTGCCCGAGTAGCAGCGCGACGTGCCCCTTGATCCGATCAGCGGCTAGATCTCGCCGAGCGCCGCGACGGGTAGGCGACGGTACGGGATGCCGGTGCGTCATCAGCCGAGCGAAGCTGAGGCGGCAGGCCCGGCGCCGTCAGGCAGTGCTGCCGTCCTGCGCGGCGCTCGTCAGCTCCCCTCCTGTGACGGAGCCTCGAGCAGATCTTTGAGGTGGCCGAGGTTTGCCTCGAGCTCCCTTCCAGCGATGCGGGCGAAGACGGGCTCGGCCAGCTTGAAGAAGCCGTGCGCGTCGAGCTCGCCGGTCACGGTGAACCTCGTCCCGCCTTCGAACGCCTCGACGCGATAGCGGCCGTTGAGCGGGATCGGGCCGGAGACACCCTGATCGCCGACGTCCTGTTCGGCTCGTACTCGGTCATCTCCCAGGTCGACTCGATCCGCAGGCCGAGGAAGCGGCGAACCTCGCGCACCCTCGTTCCTACGTCCATCGGCCCCTCCGTGAGCTGCTCCGACTCGGCCAGGGTCGTCTGCCAGAGGATGTTGTCTGCCGTCTCGTGAACAAACTCCCAGACCTCTTCCACAGGCCGGTCGATCACGATGCTGCGCTCGATCTTCGTCATCTCGAACCCCCTTTTGACGCGATCCTAGACCTGGACGCGCGAGCCGTACTCGGCCGCGACGGCGATTCGAATCGTCCGCGCGGACGATCCTCGGGTCGTCCTTGCGGACGAGCCGGTCGGCCCGGGCCTTGAGTACCTTCAAGACGTGAAGAAGACTGGCCCGGGTCGTACTCCTCTCGTCAGCGCGCCGGCTCCGTGCGGCCGATGACCGCTCGCGCGCTTCTTTTCACGGTCTGAGATCCGCAGGTTTCTCCGGCACGAGGGGTTCATACTCACCCAGAGGCAGCGACCGCTGCCGGGGTTCGAGGAGAGGAGCTTCGTTGACCACTGCAGGGGCATCAGCCGAGCCGCAGTTCGCGCCGCCAGGCCCGGGCTTCTGGGAGCAGGACCCCGTCCACTTTCCGCGCGCGCTGACGCGCTATTGGACCGAAGTCCACCCTGAGCCGTTCGCGCGCGGCACCGCCGACTTCGCGTCGTTCTACGGCATGCTTATCGGCGGGCTTCGGATGGAGTACGTCAACGGCATCGGCTACAAGACGGTGCAGCCGGTTCCCGAAGAGGAGATCCCCCAGCGGTTCGCACGGGCGGAGGAGGTTTTCGCCGGAAAGCTCTGGCGGGAGCAGCTGAAGGCGTGGGACGAGACGTTCAAGCCCGCCGCGATCGCCAAGCACCGCGAGCTTCAGGCCGTCGACGCAGACGCGCTCACCGACGATGAGCTGGTCGCCTACCTCGGTCAGTGCCGCGACCACCACGCGGCCTTGATCAACCAGCACATGCGCCACACCGCGAGCGCGGTCGTCCCGACAGGTGACTTCCTCGCCCACGTCGGCGACTGGACGGGGCTGCCCGCGTCGGAGCTGCTCGGCCTGATGCGCGGCGCGTCGCCGGTGTCGGCCGGGGCGTCGGAAGAGCTCGAGCGCCTGATCGCGGCCGTCCTCGCCGACCCGGGAGCGCAGGAGCTCCTGATGTCAGACGGCGACGCGGCTGCGACCCTGCGTGAG
>JAWVDY010000227.1:0-7780 GCA_033856995.1 Gaiellaceae bacterium
CGCGCCAGGCCGACCTGCTGATCGTCTCCGGCCGCGTCGCGCACAAGATGGCCGCGCCGCTGCGCCAGATCTACGACCAGATGCTCGAGCCGAAGTGGGTGATCGCGATGGGCGCCTGCGCGAGCTCGGGCGGGATGTTCAACAACTACACCGTCCTCCAGGGCGTCGACAAGGTCGTCGCGGTGGACATCCACGTTCCCGGGTGCCCGCCGCGTCCCGAGGCGCTGCTCGAGGGCATCGTGCGGCTGCAGGAGAAGATCAAGGCAGGCGTGCCGCCGGCGTACGAGATCCGCGGAGTCGCGTCCTGACCTACGAGGGCGTCCCGGGCCTCGTCGAGACGCGTGAAGCGCATGGCGAGACGACGCTGGTCGTCGACCCCGCACGGCTCGTCGAAGCCTGCCGCCACCTGCGTGACCAGGAGGGCTTCTCGATGCTCGTGGACGTCTCGCCCACGGACTACCTCGGCTGGGGAAGCCGCGGCGTCGCCTCGTACATCGGCACCACCTCCGGCCGCGACCTGAACTCGCCGGGATCACAAGGGCTCGCCCGCACGCCCGGCCCGAAGCCGAAGCGCTTCTCTATGAACTACCACCTGCTCGCGCTCCCGGGCGGCGCGCGCGTACGGGTGCAGGCGTGGCTCGACGACGGCGAGCCGATCGAGAGCGTCGTCTCCGTCTGGCCGACCGCCGACTGGCACGAGCGGGAAGCCTGGGACATGATGGGCATCCCGATCGAGGGCCACCCCAATCTCGCCCGGATCCTGATGGAGGACGACTGGGAGGGCCATCCCCTCCGCAAGGACTACCCGATCGGCGGCGAGCCGGTCCGCTTCTCGGGGGAGGAGTAATGGCCCTCGCGCCAGAGCGCCCGCGGATCTACGAGGGCTCGCGGATCCCGCAGCCGACCCCGACGATCCTCGAGGTGCCGATGGAGCTCGGCGACTCCGAGGACGTGCTCCAGATCAACTTCGGGCCGAACCACCCGTCCACCCACGGCGTGCTCCGGCTCGTGATCGACCTGCACGGCGAATCGGTCGTCGGTCTGCGCGCCGTCGTCGGCTACCTGCACACCGGCTTCGAGAAGAACATGGAGCAGAAGAGCTGGTGGAAGGCGATCACCTATGCGCCTCGCATCGACTACCTCTCCTTCCAGAACAACGAGCTCGTCTTCGTGCTCGCTGTCGAGAAGCTGCTCGAGCTGGAGGTGCCGCGGAAGGCGACGTGGATGCGGATGTGCCTCGCCGAGCTGAACCGGATCCACTCGCACCTCGTCTGGCTCGCGACCGCCGCGCTCGAGCTCGGGGCGATCTCGATGTTCTGGTACTGCTTTCGCGAGCGCGACCAGATCCTCGACCTCTTCGAGATGGTCACGGGGACGCGCATGCACACGCGCTACTACCAGGTCGGCGGCCTGGCCGAGGACGTCCCGCCCGGCTTCTACCCGGAGGCGCGCAAGTTCGTCTCGTGGATGCCGAAGGCGGTCGGCGAGTACGAGACCCTGGTCGACCAGAACGCGATCTGGCTCGAGCGCACGAAGGGGCTCGGGCTGCTCTCGGCCGAGGACGCGATCGCGCTCGGCCAGACCGGCCCGGTGCTGCGGGGATCCGGCGTCGACTGGGACCTGCGCAAGACCGAGCCGTACCTCTTCTACGACCACGTCGACTTCGACGTGCCGGTCTACGAGAACGGAGACGTCTGGGACCGGTACAAGGTGCACACGGACGAGATGCGGGAGTCGACCCGCATCGTCGCCCAGTGCCTCGACCGGCTCGAGGAGATGGAGGGCGAGCCCTGGATCGCGGACGATCGCAAGGTCGTGCTGCCGCCCCGCGAGGAGCTACACACCTCGATGGAGTCGCTCATCCACCACTTCAAGATCGTCACCGAGGGCTACCGCGTGCCCGAGGGCGAGGTCTACGTACCGGTCGAGTCGCCGCGCGGCGAGCTCGGCTGCTACGTCGTCTCGGACGGCGGCGCGAAGCCGTGGCGCGTCAAGTTCCGCGCGCCGAGCTTTGTCGCGCTCGAGGCCACGGCGACCTGCATGCGCGACGCGCTCGTGGCCGACCTGATCGCGATCGTCGGCTCGCTCGACACGGTCATGGGCGAGGTCGACCGGTGAGCTCGCTGACCGCGGAGATCCGCGAGATCGCGGCTCGGTACCCCGACTCGCGCACGGCGATCCTGCCCGCGCTGCGGCTCGCCCAGGAGCAGAACGGCGGCTGGCTGACCAGCGAGTCGTTCGTACAGGTCGGCGAGGCCCTCGGGCTGACGCCCGCGTATTGCCAGGCGATCGCGTCCTTCTACGACATGTTCCACCTCGCGCCCGTCGGGCGGCACACCGTCGAGGTCTGCACGAACCTCTCGTGCGCGCTCGTCGGCGCGCAGCAGGTGGTCGACGCCTTCGAGACCGAGCTCGGCGTCGCTCCCGGCGGGACGACGGAGGACGGCGAGATCACCTTCCGCGCGGTCGAGTGCCTCGGCGGCTGCGGGTACGCGACGGTCGTCGCGGTCGACAACCGGTATCGCCACTTCGTGAAGCCCGAGGACGTGCCCGCGATCGTGGAGGACGTCCGTGGGGCTTAAGACCATGCTGCTCGCCGGTGCCGACGAGCTCGACCTGACGAAGCTCGGCGAGTACCAGGCGATCGGCGGCTACGAGCAGGTTCCGAAGGCGCGGGCGATGAGCTCCGACGACCTGATCGCACTCCTGCAGGCGGCGAACCTGCGCGGCCGCGGCGGCGCGGGCTTCCCGATGGGCCGGAAGGCGTCGCTGATCGACCGCAAGAGCCCGAAGCCGAAGTACCTGGTCGTCAACGCGGACGAATCTGAGCCTGGCGCGTTCAAGGACCGCCAGGTGATGGCGCAGGTCCCCCACCGGCTGATCGAGGGCTGCCTGATCACCGCGCACGCGATCGAGTCGAAGGACGTCTTCATCTACATCCGCGGCGAGTACCTGACCGAGTACGAGATCCTCCAGCGGGCGGTCGACGAGGCGCGGGCGGCCGGGGTCTTCGGCGATGTCGAGGTGACGGTCTACCGCGGCGCCGGCGCCTACATCTGCGGCGAGGAGACGGCGCTGCTCGACTCGCTCGAGGGCCGGCGCGGCCAGCCGCGCCCGCGGCCGCCCTTCCCACCGATCCAGGGTCTCTACGCCGCGCCGACGCAGATCAACAACGTCTGCACGATCGCGACCGTGCCGGCGATCATCGAGCTCGGGCCCGACGGCTTCGCGAACGTCGGCACCCCGGGCTCGCCGGGGACGGTGATCTTTTCGATCTCCGGCAACGTCGAGAAGCCCGGCAATTACGAGCTCGAGCTCGGCACCTCGATGCGCGAGCTGATCAACACGCACGCCGGCGGAATCGCCGGCGGGCATCAGCTCAAGGCGGTGATCCCGGGTGGCTCGTCGGTGCCGGCGCTCTCGGCGCAGCAGATCGACGTGCCGCTCGACTACGACTCGCTCGGCGCGATCGGGACGTTCTTCGGCGCCGCGTCGCTGATCGTCGTCGACGAGCGTTGCTGCATGGTGCAGCTCGCGCTTCGCTCGACGAAGTTCTACATGCACGAGTCGTGCGGCAAGTGCACACCGTGCCGCGAGGGGACGCGGTGGATGGTGCAGCTGCTGGAGAAGATCGAGGCCGGCGACGCGGAGCTCTCGGACGTCGACCTGCTGCGCAACGTGTGCTCGCGGATCCTCGGCAAGTCCCTCTGCGCGCTCGGCGACTTCGCGGTTTACCCGGTCTCGAGCTACCTCGAGAAGTGGGGCGAGGAGTTCGTCGCGCACGTCGATCACGGTGGGTGCCCGTACGGCGGCGAGTCGTCGCTCGAGGGCATCTTCGCGCCGTCAGACCAGCACACGCATTCGCCCGTCGCGCAGGTGCCCGCGTGAGCTCTCACGGTGTCAGACACGCGAACAGAAGTGTCGCGAACGTTCCACAAATCCCGCGCTGGGGCGGAATCACCGGTGTCAGACACCGTCACGGGGATGTGACGTGAGCTCGCCGGAGCTCGTCACCGTCACGATCGACGACCGCCCGGTCCAGGTCCCGAAGGGGCTCGGCATCGTCGAGGCCGCGCTCGCCGCCGGGATCGAGATCCCGGTCTTCTGCTACGAGCCGCGCCTCGGCCCGCCGGTCGGCGCGTGCCGCATGTGTCTCTGCGAGGTGCAGGGGATGCCGAAGCTCCAGGCCGTCTGCACGATGACCGCGCAGGACGGGATGGTCGTCCGCACCGCGCAGACCTCCGAGAAGGCGGCCGACGGCCAGAACGCGACGCTCGAGTTCATCCTCGTCAACCACCCGCTCGACTGCCCGGTCTGCGACAAGGGCGGCGAGTGTCCGCTCCAGGACCTGACCTTCCGCTGGGGCCCTGGCAACACGCGCATGGAGTTCGACAAGCGCACGCTCGAGAAGCCGATCCCGGTCTCGCCGGCGATCGCACTCGACCGCGAGCGCTGCATCCTCTGCTACCGCTGCACGCGCTTCTCGGAGAGCGTCGCCGAGGACGGCCAGCTCGTGGCCCAGAACCGCGGCGCGTCGTCGGTGATTGCCACCTTCGACGACCAGCCCTACCGCGCGCCCTTCTCCGGCAACGTGATCGAGCTCTGCCCGGTCGGCGCGCTCACGTCGACGCAGTACCGGTTCGAGGCGCGGCCGTGGGAGATCCAGAACGTGCCGACGGTCTGCGGCCTCTGCCCGGTCGGCTGCAACATCTCCGCGACCACTCGCGAGGGCAAGGTCAAGCGCATCGTCTCCCGGAACCACCCCGAGGTCGACGAGGGCTGGCTTTGCGACAAGGGCCGTTTCGGCTTCACCCACCTGTACGCGCGCGACCGCATCGCCGACCCGTTGCGCCGAGTGCGGCGCCGCGGGCTCGAGGAGCTCTCGTGGGACGACGCCCTCGACGAGGCGGAGCGGCTGCTGCGCGGCGCCGAGGGGCGCATCGTGACGGCGCTCTCGGGCTCCGAGACCGTCGAGCAGGCCTACGCGCTCGGGAAGCTCCTGCGAGCCGGGCTCGGCGCGCACACAGCCGTCTTCCCCGAGCAGACGAGCGCGGCGCTGGACGCGCACCGCCTCCCGCTCTCCTCGATCGCGCAGGCCGACGTGGTCGCCGTGCTCGGCGACGTGCCCGTGGTCGAGCGCGCGCCGATCGTGGACCTCTGGATCAAGCAGGCGAAGCGGAACGGCGCGCGCGTCGTCAGCTCGGCCGAGGACGAAGCACTGGCGAGCGCCGAAAGCGCCGTGCTGATCTGGTGCGGCCCCGATGGCGACGGCGACGCGCGCGTAGCCGACCTCGCGCAGCGCACCGGCGTTGCAGGCGCCTTCTACCTGCCCGAGACGCCGAACGGCCGCGGCGTGTGCGATGCGTGGGCCGCTGCCGACGACGCCGAGGGACCGGATCCGGAGCCGATCGGCCTGCTCGTCGTCTCGGGCGACGAGGCCGCCGCCGATCCGAACGTCCGCGCGCTCGCCGAGCGCGCAGAGCATGTGATCGTGACCTCGATGTTCCACGGCCTCGCCGCCGGCTGGGCCGACCTGATTCTCCCCGGCACGAGCTACCTCGAGCGCGACGGCACCTACGTCAATCTCGAGGGCCGCCTCCAGCGCCTCCGCCGAACGGCGATCCCGCCCGCGCCGGACGAGCTCGCCTGGATCTCTCGGCTCGCCGAGCGCTTCGGCGTCGCGCTCGCGCCCTATCCGTCGGCCGTCTTCGCCGAGCTGTCGGAGCGGATCTACGACGGTCTGCCCTTCGGCGAGGTCGGCGAGCACGCCGAGCTGCGCACGCGGAGCGAGGCACCGGCGCCGGAGCTCGCGGACGAACTGCCCAGCCCGAAAGGCAAGGGCCTGCGCCTCGTCCGCTACAAGCCGCTCTTCTCGGGACCGGCGGTCGAGCGCGTGCCGGAGCTTCAGTTCCAGCGCCCCGCGCCGGAGGTCGAGCTCTCGGCCCAAGACGCTGAGAAGCGCAAGATCGCGAGCGGCGACGCCGTCCGCGTCTCGCACAACGGCACGTCGATCGAGCTCCGCGCACGCGTGAAGCGAGACCTGCGCGCCGGAGTGGTCAGGATCGCGGCCGAGCACGCGGGCGATCTCGGCGGCAGCGTGGAGGTCGCGAAGTGAACGACCCCTGGTGGATCTCGATCATCAAGGCGTTGCTGATCATCAACCTGCTGCTGCTCACGTTCGCCTACATGACGTGGGTCGAGCGCAAGGTCCTCGGGCGGATGCAGCTCCGCTACGGGCCGAACCGCGCCGGCCCCTTCGGCCTGCTGCAGCCGATCGCCGACCTCGTGAAGCTGATCCGCAAGGAGGCTTTCTTCCCGGCGAGCGCCGTGGACGTGCTCTACATCGCGGCGCCGGTACTGTCGGCCTTCACCGCGCTCGCCGCCTTCAGCGTGATCCCGTTCGGGCCGGGCTGGCACATCTGGAAATGGGACGTCAGCGGTGAGGTCGCGCCGATCTCGATCTCGCTGCTCCTGATCTTCGCGCTCAGCTCGCTCGGGATCTACGGCTTCATCGTCGGCGGCTGGGCCTCGCACTCGAAGTTCGCGTTGCTCGGCTCGATGAGGACCTGCGCGCAGATGGTCTCGTACGAAGTCTCCCTGACCTTCGCCGTGCTCGGCGTCGTGCTGATGGGCCAGTCGCTTTCGCTCGTCGACATCGTCCAGAAGCAGCACGACACGATCTGGTTCGCGGCCCCGCAGTTCGTCGGCATGGTCGTTTTCTTCATCGGCGGGATCGCCGAGACGAACCGCCCGCCGTTCGACCTCCCCGAGGCAGACACCGAGCTCGTCGCCGGCTACCACACCGAGTACAGCGGCATGCGCTTCGGCCTCTTCCAGATGGGCGAGTACGTGAACATGATCACGCTGTCCGCGCTGGGCGTGACGCTCTTCTTCGGCGGCTGGTACGGCCCGTGGGCGCCGCTCGGGCCGCTCTGGTTCATCCTCAAGCTGCTGATCATCATCTTCGTCTTCATGTGGATCCGCGCGACGCTGCCGCGCCTCCGCTACGACCAGCTGATGCGGTTCGGCTGGAAGGTGCTCCTCCCGGTCGCGACGCTCAACGCGCTCGTGACGGCGGCCTGCGTGGTCGCGTTCTGATGCCGAACCCTCTGGACAGCGTCCGCGGCTTCGGAGTCACCTTCAAGCAAATCTTCAAGAAGCCGATCACGCAGCAGTACCCGGAGTACAAGCGGCCGCTGTACCCGCGTTTCCGCGGCCGCCACCGGCTGCACCTTCACGAGAACGGCCTGGAGAAGTGCGTCGGCTGCTCGCTCTGCGCGGCCGCGTGCCCGGCCGACTGCATCCGCGTCGTCGCCGCCGAGAACACGCCCGACAACCGCGTCTCGCCTGGCGAGCGCTACGCGCGGATCTACGAGATCAACATGAGCCGCTGCATCTTCTGCGGTTACTGCGAGCTCGCCTGCCCGTTCGACGCGATCACGCTCGGCAACGAATACGAGATCTCCGAATACTCGCGCGACGATCTCATCTACACGAAGGACATGTTGCTCGCGGAGCCCATCAAGAAGATTCCCGTCGCCGACCGCGACCTCTACGACACGCCGATCCCGTACTACAAGGAACATTCGTGATCGTCGCCTCGGTCGGCAATGTGCTGGTGTGGGCGGTATGGGTCGTCGCCGCGTTCGCCTGCCTCGGCTCCGCCGTCGCAGTGGTCTCCTTCTCGAACCCGTTCTTCTCGGCGCTCGCGCTGATCGGCAATCTCGGCTCCCTCGCCGTCCTCTACCTGCTGCTCTCCTCGGAGTTCGTCGCCGCCGCG
>JAWVDY010000228.1:0-4549 GCA_033856995.1 Gaiellaceae bacterium
CCGGGCGAGTGGCGGCTTCGCGGTTCGCGTGCTGCTGCCGATCCGATGACGAGCGTCCTGATCGCCGACGATCAGGCGCTCGTCCGCGTCGGGCTGCGCAAGATCCTCGAGGCAGAGCCGGAGACGAGTGTCGTCGGCGAGGCCGGCGACGGCGAGGACGCCGTCAACGAAGCTCGCCGCCTGCGGCCCGATATCGTCCTGATGGACATCCGCATGCCCGTCCTGGACGGAATCGAGGCGACCCGGCGGATCGTCGCTGCACAACCGCGCACGCGGGTGCTGATCCTGACCACCTTCGGCCTCGACACCTACGTGTACGACGCGCTACGCGCGGGCGCCAGCGGTTTCATGCTCAAGGACGCGCCGCCCGAGGAGATCGCCGCCGCTGTCCACATCGTCGCCCGCGGCGAGGCGCTGCTCGCCCCCGCGATCACGCGTGCCGTGATCGCGGAGTTCGCACGACAACAACCCACCCCCGTGAGCGCACCGCCGCCGGCCGTCGCCGAGCTCACACCCCGGGAGCAAGAAGTATTCGGCCTGCTCACACGAGGACTGTCGAACCCCGAGATCTGCGAACGACTCGTCATCAGCGAAGCGACGGCGAAGACGCACGTCGCCCGCATCCTCCAGAAGCTCGACCTACGCGACCGCGTCCAAGCGGTGATCTACGCCTACGAGACCGGCTTCGTCGCGCCCGGCTCTCCTCACTAGCGGCCGGCGACGAGCGCTACCCCCGCGGGAGGATGATCCTGAAGCTGCCGCGCTCGCGTGCTTCCACAGCCGTGACGTCGCCAGCGACGCTCCGCGCGAGGCGGCGGGCCAGGGCGAGCCCGAGGCCGGCACCCGAGGTGTCGTCTCCCGCTCGGCCGCGGCTTCCGGGCTCGAAGATCGCCTCGCGCTCGTCGTTGTCGACGCCGGGCCCGTCGTCCTCGATCGAGTAGGCGACGGTTCCGTCCGCCTGCGCGATCGAGACGAGCACGCTGCTGCGACCGTAGCGGCAGGCGTTCTCGATCACTGGTTGGAGGATGCGCTCGGCGAAGTCGTGATCGATCCCGATCCGGAGCGGGCGCGAGGGCTGCTCGACCTGAATCGCCAGCTGCCGCTCCTCCGCAAGCGTCGTGCACGCCTCGGCAGCGTCTGCCGCGACCGTGTAAGCGTCGGCGCTGCCGGTCGCCGCGCCCAGCTCGTTGCGTGCGGCCGCGACCAGCGCGTCGACTGTGCGGGAAAGGGCTCGGGCGTTGCGATGGATCAGCTCGAGGGCGGACCGGTACTCCTCGGGGTCGCGCCGACGCCGCAGCGCGAGCTCTGCCTCGCCGATCAGGCGCGCGAGCGGCGTCCGCAGCTCGTGCGAGAGCTCGGCGGAGAAGCGCTGCTCATGGCGCAGCGTGGTCGCAAGCCGGTCGAGGAGGCCGTCCAGGGTCGCGGCCAGCTCCGTCAGCTCGTCGGTCGGCTCGCCGAGCGCGAAGCGCTTGTCGAGATCGCGCTCGCTCCAGGCGGCCGCCTGCCGCGTCATGCGCACGACCGGTTGGAGCGCGTGGGAGAGCAGCCACCAGGCCGCGGCGACGACGAGCCCCAGCACGACGGCGGCGAAGACGAGCGAGCCGATCAGAGCCGTGCGCCGCGACTCCTCGTAAGGGCCGAGCGACGTGGCCGCGACGACGGTGCCGACCCGGCGCCCGTGGACGACGACCGGTGCCGCGTAGAGCCGGAGGTCGACGGCCTGAACGTCGGTGTACCGGTACGAGCGAGTGGCGGCGGCTCTCGCGGCCGCCTGGACGGTGGGACCGGCTCGCGCAGTCTCGATCGCACGGCCGTTCGAGAAGACCCAGATCCCGGTCGCGGGCGTGGCGTCGTCCGGAGTCTCGCTCTCCTGGATGCCCTTTCGCGAGACCTGGAGCGTCGTCAGCTCGGTCGCCGCACGGGTGCGGACCAGCGTGTTCGCGTCGCGCATCAGAGCGTGGTCGAGCACGAGGTCGAAGACCACGACGAGCGCGCAGATGGCCACCGCGACGGCGGTCGCGACCACGAGAAGCAGACGGCGGCGAAGCCCGAGCTGCCTCATCCGACGCGGTAGCCGACGCCGTGGACGGTCGCGATCGGCGGGGCGTCCGGCAGCTCCCGAAGCTTGCGCCGCAGCCGGGCGATGTACGCGTCCAGCGTGTTGTCGCGGACGATCGCGCCCACGGGCCACGCGGCGCGCATCAGGTCGCGCCGGCGGACGGCCTCGCCCGGGCGAGCGAGCAAGCGCGCGAGGAGCCGGAACTCGGTCGGGCTGACGGGAGTCGACTTCGAGCCCGCGGCCACGGTGTGGGTGACCGGGTCGAGCCGCAGGCCGACGGCCTCGACGGCGCCGTCCGAGCCTCCGCGTCTGAGCAGCGCGTGGAGCCGCGCCACCAGCTCGGCGAAGGCGAAGGGCTTCGTCACGTAGTCGTCGCCGCCGGCGTCGAACCCGGAGATCCGTTCCGCGACGGACTCGCGCGCCGTCAGGAACAGCACCGGCGCGTGCACGCCGCGGCTGCGCAGCGCCTGGCAGACGTCGCGGCCGTCGGCGTCCGGCAGGCCGATGTCGATGATGAACGCGTCCGGCTCCAGCTCGAGCTCCTCCACGCGCCGCAGCAACTCTCCGCCGGTCGAGACGACCGACGCCCGGAAGCCCTCCTCGGCAAGGCCGCGCTCGAGCAGCGCCTGGAGCTCGGGGTCGTCCTCGAGGATCACGATCGTCGGCGTGCTCACTCCTCCCGGAGTATCGCCCCCAGGCTCATTCGCCTGAGCGCGACGGCGGAGAACGCGGCAGCGAGCAACGCGCCGCCGATCCCGGCGCAGCCGAGCTCGGCGAGGAACGCCCAGGGCGCGGCGAGGTGGTCGGGCGGAGGGTCGAACACGTGGCGCAGCATCGCGATCAGCATCTCCGCCAGCAGCCAGCCGAGCGGCGCGGCGAGCGCGATCGCCGCGGCGAGCACGATCAGGGCCTCGCTCCAGAGATAGGAGCCGACCGTCCGCAGCGGCGCTCCCAGCGCCGCCATCGTCGCCAGCTCGTGGCGGCGCTCGGCGAGGGCGACCGCGACGAGCAGCAGCATCGCGGCGGCGGCGAGGGCGACCGCGAACGCCTCCTCGATCCGGGAGATCCCGCTCAGGTCGACGGTCGTGATCGAGCTGACAGTTTGCGCTGTCTGATGGCGGATGTCCTTGACCGAGGCGCCCGCGGAGCTCGTCGCGGCGGCCACGCGCTTCGCCACCGCGACCGAGTCGCCGGCGGCCCGAGCGAACACCACGTTGGGCCCGGTGCCGTGTGTAACGCGCTGGAGGTACGACCGGTTGGCGACCATGAACGAGTCGCGTGGCGCCGAGGGGAACTCCTGAACGACGCCGGCGACGTGGAAGCGCGCTACCCGGAAGTGACCACGGTCGAGCACGCGCAGCTTCAGCAGGTCGCCCGTGTGCAGCGAGTAGTCGTTGATCGTCTCGAGCGAGACGAGGATCGCGTCCGGTCGGGCGGCGAGCCGGCCGAGCATTGTCTTCGCGCCGCCGCCGATGAAGTAGGAGTCACGCAGGGTGGTCGCGCGCGAGAGCGTCTGCGGGTCGATCCCGAAAGTGTCCTGCAGGTCCGGGCCGACGTAGGCGTAGCTGTGGTCGACCGCCGAGGTTTCGGCAACGCCGTGGACGCGCGCGATCGTTCGCTCGAGGCCGTGCCCGGTGACGGCCCCGGGCGGGGCGCTCACGACCACGTCGGCGCCGATCGTGAGCTGGGCATCGACGCGGGCCTGCTGGTCGTAGGTCGCCGTGAAGAGCCCGAGCTCCACGCCGAAGGCGAGCAGGAGCCCGACGAGGAGCAGGCCCCGGTTCAGCGCCGCGCCGCGGCGGCCGGCGCTCGCGAGCAGGAACTGGAAGCTCGTCGAGGCCCGCGTGCCGACCGCGCGGCGGGCGAGCCACGCGAACACGCTGCCCCGCAGCCGGACGAGCAGCAGCGCCGCTCCGATCCAGAGAAGCGCCGGCGCGAGGAACATGTAGGCCGCGAGCGAGAGCGTCGGGTTCGAGTCCGGGTTGACGACCGCCGAGAAGCCGGTGCGCGCCGTCAGCCAGTAGACGAGCCCGCTGCCGGCGAGCGCCGCGAGGTCGAGATAGAGCTTCTGCCAGACCGGCCTCCGGGCCCGCTGCTGAACCGAGCGGCGGCCTTCCGCGACGTCGCTCGCGAGCACGCGCGCGCCGGCCGCGAGCCGGGCAGCGAGCGCGCCCGCGCACGCGGCGGCGACACAGACGCCGGCCGCAGCTCCGATCAGCGCGGGGCTGAGGCCCAGTGCGCCGGGCACGATCAGCCGGAGTGCACCGAGTGCGCCGGCCGCGCCGACGATGCCGGCCAGCAGCCCGAGCGCGACGCTCTCGGCCGCTGCCTGCGCAAGCAAACCCGGACGAGAAGCTCCACGC
Source organism: Gaiellaceae bacterium (assembly GCA_033856995.1). Taxonomy (GTDB): domain Bacteria; phylum Actinomycetota; class Thermoleophilia; order Gaiellales; family Gaiellaceae; genus AC-32. Next base: position 4,423 of record JAWVDY010000228.1, read on the forward strand.
GCCCGCAGGAGCGCGAGCTCACGCCGCTCCCGTTCGGCGGCTCCGAGCGCGGCGAGATACGCAAGCCCGAGGCCCGCGAGTGCGCCGGGGACGGCCAGCATGATGTAGAGGGCCTCGGCGTAGAGCG
>JAWVDY010000229.1:0-16218 GCA_033856995.1 Gaiellaceae bacterium
CTCGACCGTGGGCTGATGCTCCTCGTTCTCGTGGGCATGTGCGCCCATCCGGTCTGGCTCTCGCTCGTCTTCTCGTACGTCTTCGGCCGGAAGTTGCACGTGTTCCCGTTGGCCGGGTACTGCAACCTCGTCTACGACCCGAAAAGCACGAATCAGTGCGGCGGCCCGCGGTACTGGGCCTACCACATGTTCCTGCCGTGGCTGACCTTCGCGATGATGTTCACGGCCATCTACGCGCGCATGCTCCGGGCCAATCTGCTCGAGGTGATGAACGACGACTACGTGCGCACGGCGCGCGCGAAGGGTGCCGGTGCCTTCCGCGTGCTGCGCGCCCACGTCCTGCGGAACGCGCTCCTTCCGGTGGTCACGATGATCGGCATGGACATCGGCGTGGCCTTCGCCGGCGCGATCTTCATCGAGGACATCTTCGAGCTCCCGGGAATGGGGCAGCTGCTCGTGCTCTCCATTGGAAGGGTCGACCTTCCGACGATCCTCGGGATCGTGCTCACGGTGAGCATCGTGGTCGTGCTCGCAAACCTGATCGTCGACATCGCCTACCCGCTGGTCGACCCGCGCGTCCGCCGCCCAGGCAAGGGCGATGCGATCCCCGCTTCGCGCGGGCTGCGCCGCCAGCTCCGCGCCCAGCGGCGGGAGGCCACGGAGCCGGCGGGCTGAGCCGGAAGGGGGCTAAAGTAGGGGGGCGCCGACGTAGCTCAGCTGGTAGAGCACTTCACTCGTAATGAAGGGGTCCCCGGTTCGAGTCCGGGCGTCGGCTTCCGCCTCTAAGCGGGCTCGACGCGGGCCTGACGCTCGAAGAGTCGGAGCGTGAAGGCGAGGCAATACCCGACGAGGAGCGCGAACGCGAACGTGGCGATTCCGACCGTTCCGCCGAGCGCGATGCCGGCCACGAGCACCGTCAACTCGATCGCCGCACGAACCGACGCGATCGGGTACCCGAAGCGGCGATGGATGCCGGTCATCCACCCGTCGCGCGGGCCCGGCCCGAGGTTCGCCGTCAAGTAGAAGGCGCTGCCTACGCCGATCGTGACGATCGACGCCGCCGCTTCGAGGGCGCGACCGGGAACCGAGCCCGGGTGGGGCAGCAGGGGCCGCATCACGTCGAGCGAGACGCCGATCACGACCACGTTCCCGAGTGTGCCGAGGCCTGGCAGCTGCCGGAGCGGAATCCAGCCGACGAGCACGAGCACGCTCACCAGGATGGTCGCACCGCCGATGTCGAGCGGACTGTGATCGGCAATGCCTTCGGCAAAGACCGTCCATGGAGTGTTCCCGAGCCTCGCGTCGATCAGGCCCGCCTCTCCGACCCCGAACACCCACAGCCCACAGAGCAGGACGAGGAGCGTGAGCGGTCGTGCGGACCACGTCGACCCCTGCGCGCTCCAGGGCATCGTCGGGATCGACCGCGCGGGAGCGAGGATCCGCCTCAGACCTTCACGAATCGGCGCGCCCATTCCTGGATCAGATCACGCAAAGACACTTGACGGATGCACCGCCTCCGCACAGGATCTGGCTGGGACTTGTTCGCGGGGGCGGACGAGAGAGGGAGACGATGAGGCAAGCAGTTGAGAAGGACGACCTGGTTCGGGGTGTGAGCGCTGCATGACTCCCGGCCTCTTCATCTGGACCGTGTGGCTGTGCATCGGCCTGTCGCCGCTGTGGCCGTGGACGGTCACCGGTCGCTACACCGGCAGCCCAGCTGTCAGGTTCGCGAAGCGCGCGTACGCGCGGGCCAGCCGCTGACGCAGACGCTCCTTCTCGCTCGCCGCGCCTCTCCGTCAGCTCATTGTCCGGCGAGCTCGGCGAGCACCTCGTAGACCACGGCAATGTCGCGATGCGCGTAGCCCATCGCGTGGGCTGCGGTGAACAGCTGCTTGGCCACTGCAGCCGACGGCAGCGGAACGTCGAGGGTCGTCGCGGCGTCGAGCGCGAGCTGCAGGTCCTTTCGCATCAGGCTGACGTCGAACCACGCCTGCTCCGGCAAGTCGAGGACCAGCGGGCCGCGGCGCTGCAGCATGGGCGACCCGAGGGCGCTCTGCGTCAGGACGGAGACGGCGAGCTCACGGTCGATCCCACCCCGCTCGGCGAGCAGCACGCTCTCGCTGAAGGCGAGCATCTGCTGGGCCAGACTGATGTTCAGGGCCAGCTTCATCGTCAGCCCGTCGCCGTTCTTGCCGATCCGGATCACGTTCGTGCCCAGCTCGCGCAGGATCGGCTCGACCCTCGCGAACGTCTCTTCGGGACCGCCGACCATGATCGTGAGCGTCCCCTCCTCCGCCTCGGAGACGCTGCCCGAGACCGGCGCATCGAGCATCTCGGCACCGCGGGCCCGCACGCGCTCGGCGATCTCGCTACTGGCCTGCGGGCTGACGGTGCTCATGTCGACGTAGACGGATCCGGGCGCGAGGCCGGCCACGACCCCGTTGGGCCCGTCCGCCACCGCGCGGAGCGCCGCGTCGTCGGTGACCATGCTGAAGACGATCTCAGCCTCCTGGGCGACCTCGCGCTCCCGGTCGCGCCAGATCAGGCCCCGCTCGACCAGGGGGACGGCCTTTTCCGCGGTGCGGTTCGTTCCGTACACCTGATGGCCCGCCGCGAGGAGTCGACCGGCGATGCGGCTGCCCATCCCACCGAGACCGACGAATCCGACAGTCGCCATTCGCTAGCTGCTCGCTTCGATCTCGGCGAGGTCGTCGTCGGTGAGCTCGAGGTCCGCAGCGCCGATGATCGAGTCGACCTGGTCGGGCCTGCGGAAGCCGACTATCGCGCCGGCGACCGCGGGATTCTGCAGCGTCCAGGCGACCGCGACGGCACCCGGCGTGGTCTCGCGGCGGTCGGCGACGGCCACGAGACGCTCGACGATGGCGAGGTGCCGCGAGAGCTGCGGCTCCCGAAAGCGCGCGTCATGCTTGCGCCAGTCGTCCTCCGGTAGGCGCTGAATCCGCTCCCGGGTCATCGCGCCTGTCAGCAGGCCCGAGCCCATCGGCGAGTAGACGATCACGCCGATCCCCGCAGCCTCCGCGTAGGGCAAAGCCTCGCTCTCGACCTCGCGGGCAACGAGGGAGTAAGGCGGCTGCAGCGTCTCCACAGGTGCGATCTGCTGGATTCGCTCCAGTTGCTCGACATAGAAGTTGGAGACGCCGATGTGGCGCACGAGCCCCTCCTCCTTCAGCTCGGCGAAGGTGGACCAGCCCTCCTCGATGTCCTGGTCCGGAATCGGCCAGTGGATCTGGTAGAGATCGATCGCGTCGACACCGAGCCGCTCGAGGCTCTCGGCGACCTGGGCCCGGATCGAGTCGCGCTTGAGGTTGTGGACGATCGTGCGGCCGGGCCCCTCGACGAGCGAAGCCTTCGTGAATACGTATGGGCGCTCGTCGCTGGACAACCCTGCGAGAGCTCGTCCGACCACGGCTTCAGAGCGGCCGAAGCCGTAGGCCGAAGCGGTGTCGATCCAGTTGACCCCGAGCTCGAGCGCGCGCTCGATCGCCGCGATCGAGTCCTCGTCATCCTGCGGCCCCCAACCGAACTCCCAGCCACCGCCCCCGACCGCCCACGCGCCGAAGCCGACGCGGGTGATCTCGAGCCCGGTGTTCCCCAGACCCACGGTCTTGAGCGGTGTCCTCTCCATGATTCCTTTCACGATGTCGGCTCGAATCGTCGCTGCGCCACGGCGAAAGGTCATCGGCGCCAGCTGCAGTTGCCGCTTCGGGTTAGCCCGAAAGGTCGATCGGAAGGGCGACCTCCACGGTGGTTCCTTCGCCCCTCGGGCTGCGAATTGTGATCGTGCCGCCCAGGGCTTCGATCCGATCGCGCAAGCCGACGAGCCCGGAGCCGTGAGCCGGATCGGCGCCGCCGATCCCGTCGTCGCGCGCCCGGATGCGCAAGAGGCCGCCGGCGGAGGCGACGGTGACTTCGAGCGACGACGCTTGCGCGTGCTTGGACGCGTTGGCGATGAGCTCGGAGACGGCGTAGTAGGCCGCAACCTCGACGCCGTCCGGGAGCTCGTCCGTGACCCGGACCTCCAGGGCGACCGGCAACGCGGCGCGGCGCGCGAGGGTCTTCAAAGCGGCGCCGAGCCCACCCTCGGACAGGATCGCGGGATGGATTCCCCGGGCGATCTCCCGCAAGTCCTCGAGCACGCCGGTGAGGCCCTCGACGACGTGGGACAGCTCGGCGCCAACGTCGTCCGCCGCGGGCGGCAGCGCGGATTGCGCGGCGCGGGCCTCGAGCGCCAGCGAGACGAGCCGCTGCTGTACCCCGTCGTGCAGGTCACGCTCGATGCCACGTCGGGTTGCGTCGGACGCGGCAACGATTCGCGCGCGCGACGCCGCGAGCTGGGAGCGGCTCTCGGCGTTTGCGATCGCCGTCGCGACGAGCTCGGTGAAGTCGAGCATCCGCTGCTCGGAGTCAGCCGCCAACCGTGTGCGGCTCGAAGCTGCGATCACTCCCCAGAGGCTCCCGTCGACGACGATCGGAGTGGCGAGGTTCGACCGCATCCCCCTCTGCCGCAGGATTTCTCGCGACTGCGGATCGGCGTGCTCGTCGTCGTCGAAACGAGCCTTGCGCCCGGTCTGCACGACCTTCGCCACGGCCGTGCTCGCAGTCGCCTCCCGGCGATCCCCTACCTGGACCACGGCAGCGCCCCGGCCGTGAACCGCCTGAATCGTGAGCAGGCCGTCCGGCTCCAGGTGGCCGAGGAAGGCGCTGTCGGCAGCGAGCAGCACGGCCACCTCCTCCGCGACGGCCGAGAAGAGCTCGGTCGGCGGTACCCCGCGGGCGACGAGCTCCGCGATCCGCCGCAGCGCGGTCTGCTCCGCGGTGAGTCGGGTCAGCTCGTCGACGAGGATCCCCAGGCCGACTCCGATCAGCACGAACACGACCAGCACCGAGGCCTGGGCGGGCGTCCGATTCGTCAGGCTGCCGTACGGGAAGCTGAAAAAGACCTCCTGCGCGGCGAGCCCGACCGCGATCGCCGCGAACGCAGGGCCTACGCCGCCGATCAGCGCCACGACCGCGACGACCAGCAGCGTGACGAACAGGATCGTGGCCGGTGGCACGGCGGAGCCGAGCAGTCGCGCGCCGAGCGTGAGCACCAGCGGCGCTACCACTGACACGACCCAAGCCGCCCGCTGGCGCCGTCGAGGCAGCCGCTCGGAGAATGGCCGCCGCGACGAAGCGCCAACCAGACGCTCCAGCGCCCTCATGCGACGACGCTAGCCGATAATCGGCGCCATGACCACGGGCCGCACCCGCGTGGCGCTCGCCGACGACGACGTTCTGCTTCGCGAAGGACTGGCGAGCCTGCTCGAGCGAGCAGGGTTCGAGGTCATCGGTCAATGCGGCGACGGGTCCGAGCTGATCGAGCTCGTCCAAGAGCAGCGGCCCGAGCTGGCGATCGTGGACATTCGGATGCCGCCCGACCACAGAACGGAGGGGCTCGAGGCGGCACGGGTCATCCGGGAGAGTGCGCCGGAGACGGCCATCCTCGTCCTCTCGGCGCACGCCGAGGTCGAGCATGCGATGGACATCCTCGGCAGCGGGGAGCGGACCGGCTACCTGCTGAAGAGCCGCGTCACCGACGTGGACGACTTCGTCGAGACGCTCGAGCGAATCGTCAAGGGCGGCTCGGTCGTAGACCCCGTGCTCGTCCAGGAGCTCGTGGCCGCGCGTCGGGTCGACGACCCGCTCGACGAGCTCTCACCACGCGAGCGCGAAGTGCTGGCACTGATGGCGGAGGGCCGCTCGAACGGTGGCATCGCGCGCCAGCTCTGGGTGACCGAGGGGACGGTCGAGAAGCACGTGCACAGCATCTTGCTAAAGCTGCGCCTGCCCGAGACCGAGGACGACCACCGCCGTGTGCTGGCCGTGGTCGCCTACCTCGAATCGCGCTGAACGAAGCCGCGGACCGCTTCCGCGCAGAGCTCTGACTTCGAGAGGAAGCCGGCCGCATCGCTGACTGCGAGCAGATCGGCGAGATCGGCCTCCGAGCGCGCCGAGATCAGGATCACCGTGGCGTCTCGAAGCCGGCGAGCGAGCTCGAACCCGCTCTCGTCCCCGAGTGAGACGTCGACCAGCACGACGTCGGGCCGGAGCGTCTCGGCTTCCCGCAGCGCAGCGGCGCTCGTCGATGCGACTCCTACTATCGTCAGGCCCTCTCGCTCGAGGAGCGATCGAGCCGCCTCGAGGAAGCCGCGGTCGTCGTCGACGATCAGGCACCGGACGTCCATCCGATCAGCGTCCCAGAGAGCTCGCCGCGCCGCATTGCAGCTGGCAGGAAGGAAGGAGTTCCGCTAGCCGGACACCGGCATCGGTGCTGGCGTCGATGTCACGAAGCTCCGTCTCCGCGAGGGTTCCGTTCGACCGCACGACCTCGAATCCAGGAGGAGAGAACGATGGAGCTGACCCCGACCGTTGCGACCGCAGCCGGCTCGAGCGCGAGCTCGCGGAACTCGTTTCTGCTTCAGCGTGTGCAGCCCGGCATGACCGGGCTGATCGACGGCTCGCTCTCGACTCTCGCGCCGATTTTCGCCGTCGCGCTCGCCACGCACCGGCCGCAGTACGCCTTCTTCGCGGGGCTCGCGACCGCAATCGGGGCGGGCGTCAGCATGGCGTTCTCCGAGGGGCTCTCCGACACCGGTGAGCTGACCGGCCGCGGGAACGCATATCTGCGTGGCGCGATCACCGGCGGCGGCACGTTCCTGGGCGGGATCCTGCACACGCTGCCGTTCCTGATCCCGCAGTACCGCTCGGCGCTGATCGTCGCCGTCTGTGTGATCGCGCTCGAGCTCCTCACCCTCTCCTGGATCCGCACGCGCTTCTTCGCGACCGGCTTCCTTCGCTCGTTCGCCTCGATCGCCCTCGGCGGCGCGATCATCGCCGGGGTCAGCGCCGCCCTCGGTGGGGCAGCCGGGTGACCTGCCCGGCGCGCGTCACGCCCGCTTCACCCGGTAGTCGATGAACGTCGCGAGCTGCGACTGGCGCACGCCGAGGTGCTCGAGCTCCAGTGAGGTCGTGAATCCTTCGAACAGGCGCTTCCCGCCGCCGAGTACCACTGGCGCGACGATGATCGTCAGCTCGTCGACCAGGCCGGCCTCGAGCGCCTGGCGGATGACGTCGGCTCCGCCCATCACGTTCACGTCCTTGTCGCCCGCGGCGTTGGCCGCGCGCTCGACGCTTCCCGTACCCCGGAGACGAACGTGAACGCGCCGCCCTCCGGCTCCTCTTCCGGGCGGTGCGTGACGATGAAGAACGGCAGGCCCCACGGGTTCTCGTCGCCCCAGTGGCCGGCCGCCTCGTAGGTCCCGCGCCCCCCGACGACCGCGCCGACCCCGGCGATCACCTTCGAGAGCCAGGCGGCGTCTTCACCGGTTGGCTCGCCTCGCGTCCCGCCCTCGTACGTCCACGGGCCGCCGAACACCCAGTAATGGAGCCGCTCACCGCCCTCGCCGAGCCCTTTGCCCGGCCCGTCGTTCGGCCCCGTGATGTAGCCGTCGACGGATGTCGTGATCGCCGCCGTCACCTTGCTCATCTGCGTCACCTCGCTTCGTGTTTTCTTCTCGATACTCAGACTCCATGCACAGGCGGCATTCATCGGCGCGGGGAACGACCGGGACCCGGATGGTGTAGTACCGCGATGAGGGTCGTCTTGGTCTCGATGCTCGCGGTCGCTCTGGTGGGTGGCGCTTCGGCCGGCAAGCCGCGGGGGTATCCGCCCGTCGCGAAGCGGAATCTCCACGGACGGATCGCGTACAGCACGCCCGCCGGCGACATCTGGGTGATGAACGCGAACGGAACCTGTCGCCACCGCGTGACGCGTTCCGGCAGCGGCCAGGATTTCGACCCGTCCTGGGCGCCCGACGGCTCGCGCCTGGTCTTCCGCACGACCCGCGGCCACTATCTGCCGGACCGCTACGGCAATGGGCTCGAAGGCCTCTTCGTCGTCAATGTCGACGGGACCGGCGAGCATGAGGTCCAGCCGCCCACCGGCGGGATGGCAGCGAGGTGGTCTCCGCGCGGCGACGAAATCGCCTTCAGCGGGCTCCGGCCCGGTCGCCGCTACGACACGCTCTTCCTGATGAACCCCGACGGGAGCGGCGTTCACGACCTCGGCACGGCGTATGGGAGCGAAGGCGCCGTCTGGTCGCCCGACGCGAGCGCATCGCCTACGGCGCGCACAACGGCGACGGCAACTGGGCGATCTGGACGATGCGATCCGATGGGAGCGGGCAGCGTCAGCTCACGCACCCTCGGCTCGTTCGGCCGGCGGGCACAGGCGGCGACTACGTCGGGGCATGGTCGCCCGACGGGACGCGCATCGCGTACAGCTCCGGCCAGTTCCGCGGCCGAGAGGTCTGGGTGATGAACGCCGACGGCTCGCACCGCCGACGCGTTACGCACTGGCCCGGCGCGGACGGGCCGCTCGCCTGGCTCCCGAACGGCAGGATCGTCTTCTCGCACTTCCGCGGCGATGAGGCCTTGCCGCGCTTCTACTGGATGAAGCCCGACGGCAGCGGCGTCCGCTCACTGCCGCTGCTCAACGGCGCGGGGGACCCGATCGACTGGCTTCCGCCAGCCGCTCCGGATCCCCGCTGCCGCTGAACGTGCGCTAGCTCTTCTCGGTGCCCGCGGAGACCTCGCCGCGCCAAGCGCCGCTCTCCTCGCCGCGGCTCTCGATCAGCTCCTTGAAGCGCTTCAGGTCGCCCTGAACGCGCTTGGAGTCGAGGCCGGCTGCGGAACCCAGCGTCTCGACTGGTCCTTCGGCCTTGTAGCTCATCGAGAGCTGAATCAGCGTCTTGCGCTCGCCGAGCGACTCGAAGCTGACCGTGCCGCGCGTCTTCTTGCCGTCCTCGCTCACCCAGCTGATCTGCTTGTCCGGGTGCTGCTCGAGGATCTTCGCGTCCCACTCGGCAGTCTTGCCGCCGATCGTCGCGACCCAGTGCAGGCGCGTGTCGTCGAGCTGCTTGACGTCGTCGACGCCGTCCATGAAGAGCGGGAACTCTTCGAACTGCGTCCACTGGTTGTATACGGTCGCGACGGGGACCTCGACCTCGATCGACTCGTCGATCACGCTGATCCCGGAGCCGTTCGAGCTCCCCATCGCAGGCATCGAGCCACTCACGCGGTCGCGGAACTTGACCGCACCGGCGGCAAGCGCTCCGCCGCCGAGGAGGAGCATCGTGTTGCGGAGCTTGTGGCTGCGCTTCTTCTCCACGCGCGTCCACGCGCTCTGGAGGTTCTTCGACATCGTCTTCAGCTCACGCTGAAGGTCCTTGTCGGCAGCGAGCCGTGACGCGGTCGCTGTCAGGCCGATGCGCTTAGCCGCCTTGCGCTTCGCAGCGGCCCCGTGCCCGATCGCGGAGAGCAACTGCTTGCGGAACTTCTTGTCGCGCGACAGCGCGAGCGCGAGGTCCTTGCCGCTCGCAGCGTTGTCCTTCACAACCTCTGTCTTGGTGCGTCCGAGCATGCCGATCCTTTCCTCGAAGTACCTAGGCTTCTTCCGCGGTCACCTCGCCCCAAACACGCCCTGAGGGCTTACGGCTCGGGAAGCTCGACACGCTCGATCATCGCCGGCTCGCGCGGCTTGTCGTTCGCATCGGTCTCGGTGCTCTCGATCGAGTCGACCGCGTCCATGCCGCTCGTGACCTTGCCGAAGACCGTGTGCTTGCCGTCGAGCCAGGGGGTCGCCTCCGCGGTGACGATGAAGAACTGGCTGCCGTTCGTGTTCGGGCCGGCGTTGGCCATCGCGAGGGCGCCGCGCTCGACCTTGTGGTCGTTGAACTCGTCCTCGAAGGTGTAGCCCGGTCCGCCCATGCCGGTGCCGGTCGGGTCGCCGCCCTGGATCATGAAGTCCGGGATCACGCGGTGGAAGACGACGCCGTCATAGAAGCCGTCGCGTGCGAGCTTGAGGAAGTTCTCGACGGTCTTGGGCGCGTCGCCGTCGAAGAGCTCGACCTCGATCGCCCCGTGGTTGGTGTGCAGCGTGGCGGCGCTCATCGCGCGGCAGCCTAGCGGTTGGACCCGTCCGGCCGGGCTTGCCGTACCTACACTGGCCGGCCTGACCACCGCAGCCTTGCCGCTCCTGCGCAGTCGCCTGGACACTCGACGGCTCGCGATCGCCGCCCTGCCGGTCGCCTGGGCGGGAACGGCCGCGTCGTTCTACGCGTGGGCCTCGATCCTCCGGCACGACCGCTTCTCGAGCAACGCGTACGACCTCGGGATCTTCGACCAGACGATCTGGGGCTACAGCCGGCTCGAGCTCGTGCGGAACACGGTCAAGGGCGTGCCGAACCTGCTCGGCGACCACTTCCACCCGGCGCTGATGGCGCTCGCACCCGCGTACTGGGCCTGGAACGACGCTCGGGTGCTGCTCGTCGTCCAGGCGCTGCTGCTCGCGGCCGCGAGCCTGCCCATCTTCTGGTGGGCCCGGCCGCGGCTCGGCCTGGCGGGAGCAGTCGTTGTCCAGCTCGCGTTCCTCGGCTTCTGGGGCCTGCTCGCCGGGATGATCTTCGACTTCCACGAGCTCGCCCTCGCGGTTCCCGCGATCTCGTTCGGCCTCTATGCGCTGCTCGAGCGGCGGCGGGCGCTGTTCTGGTCGATGTTCGTCCTCGGCTGCCTCTCGAAGGAAGACATCGCGCTGACCTTCGCCGCGATGGGCCTCTACGCGCTGCTCGTCCAGCGACGAGGGCGCTTCGGGCTCGGCGTGATCGCGCTGGCCGGCAGCTGGTTCGCGCTCACCGTCGGCGCGATCGTGCCCGCTATCGCGGGCCACCGTTACACCTACTGGGACTACCCGAGCCTCGGCCCGAGCTGGACGAGGGCGCCGCTCGCTGTCGCGCGCCGCCCGTGGCGGGTGGCTGGGACGCTTTTCGACCGCGCCGCGAAGCGCGACACGCTGGCCGCCACCTTCGGGGCATGGCTCTTCCTCCCACTCGTCTCGCCGCTGCTCCTCGTCGCCATCCCTGCGATCGCCGAACGGTTCCTGGCGAAGAACTCCGCCTTCTGGTCGATGAAGTTCCAGTACTCGCTGCCGCTCGCGCCGATCTTCGCCTTCGCCGCCGTCGACTCGCTCTCGCGCCTGCCGAAGGCGCGGCTGCTGGGCGCGGCCGGCGTGCTCGCCTGCGGGCTCGTACTCACGCTGGCCGTCGTCCGACCCCTGCACAGCCTCACCGGCTACATGCCCGCTGGCCGCGCGGCGGCGATCGACGCCTGCCTCGACCGGATCCCGCCGCAGGCCGCGGTCGCCGCGTCCGGCTCGCTGGTCCCGCACCTCACGCACCGGCTGCGGATCAATCTGCTCGGCCGGAAGGGCAACGACCCCTACCTCGCCGTCAGGGGCGCGCTTCCGTCTGCGCCGGGCTTCCGCGCGGTCTGCAGAGGCGGCGGCGTGACCGTCCTGCGCGCGTCGCGGGCCTGAGCGTGCTAGGCCCCGGCGAGGAAGCGCCGCAAGACGAACTGGAGGATCCCGCCGTGGCGGAGGTAGTCGCGCTCCTTCGGCGTCTCCAGCCGGACGCGCACCCGGAACTCCTTGCCGTCGGCGCGCACCGTCGCCTCGGAGGCTTCGCCTTTCTCGAGGCCCGTGATCGAGAACTCCTCGCGGCCGGTCAGGCCGAGCGTCTCGAGGTTCTCGCCCGGCATGAACTCGAGCGGGACGATCCCCGACATGAGCAGGTTCGAGCGGTGGATCCGCTCGTAGCTCTCGGCGATCGCGGCCCGCACGCCGAGCAGGTACGGGCCCTTCGCGGCCCAGTCGCGTGAGGAGCCCGAGCCGTACTCCTTGCCCGCGAGCACGATCAGCGGCACGCCCTCGGCGCGGTAGCGCTCGGCGGCGTCGTAGATCGTCATCTCCTCGCCGTCCGGGAGGTGGGCGGTCCACGTGCCCTCGCTGCCCGGGACGAGCAGGTTCTTCAGCCGCACGTTGGCGAAGGTCCCGCGCACCATCACCTCGTGATTGCCGCGGCGTGCGCCGTAGGAGTTGAAGAAGCGCCGCTCGACACCGTGCTCGAGCAGGTACTCGCCCGCGGGGCTCTCCGGCTTGATCGAGCCGGCGGGCGAGATGTGGTCGGTAGTCACGCTGTCGCCGAGGGAGACGAGGCAGCGGGCGCCCTCGAGATCGCGCAGCGGCTCCGGCTCGCGCGGCATGCCGGCGAAGAAGGGCGGGCGCTGAACGTATGTCGAGCTCTCGTCCCAGGCGTAGAGGTCGCCCTCGGGCACGGGCAGCGCCTGCCAGCGCTCGTCGCCGGTGAAGACGTCGGCGTACTGCTTGCGGAACATGCTGCCGTCCAGCGCAGTCGCAACCGCCTCTTCGATCTCGGCCCCGGTCGGCCAGAGGTCGCGCAGGAAGACGTCGTTGCCGTCGCGGCCTTGTCCGATTGCCTCGTTCTCGAGGTCGATGTCCATCCGCCCGGCGAGCGCGTAGGCGACGACGAGCGGCGGCGAGGCGAGGTAGTTGGCCTTCACCTCGGGGTGGATGCGCGCCTCGAAGTTGCGGTTGCCCGAGAGCACCGAGCAGACGACGAGCTCGCCCTCCTCGACGGCGGCCGAGATCGAGTCCGGCAGCGGCCCCGAGTTCCCGATGCAGGTTGTGCAGCCGTAGCCGACGGTGTGGAAGCCGAGCTGCTCCAAGTACGTGGTCAGGCCGGCCTTGTCGTAGTAGTCGGTCACGACGCGCGAGCCCGGTGCGAGCGACGACTTGACCCACGGCTTGCGCTCGAGGCCGAGCTCGACGGCCTTCTTCGCCAGCAGGCCGGCGCCGAGCATCACCTGCGGGTTCGAGGTGTTGGTGCAGCTCGTGATCGCGGCGATCACGACCGAGCCGTCGCGGAGCTCGATCTCCTCGCCGTCGAGCTCGGCGGTCGCGCTCCGGACCTGCGTGCGCGTGGCAGTCGCGACCGGCGCGAGGTCGGGGTCGGTGGCGTGCGGGCCCGCCTCCTGGAACGACGTCGGGTCGCTGGCCGGGAAGGTGTCGGCGACGCCCTTGTCGATCGTGCCGTTGCCGTAGCCGCCGCCGAAGCTGCCCAGCGAGTCGAGGAACATGTCCTTGGCGTCGGTCAGCGGCACGCGGTCCTGCGGGCGGCGCGGGCCGGCGAGGCTCGGCTCGACGGACGCGAGGTCGAGACCGACCACCTGCGAGTACTCCGGCTCGACGGTTTCGTCGTGCCAGAGCAGGTTCTCCTTGCAGTAGGCCTCGATCAGCGCGACCCGCTCCTCGGGCCGGCCGGTGAGGCGCAGGTAGGTCAGCGTCAGCTCGTCGACCGGGAAGAAGCCGCAGGTCGCGCCGTACTCGGGCGACATGTTCCCGATCGTCGCGCGGTCGGCCAGCGCGAGGCCTGCGAGCCCCGGGCCGAAGTACTCGACGAATTTGCCGACGACGCCCGTCTTGCGCAGCAGCTCGGTGATCGTGAGCACGAGGTCGGTCGCGGTCGCGCCTTCGCGCAGCCGGCCGTCGAGCCGCACGCCGACGACCTGCGGGACGAGCATCGAGAGCTCCTCGCCGAGCAGCGCGGCCTCGGCCTCGATCCCGCCGACTCCCCAGCCGAGCACGCCGAGGCCGTTGACCATCGTCGTGTGCGAATCGGTGCCGACGAGCGTGTCGGGGAACGCGACCCCGTCCCGTTCCTCGACCACGCGCGCGAGGTACTCGAGGTTGACCTGATGGACGATGCCGGTGTTCGGCGGGACGACCTTCAGGTTGTCGAAGGCGCCCTGCCCCCAGCGCAGGAAGGCGTAGCGCTCGCCGTTGCGCTCGTAGTCGCGGTCGACGTTGGTCGTGATCGCGAGGCGGGTGGCGAAGGAGTCGACCTGCACCGAGTGGTCGATCACGAGCTCGGCGGGAATGTGGGGGTTGATCAGCGCCGCGTCGCCGCCGAAGTCGTCCATCGCCGAGCGCATCGCGGCGAGGTCGACGATCGAGGGGACGCCGGTGAAGTCCTGCAGGAGCACTCGCGCCGGGCGAAAGCCGAGCTCGCGGGAAGGCGGGGCGGCCGGCTCCCACTTCGCGACCGCCTCGACGCCCGAGTCGGAGTCGTGACGGACCGCGTTCTCGAGCAGGATCCGCAGCGAATAGGGAAGCCGCTCGACCCCGTCGACCGAGGCGAGGGGCGCGTAGGCGACTGTCAGGTCACCGGCGCGCAGCTTGGCGGAGGCTCCGGAGGCCACCCTCCGACTCTAGCCGCTGGTCAGCCCTAGCCGATCCAGCTCCGCTGCCGCCTCGTCGAAGCGGTCGGTCGCGGTCTGCCCCTCGAGCCAGGACGCGAGCTCGCTCATGCCGGCTTCGAGCGCGACCTCGGCCTCGAAGCCGAGCGTCTCGCGTGCGCGAGACACATCTGCGAAGCAGTGCCGGATGTCGCCGGCACGGAAGGTCTTGGGAAGCTCCGGCTCGATCTCCTTGCCGAGCACGCGGGCCAGCCGCTCGGCCACCTCGAGGATCGTCGTGCCGCGGCCGCTGCCGACGTTCACCGGGAGGCCGTCGGCGCCGTCGCGCTCGAGCGCGAGCCGGCAGGCGCGCGCGACGTCGGCCACCTGGATGAAGTCGCGGCGCTGGTTCCCGTCCTCGTAGACGACCGGCGGCCGGTCGTTCAGCAGGCGCGAGGCGAAGATCGCGAGCGCGCCGGTGTACGGGTTCGACAACGCCTGCCGGGGGCCGTACGTGTTGAAGAAGCGAAGAGCGACCACGGGCAGGCCGTAGGCCGCGCCGTAGAGGAGGCACATCCGCTCCTGGTCGTACTTGGTCAGCGCGTAGATCGACGCGAGCGCGGGCTGCTTCGTCTCGGGGGTCGGCACTGGGCTCAGCTCCTCGCCGTTCGGGCCGCGCGGCTCCCATTCGCCGCGCTCGAGCTGCTCGCGCGACCGCTCGGTCGCCGGGGCCGGCTCGTAGGCGCCCTCGCCGTAGATGCTCATGCTCGAGGCGACGACGAGCTTGCGAACGGGGTGCTCGAGCAGGGCCTCGAGCAGCACGCCTGTGCCGCCCGTGTTCGCCGCGGCGTACTCGGCGGGCTCGTACATGCTCTGCGCGACGCCGACCTTCGCGGCGAGGTGGACGACCGCGTCGACGCCGTTGAGCGCGCCGCGGGCGACCTCCGGGTCGCGCACGTCGCCGGCGATCAGCTCGATCTCGTCCGCGAGGTAGGGCGGCCGCCCGTCGCCCCCGTGCACTTGCGGGTCGAGGCTGTCGAGGGCACGAACGCGATAGCCCTCGCGGAGCAGCTCGTCGCCGAGGTGCGAGCCGATGAAGCCCGCACCGCCGGTGATCAGGATCTGCTCGCTCATCAGGGCGCAAAGCGTGTCAGAAACAGCACCAGCGCCAGGTTCGCCGCAAAGCCGGCCACCGCGACCGGAACCGAGCGCAGCCATCGCGGCCCGTCGGCGACCGCCCAGAAGATCGGGAACGCAAACAGGCTCTGGCGGCCGAAGCTCTGGATCGTCCCGGAGAGAAGCAGCAGCCCGACGACGACCGTGGCGTAGGCCGCCCACGGGCGGTAGCGCGGGCCGAGCCGCCAGAGCAGGACGAGCAACGGTAGTGCGAGCGCGGCGCGGGCGCTGTCGACGAAGCCTTCGAGGCTCCGCGTGGCGGCGAGCAGCACCGGCACCGCACAGGCGTAGGCGCCGATGGCCGTCGGCCAGGGCCCGAAACGCCGCCACGCAAGCACGAGTGCCGCCGCCGCTGCCACCGCGAGGACGCCGATCACGAGCCCGTGCCGCTGGAGGACCCCGGCGATGTGGCCGGCCCAGTCGCCGAGCCTCGCCGGGCCCTTGCGACCCCAGAGCTTCTGGGCGTCGAAGAACGCGCGCGCGTGGTCGCTGCGCTCCCAGAAGTAGGCCTCGACACCCGCGGCCGCCGCGACCGGGAGCGCCGCGCCGATCCAGCCCCGCACCTGCCGGCGTCCGAGCCAGAGAAGCGGCAGCGCAATCAACACGCCGTTCGGGCGGGCCAGCGCAGCGACCGCGCCGAGCACTCCTGCCTCGAGCGGCCGGCCGCGCAGGGCGAGCGCCGCCGCCCACACGGCGGCAGCCAGCGCGAGCCCGTCCGGGTAGGCGATCGCGAGCGCGAACGATCCCGGCCAGCACGCGAGCGCGAGCACGCTGCGCAGCCGCGAGCCCGGCAGGCCCGCCGCGATCCCGAAGAAGACCGCAAGGCTCGAGGCCCAGGCAACGGTGATCGCGACCGTCGCGTCCCACTGGTGCCCCGCCCAGCGGACGAGGAGC
>JAWVDY010000230.1:0-3014 GCA_033856995.1 Gaiellaceae bacterium
GCAGCATCTTCCGGCGAAGGCGAGCCGGCCGCACCGTGTCGTTTCCGGAGCTCGTGTGGCTCCACCATCTCCGGCAGCAGGAGCTCGAGGAGGGCAAGCACGACCCCTACTCGGGGCCGGCCGAGGATCGCTACCGCAAGTTCGTCGAGCGCTTCGAAGCCGAGCACGGTCGGATCGTCGATGCCTACTGGTGCCGTGAGGAAGCCTCGGCCGTCGCGCTCACGGTCAAGCGGCGTCCGTTGATGCTCCCCGATGTCGTACGCCTGCACTGGGCGACCGACTGGGCGACGAAGGAGAGTCCGCGCCTGATGAACCTGCTCTACCGCTGCGAGAGCATCGCCGTGCGCGTGCACGAAGTGCTGCGCGACACGAGCCAGCGGCTCGCCATGCAGTCGCTCTTCACGGTGATCAGCTACCTGCTCGGCTTCAACGAGACGGGTCGCGCGCACAACGACCGCGCGGTGGCAGAGATCGATCGCACGACGCGCGAGGAGTTGAAGGGGATCGAGAGCTACTACCGCCGAGCCGCTGTGCGATCGGGCCAGATCGTCTACGTCGGCGGGATGCTGCTCGGGATGCTGCCGCTAGCGCTGCTGATCGTGCTCGCGCTCGTGCTGAAGCTCGCGGACTCGCACAACTCGGCGGTGCGGATCGGGATCCTCTGCTTCGCGGCCGGCGGCGTCGGGGCGCTGATGAGCGTGATGTCGCGCATGACCTCTGGGCGCGTGCACGTCGACTGGGAGTTCGGCAAGGACACCCTGCGAACGCTCGGCGCGTTGCGTCCGTTCGTCGGCGGGGTGTTCGGGTTGATGACGTTCTTCGCGCTGAAGAGCGGCGTCGTCGCGCTCGACATCGCCAACAACTCGCGCAGCACCTACTTCTACGTCTTGTTCGCCTTCGCCGCGGGCTTCAGCGAGCGGCTTGCGCAGGACATGCTCCTCGGGCCGACCGTGCAGGCGGCCGTCGCGCGCGGAAAGCGGCAGCAGCCCGTCGACCCGCACCCGGACGCCGACGAGCTAGAGGTGGTTCCCGCATCGGAGGCCTGAGCCGTGGCCGCGCTGACCCAATCCGCTCGCCGCAACTACGACCTGCTCTACGCCTCGCTGCTGATCCGGCCGAACCGCAGGGCAGCGGTCGACCAGCTCGTTCGCAAGATGACGGCGAACCGCGCCCGCTACCAGAAGGTTGCGAAGGCGCTCGGGATGCCCTGGTACGTGGTCGCGATCATCCACTCGCTCGAGGCCGGCGGCGACTTCACGAGGCACCTGCACAACGGCGACCCCCTCACCGCGCGGACGACCCACGTGCCGGCCGGCCGCCCGAAGAACGGCCGAGCGCCGTTCACGTGGGAAGCGAGTGCGATGGACGCCCTCACCTACCAGGGGTTCGCCAACTGGAAGGACTGGAGCCTGCCGGGGACGCTCTACAAGCTCGAGGGCTACAACGGCTTCGGCTACCGCGACCACCACCCCGACGTGCCCTCGCCGTACCTCTGGAGCTTCTCGAACCACT
Source organism: Gaiellaceae bacterium (assembly GCA_033856995.1). GTDB lineage: Bacteria > Actinomycetota > Thermoleophilia > Gaiellales > Gaiellaceae > AC-32. The sequence continues at coordinate 1,513 of JAWVDY010000230.1, forward strand.
ACGCGAAGGGGAAGTACGTCGCCGACGGGCGCTTCTCCCCCACCGCGGTCTCTCAGCAATGCGGCGCGGCGGTGCTGCTCAAGCGGCTGGCCACCGGCGGCAAGGCGATCGTCGAGACCGGGCCGCGGATCCTCCAGCTCGCGAACCCACACGTCACCGGCCCGGATGTCGAGGAAGCGCAGAAGCTCCTGCTGAAGAACCCGTTCGGCTCGTTCGACCCCGGCGACACCGACGGCGAGTACGGCGAGCTGACCGCCGGCGCGGTCCAGCGCGCGAAGTGGGAGCTCGGCTACCCGGCAACCGCGCGCGACAGCATCTTCGGCCCGCAGCTGAAGGCCTTTCTCTCCGGGAAGAAGCCGCTGCCCGCAGCGTTCAAGGCGCGGCGCGCGGAGCGGCAGAAGGAGGCGGGCTCGCAGCAGGCGATCCGGAAGCGGATCGTCGAGTGGGCGGTCTGGGGCTGCAAGAACACCTCGCAGATCGCGTACTCGCAGGACGGGAACGTCCGCCTGACCGCGCTCGGGAAGAAGGCGACGCTTCCGCTCGCGACGGACTGCTCGGCGTTCGCGACGCTCTGCTACTGCTGGGCCGGCGCACCGAACCCGAACGGGCCTGGCGACTTCGACTCGCGCCAGCCGGCGTTCACCGGCTCGATGCTCGACCACTGCCGCCGCATCCCGCGAAGCGCCGCGAAGCCGGGCGACTTGGTCGTGTGGACGCCACCGAGCCGCGGAGAGCACGTGTGCATCGTGGTCTCGCGCGGGCCGGACCCGATGCTCATCTCGCACGGCGACGACACGGGCCCGAAGAAGCTGCGGTTCTCGGCCGAGGACGGCTACCAGCGGCGGCACGGGCACGGCACCGCTGTCTGGCTCAGCGCCTTCTAGTAGAAACCGCACATGAGCATCGCCGAGACGCTGGGCCAGTTGGCCCTCTTCGCCGACCTGAACCCGTCGCAACTCGAAGCGATCGCCCACTCGCACGAGGAAGACGTCTTCGCCCCGCGCGAGCGCGTGGTGCGGCGCGGGCTCAGCGGCGGAAACTTCTACGTCATCCTCGACGGCGAGGCGGCCGTCGAGATCGCCGGCGAGAAGCGCCACCAACTCGCGCGCGGCGACTTCTTCGGCGAGATCTCGGCGCTGACGGGCGAGCCGCCCACCGCGGACGTCGTCGCGGCCTCCGTGCTCCGCTGCCTCGTCATCCCCGGCGCGCAGCTCGAGCGCCTGCTGCTCGATCGCCCGCAGTTCATGCTGCGCCTGCTGCGGATGGAGGCCCGGCGGCTCCAGAGCGCGGTCGAGTGGCGGCCGTAGAGCGGCCGTTCCCGCCGGGCGACTACGAAGTCGTCGTCGTCGGCAGCGGGCCCGGGGGTCTGCAGACGAGCTACTGCCTGCGCCGGCTCGGCATCCGGCACGCGGTGCTCTCGCGCGACGAGCGCCCGGGCGGGATGTTTCAACAATTCCCCATCTTCCAGCGGCTGATCACATGGACGAAGCCGGACGCGCCGG
>JAWVDY010000231.1:0-17398 GCA_033856995.1 Gaiellaceae bacterium
AGCGCGAGAGCAGCGCCGAGCAGCCCGATCAGGAGCACCGTGCTCCAGAGCCAGGCCTGGTAGTCGTCGCCTTCTTCGTGCCGCACAAGACCCTTGTCGGCAGACGGAGCGCTGCCGATAAGGGTCGCATGCGGATCCTGATCGTCGACGACCACCCGATCACGCGCGCGGCGCTGTCGTCGTTGCTCGAGGCCCACGGGTTCTCGGTGGCGGGGGAGGCTGCCGACGGCGCGGAGGCGATTGCGCTCGCGCGGCAGCTGCTGCCGGATCTCGTGCTGCTCGATCTCTCGATGCCGGGCCTCGACGGCCTGCAGGCGCTGCCCCGGCTGCGCGAGGCCGCGCCGGACGCGGAGGTCGTCGTCCTCACCGCTTCCGGGACCGAGGAGAACCTGCTCGCCGCGATCCGCGGCGGGGCCGCTGGTTACCTGCTGAAGAGCGAGCCCCCCGAGCGAATCGCTGACTTCCTTCGCGCGGTTGGCCGGGGCGAGGCCGCGCTCTCGGGCGAGGTCGCGCGGCGGCTGCTGGAGCAGGTGCGCGAGGGCGGCATGAGCCGCGGCATTCCGGACGAGATCGCCCACTCGCTCAGCGCCCGCGAGCTGGAGGTGCTGCTCCTGCTGGACGAGCACCTCGGCACGGACGAGATCGCGGCGCGCCTCTACATCTCCGAGCACACGGTGCGCTCGCACGTGAAGAGCCTGCTGCGCAAGCTGAAGGTCTCGTCTCGGCGCGAAGCGCTCGACGCCTTGGCCTCGGCCCGCGCGGCCTAGTAGTAATCACCCACCGTGGGGGATGCGAATCACCCACCGTCGAGCCGGCCCCGTACCGATACTGAGCTCGACACCAAATTCCTTGAGAGGTGTCGGAGCGCGGTGGCTCGTTGCTTCCTCGGCGTTACACGGCCGGCCCGGAGACGGGCCGGCCGTTTTCACTCCCCGAAACCCTCCAGCGCCGCCTCGACGAGCGACGGCAGCGTGTGCGGGTCATAGCCGCCCTCGAGCACCGCGGCGACGCGTGGTGCCAGCGCGGCCGAGCGGCGGGCGAGCTCCCGGAAACCGGCGGCGGTGACGCGCATCCCCGCGAGCGGGTCGTCCTCGTGGGCGTCGAAGCCGGCGGAGACGAGGACGAGCTCGGGGTCGAACGCGCGAACGGCAGGCGCGACTCGCTCCTCGAAGGCGCGGAGGTAGTCTTCGTCGGTGGAGTCCGCGGGGAGCGGAACGTTGACCGTGGTCTCGTTCTCCTCGCCCGGGCCGCCGGTCCCCGGATAGAAGGGCCACTGGTGCAGCGACGCGAACAACACCGACGGGTCGTCCCAGAACACGTCCTGCGTGCCGTTCCCGTGGTGGACGTCCCAGTCGACGATCGCGACCCGGGCGAGCCCGAGCTCAGCCTGTGCGTAGCGTGCCGCAACGGCGACGTTGTTCACGAGGCAGAACCCCATCGCGCGAGCGGGCAGGGCGTGGTGCCCGGGCGGCCGGACGAGCGCGAAGGCGTCGCGGTCGACCGCGGCGAGCGCGCAGCCCGCGGCGAGCAATGCGGCCTCGTAGCTCGTCTCGGAGGCGACGGTGTCGGGATCGAGCAGCGTCGCCGCGTCGATCCCTTCGAGCCGGTCGAGGTACGCCGCCGAGTGGCAGCGCTCTATCTGTTCACGCGAGGCCGGCCAGGCCTCGACGAATGCGAACGCGTCGAGGAGGACGGCCAGGCGCTCGCGCGTCTCGACGTGCGGCTCGGTCGGGTGGAGCTCCGCGAGCGAGGGGTGGCTTACGACGTCCGTCGGACCGCGTCCGCGAGGCCTGCAAGGTCGCCGTCGCGCTGCGCCCGCCCGACCAGGTAGCAGAGCAGGGGCGCATTCGTCCGCTCGCCGGACTCGTGCGCGGCGATCCGCGCGAGGTCGAGCAGCGTTGCCGCCTCCTCGTCTGTGAGCTCGAGCTCGTCGGGTCGTACGCCGGCGGCCTCCGCGAGCGCGTCGCGCGCATCTCTCAGCCAGGAGTCCATCAGCCGGACTTTGCCAGTCGCTCCGCGAGGCCGTTGATGCCCCACTCGCCCGCTAGGGCGGACGCCTCTGCCCACGTGGGGGATTGGTCTTCGAGGGGAGGGAGCGGGGCAGAGGCGTCCACCGTCGCAATTCGGCGGTAGAGCCGCAGATCCTCCGCCTCGGCCGAGAAGCGGCCCGCCTCGAGCGCGGCGTCGAGCGAGCCGTATTCGCGCAGGACGTCCGCCGCCTTCTTCGGGCCGACGCCGGCCGCGCCGGGAAGCTTGTCGGAGGGGTCGCCGCGCAGGGCGATGAAGTCCGGCACCTGCCGCGGTTCCACGCCGTAGCGCTCGACCACCTCGGGCGGTCCGATGCGCGCGAGCTCCGATACGCCGCGCACGGGCTGCAGGATCGTCGTCCGCTTGCTCGCGAGCTGGAAGAGGTCGCGGTCAGAGGTCGCGACGAGCGTCTCGCCGCCCCGCGCCTCTTCGAAGGCGACGGCGGCGCCCAGGAAGTCGTCGGCCTCGTAGCCGCCCTCTTTCGCGTTCGCGAACCCGAGCGCCGCCACGAGCTGCGGCATCAGCTTCAGCTGCTCGAGCAGCGACTCCTCGAAGACGCGACCGCTCTGGTACGGCTGGAAGGCCTGGTGCCGGTAGGTCGGGATCTCGTAGGTGTCCCAGCCGACCAGCACCGCGCGGGGCTGCTCCGACTCCCACAGCCGCAGCAGCATGTTCGCGAAGCCGAGCACCCCGTTCAGCCGGATCGACTTCGGCATCGCGTGGTATGCGCGGTGGGCCAGGGAGTCGCCGTCGACCGCGAGCAGCGGGCTCACTGCGCCGCCTTCAGCTCGTCGATGGCGGACATCAGCCGCTCGGTGGCGACGTCTGCGGCTGCCTTCGCCTCGTGGCCCTCGAGGTCGGAGAGATCGAGCGGCCGGCCGTAGGCAACGCGGATCCGCGCCAGGCGGCTCAGCCGGTCGGTGCCCACGATCGCGGCCGGGACGAGCGGCGCCTTCGCCGTGAGCGCGATTCGGGCGGCGCCGGTGTGCGGCCGCGCCGTCCGCCGCTTGCGTAGCCCCTTCTTCTGCCGCGTGCCCTCGGGGAACATGACCACGATCTCGCCGGAGCGAACGAGGTCGACGGCGGTGCGCATCGCCTCGACATCGCCTTCGCCGCGCCGCACCTGGAATGCCCCTCCCGCGCGCAGCAGCGGGGCGAGCAGCGGGTTGAAGAGCTCCGACTTGGCCATGAAGCGAAGCTGGCGCCGAGGCAGGAACGGGACGCCCAACGGCCAAGGATCGAAGTTCGACGTGTGGTTCGCCGCGAGCACGAACCCGCCCTCGGGCAGGTGCTCGAGGCCTCGCACGCGAAGGCGGTAGAAACCCTTCAGGACCGGCCAGGTGATCGCGCCTGCAACGAGGTAAAGAGGTGGGACCATGGGCACGCAATCGTCACATTTCCGCGCACCACTTGGGCGCTTTCGGCCACTAGGGTCGTTTGCAGGGCGTTCGCTAAGGTGGATCGCGTGAAGACCCTCGTCATCGCCGAGAAGCCTTCGGTCGCCCGCGACCTGGCCGATGCGCTCCCCGGAACCTTTGAGAACAACGACAGCTACCTCGAGTCCGACGACACCGTGATCACCTTCGCGGTGGGCCACCTCGTGGAGCTGATCAACCCCGAGGACTACGACGAGCGCTTCAAGAAGTGGCGGATGGCCGACCTGCCGATCGTGCCCGAGGAGTTCAAGCTCCAGCCGCGCGACAAGAAGGCGCAGAAGCAGCTGAAGGTGATCCACAAGCTGCTCCGACGCGACGACGTCGAGCGCGTCGTGAACGCCTGCGATGCCGGCCGCGAGGGCGAGTTGATCTTCGCGTACATCTACGAGACCTCCGGCGTTGACAAGCCGGTCGAGCGCCTCTGGATCAGCTCGCTCACCAAGACGGCGATCAAGGAGGGCTTCGGGCATCTCCGCCCCGGCGAGGAGCTGCACCAGCTCGAGGCGGCCGCGCGGTCGCGCTCCGAGGCCGACTGGCTCGTGGGCATGAACGCGACGCGCGCTGCGACGATCCGAGGCCGCGCCTGGGTCGGCGGCGTCGTCTCGCTCGGTCGGGTGCAGACGCCCACCCTCGCGCTGCTGGTCAAGCGAGAGCGCGAAATCCAGGCGTTCGTCCCCGAGCCGTACTGGCTCGTTCACGCACAGTTCGATCCTCGCTACGAGGGCCTGTGGTTCGAAGGCGACGAGACGCGCCTGAAGGAGGCCAGGCGCGCGGAGGAGATCGCCACGAAGGTCTCCGGCGCCGAGGGCGTCGTCGAGTCGGTCGAGCGCAAGGAGCAGTCCGAGCGCGCGCCGCTCCTCTACGACCTCACCTCGCTCCAGCGCGACGCGAACCGGCGCTTCGGCTTCTCGGCGCGCCGCACCCTCCAGGCCGCGCAGTCGCTCTACGAGGACAAGAAGGCGATCACCTACCCGCGAACGAGCTCGCGTTGGCTCTCCGGCGACCTCGTGCCGCAGCTGAAGCCGACGGCCGCCACGCTCGAGCCGATCGGCGAGTACGCCGCCGCCGCGCGCTACGTGGTCGGCCTGCAGCAGCTGCCGCTCTCGCGAGTGGTCGCGGACTCGAAGGTCACCGACCACCACGCGATCATCCCGACCGACGTCGAGCACGACGTCAGCCGCTTCTCGCCCGACGAGCGCCGCATCTTCGACCTCGTCGCCCGCCGCTTCCTCGCCGTCTTCCACCCACCCGCGCGGTACGCGCGCACCACGATCGTGACCCTCGTCGAGGAGGGGCGCTTCCGCTCGCGCGGCAAGATCACCCTGGAGGCCGGCTGGCGTGGCGTCTACGGGCTCGAGTCGGAGGCCGACAAGCAGGCGCGCCAGGACGAGGAGGGCGAGAACGAGTCGGCCGAGCTGCCGCCGCTCGAGCAGGGCCAGGCCGTCAAGTGCGCCTCGGCCGAGGTCGAGGCGAAGGAGACCAAGCCGCCGCCGCGCTACACCGAGGCGACGCTCCTCTCCGCGATGGAGACCGCCGGCAAGCTGATCGACGACGAGGAGCTGCGCGAGGCGATGAAGGAGAGCGGCCTCGGCACCCCGGCGACGCGTGCGGAGACGATCGAGACGCTGATCAGGCGCGAGTACATCGAGCGCGCCGGCAAGGACCTGACGCCGACGCCGAAGGGCCTGCAGGTGATCACGATGCTCGAGGAGCACCCGCTAACCTCGCCGGAGCTGACCGGCAGCTGGGAGAAGCGGCTGACCGACATCGAGCACGGCGACGACGACCGCGCCAGGTTCATCGACGACATCGCCGAGTTCACCCGGGCGACCGTCGAGAAGATCGCCGAGCTCGACAAGGAGAAGCTTCGCCCCGAGCGAGTGGAGCTCGGCCTCTGCCCTCGCTGCGGCGCCGAGACCGGCGAGATCATCCGCGAGAACTCGAAGGCCTACGGCTGCACGAGCTGGAAGAGCCGCGAGGAGCCGGGCTGCGGTTTCGTGATCTGGAAGCGGGTCGCCGGCCGCACGCTGACCCCCGAGCTCGCCCGCCAGCTGCTCGAGGAAGGGAAGACGAAAGAGGTCATCTCGGGCTTCCGATCACGTGCCGGCAAACCTTTTCGCGCTCGCCTCGTCTTGAACGGTGAAGGCAAGGTGGAGTTCGACTTTCCGGCCAGAGCGCAAACCAAAGAGCCCGCTGTCGCGGAATAGCAAAGGACCAGGGCGCGTTGGGACCGCAGAGCCGTCGGGCGGCCGGATCCCCTGGCCAGCCGAGGACAATCCACCTACAGTGCGAAAGATCGGGGCAGGTACGCCGTCTAACACCCAAGAGGAGAAATTGACTCAGACTCAACTTCAGGAATTGCTGGAGACCGAGCCCGCGCGCGCCCTGCTCGAGGGAGCAGAGGAGCGCGGCTTCGTTCTGCCCACCGAGCTAGAGGCATTCGCGCTCGAGCACGATCTCGCCGAGGACGAGGTCGAGCTGCTGACGCGCGAGCTCGAGACGAACGGACTCGAGGTCCGCGAGCTCGACGCCGAGCCCGCGGCGCCCGAGGCGGAGAAGGAGAAGCCCGAGCCCGCGCAGCCCGCCCAGTCGCAGGCGCTCGTCGGTGCGGCCGACAGCCTGCAGCTCTTCCTGGCCGACATCGGCCGGCACAAGCTGCTGACCGCGGCCGAGGAGGTCATGCTCGCCAAGGGCATCGAGCGCGGCGACCTCATCGCCAAGCGGCGGATGATCGAGTCGAATTTGCGCCTCGTCGTCTCGATCGCCAAGGGCTACCGCGGCCTCGGCGTCCCGTTCCTGGACCTGATCCAGGAGGGCACGCTCGGCCTCAACCGCGCGGTCGAGAAGTTCGACTGGCGGCGCGGCTACAAGTTCTCGACGTACGCGACCTGGTGGATCCGCCAGTCGGTGCAGCGCGCGGTCGCGAACCACGCGCGCACGATCCGCGTTCCCGTCCACGTCGTCGAGCGCCAGCAGAAGCTCGGCCGCGCCGCGCGCCGGCTCGAGGTCGAGCTCGGCCGCGAGGCGACGAAGGAGGAGCTCGCGGAGGCGACCGGCCTTCCGATCCAGCACGTCGACGAGGCGCTCGGTGCCGCTCAGGCTTCGGTCTCGCTGAACCAGACCGTCGGCGCGGACGACGAGGGCGAGCTCGGCGATCTCTTCGCCGACCGCGAGGCACTGGACCCGTACGAGGAGGCCGAGGAGTCGCTTCGCCGCCAGGGCGTGCGGCGCGCACTCGACGCGCTCCCCGAGCGCGAGCGGCGGATCCTCGAGCTGCGGTTCGGCTTCGAGGGCGAGCCCTGGACGCTCGAGGCGATCGGCCACGAGCTCGACCTGACGCGGGAGCGCGTGCGCCAGCTCGAGGGCCAGGCGCTAGCCCGGCTCGCGGCGCTGCGCGAGCTTCAGACCGTCGCTGCTTAAATCGCCTCCGCCGCCCGTCGGCAGCTAACATCCGGCGCTCGCTCAGCGTCCGTACTTAGCGAGCAGGCCTTTAGTCCGTCGACCGGGAGGAGATGGTCCTGGTGAAGCGCTGGTTCGTCGGTTTCTCCGGAGTGTTGCTCGTCGTCGCGCTGGTAGCGGCCGGCTGCGGCAGCTCGAAGAAGTCCACCACCCCGAAAAGCGGTGGCGGCGCGAAGGGCGGCACGCTAATCACCGTCGCAAACGCCGCGCCGTCGGGCTCACCGGACCCTCAGGTGAACTACACCTTGCAGGAGTGGCAACTTCTGATCTTCACGCATGACGGGCTCGTCGCCTTCAGGCGGACCGGCGGGAAAGCGGGGACGAAGCTCGTCCCCGACCTAGCAGAGTCGATTCCGAAGCCGACGAACGGCGGCAAGACATGGGCGTTCACGCTGCGCAAGGGGATCAAGTTCTCGAACGGCAAGCCGCTCACGGGCAACGACGTCAAGGCGACGTTCGAGCGTCTGTTCAAGATCGGCGACAGCCCGAACGCGGGCACCTGGTACAACGTCATCCAGGGCGCCGACGCGTGCATCAAGACGCCGAAGACGTGTGATCTCTCCCAAGGGATCACGGTCAAGGGCAACATCGTCACGTTCAAGCTGACGACCGCCGACCCCGAGTGGCTTGACAAGCTCGCCGTGCCTTTCGCGTTCATTCTCCCGGCGAGCACGGCCGCGAAGAACCTCAGCATCCCGCCCCCCGGGACGGGTCCGTACATGTGGGCCCAGTATGCGCCGAACAAGCAGATCAAGCTCGTCCGCAACCCGGACTTCAAGGTGTGGTCGGCAGACGCGCAGCCGGCGGGCAACCCGGACACGATCGTGCAGAAGTTCGGCCTGACCGTCGAGGCCGAGGTCACGCAGGTCGAGAACGGCCAGGCGGACTGGATGTTCGACCAGCCGCCGTCAGACCGGCTCGGTGAGTTCAGCAACAAGTACGCGAGCCAGGTTCACGTCAACCCGCTCACCTCGACCTGGTACTTCGCCTTCAACGTCAACGAGAAGCCGTTCGACAACCTGAAGGCGCGCCAGGCGGTGAACTACGCGACCGACCGCGCGGCTCTGGTGAAGATCGCCGGCGGCCCGAAGCTAGCCGTCCCGACCTGTCAGGTGCTGCCGCCGAACTTCCCGGGCTACGTGCCGTACTGCCCGTACACGAAGAACCCCAGCAGCGGCAAGTGGTCGGCTCCCGACCTGGTGAAGGCGAAGGCGCTCGTCGCCGCCTCCGGGACGAAGGGCGCGAGCGTGAAGGTCAACACGGACACGACCGATACGGACAAGGCGCTCGGCCTCTACTTCGTCGGGCTGTTGAACAAGCTCGGGTACAAGGCCTCGCTCCAGGCGCTGTCGGCCGACATCCAGTACCCGTACATCCAGAACTCGAAGAACCACGTCCAGTTCGCGTTCTCCGATTGGTTCCAGGACTACCCGGCGGCTTCGGACTTCCTGAACATCCTGCTCGGGTGCGGCTCGATCCACCCGAACAGCAACTCGAGTCCGAACATCGCCGAGTTCTGCGACAAGGGCATCCAGGCGCAGATGGATCACGCGGGCCAGGTCGGCATCACCGACCCGACCTCTGCGAACAAGATCTGGGCGCAGATCGACCACAAGGTCACCGACCAGGCGCCGTGGGTCGCGATGTACAACCCGAAGTACATCGACTTCCTCTCGAAGCGCGTGAAGGGCTACCTCTTCAGCCCGCAGTGGTACTTCCTGCTCGACCAGGCCTCGGTGAAGTAGCAGGCAGGCAGGCGCGTGGCTGAGTTCGCGTTCGAGCCTGGGCCCGAAGTCCAGCTGGCGGCCGGCGAGAGCGCCAAGGAGATCTCCGGAAGGAGCCCTTGGCGCATCGCCGGCCGGCGGCTCGTGCGCAACCGGCTCGCGATGGCCTCGCTCGCCCTCTTCGTCTTGGTCGTCACGGTCAGCCTGCTCGCGCCTTACTACGCGCATCACGTCGCGCACACCGACCCGTTCACGTCGAACCTCTCGGGCACGACCGTCGTGAACGGCAAGCGCGTCGACGTGATCCAGCAGGGCGGCGGCGCACTCGGCCTGGGCGAGGTGCCGATCCGGCCCACCTGGCGTTCGAACTACTTCATGGGCGCGGACAACCAGGGCCGCGACGTGATGGCCCGCGTTCTCTACGGCGGCCGCTCGTCGCTCCAGATCGGCGTCGCCTCGGCGGTGATCTGCTGCGTGCTCGCGCTTGCGTTCGGTCTGATCGCCGGCTTCTTCGGCGGCTGGGTGGACGCAGGTCTTTCGCGCCTGATGGACCTCGTGTGGGCGTTCCCGGTCTACCTGCTGGCGATCTCGCTCGCCACGGTGCTCCTGACGAAGCCGGGCGGCCTGAAATGGGGGCCGGTCACCGTCGACCCGGCGAGCCTGTGGGTGCCGACGTTGATCATCGCGGTGATCTACATCCCGTACGTGTACCGGCCGGTGCGTGGGCAGGTGCTGTCGGTTCGCGAGAAGGAGTACGTGGAGGCGGCCGTCTCGCAAGGCGCATCGAACCTGCGCCTGATGTTCAGCGACATCCTCCCCAACGTGATCTCGACTGCGATCGTGCTGCTGCCGCTGATGATCGCGACGACGATCCTGACCGAGTCGGCCCTCTCGTTCCTCGGGATCGGCGTGCAGGCGCCGAATGCGAGCTGGGGCACGGTGATTGGAGACGGCCAGGCCTTGCTCTACACGCGCCCCCTCGTCGCGATCGCGCCGGGCGTGATGATCGTACTCACGGTGCTCGCGCTCAACGTGCTCGGCGACGGCGTGCGCGACGCGCTCGACCCGCGCGCCAAGGTGCGCGTGAGGGAGTAGCCGGTGCTGGCTTTCGTGATCAGGCGCGTCGCCGGCCTCGTGGTCGTGCTGTTCGCGATCACCGTGCTGACGTTTCTGATCTTCTTCGCGACGCCGGGTCTGGACCCCAGCCGGCAGCTCGCGGGCCGTAATCCGACCCCGGAGACGATCGCCGCGGTCAAGCACCAGTTCGGGCTCGATCGGCCCCTGCCAATTCGCTACGCGCTGATGATGAAGCGGCTCTTCATCTCCCGCGACCTTGTCTCGTACGGAAACCAGGCCCTGAAGGTCGTCCCGGCGATCACGAGCGCTGCACCCGTCGACTTCTCGCTGGTGATCGGCGCAGCCGTGCTCTGGGTGGTCGGCAGCATCGTGATGGGCGTGCTCGCCGTCACCTTCAAGGGGTCGATCCTGGACCCCTTATTGATGATCGTCGCGCTGATCGGCATCTCGATGCCGGTCTTTTGGCTGGGAGAGGTCGCGAACCTGATCACGCAGGACCGCCTGCACAACACGTTCCTCTTCAGCTGGGTGCCGCCGCTCGGCTACACACCGTTGACCGCGAACCCGTGGCAATGGTTCCTGCACTTACTGATCCCGTGGATCACGCTCTCCGTGCTCTACATCGGGTTCTACGCGCGCGTGCTCCGGGCGAACCTGCTCGAGGTGCAGAGCGAGGACTACGTGCGTACGGCCAGGGCCAAGGGACTGTCCCCGAGACGTGTCCTGTTGAAGCACATGCTGCGCACCTCGCTGATCACCTTCGTCTCGCTCTTCGGGCTCGACTTCGGCGTTCTCGTCGGCGGAGGCGCGCTCCTGACCGAGGTCGTCTTCGGCCTTCCGGGTGTGGGACTCCTCACCTACCGCTCCCTCGTCGCGCTTGACCTGCCGGTGATCATGGCCACCGTCATCTACGGCGCGTTCTTCATCACGATCATGAGCGCGCTCGTCGACATCGTCTACGCGCGCCTCGATCCGCGCATCCGCCCGGCGTAGTGGAGCTCCGCGAGTGCGCCGCCGAGGTTGCACCGGTGCGGGCGGAGCCCGACGACGCGGCGGAGCAGGTGACGCAGGCCCTTGCAGGCGAGCCGCTCGCCGTCGCGGAGAGCAAGGACGGCTGGGCGCGAATCTTCACTGCGTACCACTACCCGGGCTGGATTCGCGCCGATTCCCTGGGCGGCGAGCCCGATGGCGAATGGCCCGGCCTGCCGCGCGCGGGCGACCCGGTCGCCGAGGCGCGCGCCTACCTCGGGGCGCCGTATGAGTGGGGCGGCCTGACGGAGCGTGGGATCGACTGTTCCGGCCTCGTCCACATGGCGTACCGTCGCCTCGGGCGCCTGGTCCCGCGGGATGCGCACGTCCAGGAGGCGGCCGGGACGCCGCTCGACGAGGGACAGCTCGTGCCAGGCGACCTCGTCTGCATCGGGCCCAGGGACCGCGCCCACCACATTGCCTTCTGGCTCGGGGAGGGGCGCATCCTGCACGCGACCGGGCGCGACGACGCCGGCGCGGTCGTCGAAGAGCCGCTGGAAAACGCGCGTGCCGAGGGCGAGCTCCGATTCGTCCGTCTCTAACCGACGCCCTGGTCAGAACGTCTCCACTTTGCGAAGATTGATCTTCTCGCATGCCGAGGGGTCTAGTGAACGGGAGGTGCAATGACTGAAAGGCGACGTTGGACTCTGCTCCTGAGCATCGTTGCTCTGGTGGCCGGGTTCGCTCTGATGCTCGCGGCGTACGGCGTCGCGGCGAACCGGACGACAGCGGCACCGAAGCAGGCACAGAAGTTCGGGACGCTGAGGGCGGTTATCGACACGATCGATTTCCTCGATCCACAGCAGGCCTACACCGGCCAGAGCTGGTGGGCGATGTGGAACGTCTACGAGACCTTGCTCACCTACAAGCACGTCGACGGTCCGGGCGGCTACAAGCTCGTGCCGGGGCTGGCGCAGTCGCTGCCGAAGATCTCGAGCAACGGTCGCGTCTACAAGTTCACGCTCCGCAAAGGCATCAGGTACTCGAACGGCAGGCCTTTGAAGGCGTCGGACTTCAAGTGGGCGATCAAGCGCGGCTTCCTGGCGACCGGCCAGGGCGTCGGCTTCTACACCGACATCGCGGGAGCCAAGGCGTACGCGGCGCACCCGACGAAGAGCGGGAACATCGCCGGGATCATCGTGAACAACAAGAAGCGGACGATCGTGATCAAGCTCACGCGCCCGCGCGGTGACTTCCTGACGATCCTGGCGCTCCTGTTCGCGGCACCGGTGCCGGGCAACACGTCGACCGCGATCCTGAACGGGACGATTCCGGGCACGGGGCCGTATCGCTTCTCGAGCTTCGACGCCAACCGCGGGTTCACCATGGTGCGGAACAAGTACTTCAAGCCCACCGTGAACATCCCCCGCGGGAATCCTGATCGCATCGACGTCGCGCTCGTCGGCGACGCGAATGCCGCCACTCAGCGGGTGATCAGCGGCCAGGCCGACTACTCGAACGGCGCGATCCCGCCGGACCGCATCGCCAGCGCGAAGAGCAAGGGCCACCTGGTGCTTCGCCAGACGGCGAATACGTACTACTTCTGGATGAACATGCACGAGGCGCCCTTCAACAAGCTGAAGGTCCGCCAGGCCGTCAACGACGCCGTTGACCGCAGCGCGATGAACCGAATCGTGTGGGGCGGCCTCGGGCAGCCGACGCAGAACGTCCTGCCACCGACCTATCCGTCGTACGTGAAGCTGAACCTGTACAACCACAACGTTGCCAAGGCGAGGCAGCTGATCACGCAGGCGGGAGCCAAGGGCGCCAAGGTCACGGTCTGGACGCGTCAGGTGTCGGACGCAATCGACGCGGCCCAGTACTACACCAGCGTGCTGAACGCGATCGGCCTCGACGCGAAGCTGAACAGCATCCCGAGGGCGACGTACTACTCGACCATCGGGAACATCGCAACGCACGCGCAGACCGGTTGGGCCCGATGGCTGGAGGACTACCCGCACCCGCTCGACTGGTTCGACGTCCTCCTGAACGGCAACCGCATCACGCCGACCGACAACAACAACTACGCGTGGTACTCCAACAAGAAGACCAACAGCGAGATCGAGGGCCTGAAGAAGGCTCCGGTGCTGACGCCGGCCGTCAACGCGCGGTGGGCGAAGGTCGAGAAGGAGATCATGCAGCAGGCTCCGTGGGTGCCGTGGTCGAACCGCGTCTTCCCGGAGTTCTTCTCGAAGAAGATCGGGTGTATCCACACCCAGCGTCTCTACGGCATCGACACGCTGCGCCTCTGCAGGAAGTAGAGGAGTAGCTCACCAAGACGATCGTGAGGGCGCCTACGGGCGCCCTCACTGATCTACACTCGCCAAGGGAACCAGATGGCCGAGCCCGCCACCGATCTCACGCTCGACAGCGCTGCGCTCCTGGCCTCCCAAGAGCATGAGGTCGCGATCGTCGGGCGCAGTCCGTGGTACCTCGCGGGGCGCCGGCTGCGGCGCAACTATCTGGCGCTCGTCTCGCTCGTCGTCTTCGTCGTGATCGTCGCCTGCTGCGCGCTCGCGCCCGTCTACGCGACCCACGTCGCCCACAGCGGGCCGAACACCGTGCACGCCGGCGAAAAGGTACGTGTCGGCGGTGTGCTGAAGGACGTCATCGGCGGAGGCTCGTACTACGACGCCAAGACCAACCAATTCGTCGTCAGGGCACCGGAGTACCTCGGCCCGACGTGGTGGCACGCGCACGGCCGGTTCGTCCTCGGCACGGACAATCTCGGCCGCGACGTCGCCGTGCGGCTGCTCTACGGCGGTCTCAACTCACTCAAGATCGGGATCGGATCGGCACTCATCTGCACCTTGATCGCGGTGGTGCTGGCGCTGCTGGCCGGGTACTACGGCGGCTGGCTCGACTGGATCATCTCGCGCTTCTTCGACCTGATCTGGGCGTTTCCGGTCCTACTGCTCGCGATCGCGCTCGCGAGCGCACTGGCGATCAACGGCTTCCACCACTTCGGGATCAACATCCAGCCCGGGAGTCTCTGGATCCCGACGCTCGTGATCTCGTACGTGCTGATCCCCTACGTCGGCCGGCCGGTGCGTGGCCAGGTGCTGTCGCTGCGGGAGAAGGAGTTCATCGAAGCCGCGATCGGCCAAGGGGCGGGCCCGCTGCGCGTGATGTTCTCCGACCTGCTCCCGAACGTGGCCTCGACGGTGCTCGTCTTCTTCACGCTGATCATCGCGAACAACATCCTCACCGAGGCCGGTCTGTCGTTCCTGGGCGCCGGCGTGAGACTGCCGGACCCGTCCTGGGGCAATCTCATCTCGAGCGGGCAGGACCAGATTCAGACCGCGCCCTGGCTGTCCCTCGTTCCCGGGATCGCGATCGTCCTGACCGTCCTCTCGCTGAACATCTTCGGCGACGGCCTGCGCGACGCGCTCGACCCGCGCGCGAAGGTCAGGATCGAGCACTAGATGCTGCCGTTCGTGATCAGGCGGCTGGTCGGCATGGTCGCAGTGCTCTTCGCCGTCAGCCTGCTGGTCTTCATCGTCTTCATCCTCGTCCCGGGCGGCGACCCCGCGGAGCGGATGGCCGGCAAGAACCCGACTCCGGCCAACATTCACAACATCCGCCAGAAGTGGGGCTTCAACCGCCCCTTTTACGTCCAGTACGTGAAGATGATGCAGAAGGCAGGCAACGGTCTCTTGCCGGGCAGGCACGGCGAGTACGACATCCTGCGCTCGTTCGACACGCGCCAGAACGTGGTCCACGAGATCAAGCGAGGCATTCCGGCGACGTTCTCGCTCTGCATCGGGGCGGGGATCATCTGGCTGTTCTTCGGGATCCTCGTCGGCGCAATCTCGGCGGTGAAGGCCGGCAGATGGTCCGACCGCCTGATCACGATATTCGCGCTGATCGGCATCTCGATGCCCGTGTTCTGGCTCGGGATCGTGCTGCGCTACTTCCTTGCCGAGAACGGGCACCCGCTGTTTCCGGACGGTGAGTACGTCGCGCTGACCAAGAGCCCGGTGCAGTGGGCCTACCACCTGATACTGCCCTGGTTCTGCCTCGCCGTGCTCTTCATCGGCTTCTACGGCCGGGTGCTGCGCTCGAACATGCTCGACGCGATGAGCGAGGATTACGTGCGCACGGCGAGGGCTAAGGGCATCGCGCCACGGCGCGTCCTGTTGCGTCACGTGCTGCGCAACTCGCTGATCCCGATCGTGAGCCTCTTCGGCCTCGACTTCGCTGCGGTGCTCGGCGGCGGCGCGATCCTCACCGAGACGGTGTTCGACCTGAAGGGCGTCGGTTGGTACGCCGCCCAGTCGGTCGGAGGCCTCGACCTTCCCCCGATCATGGGCGTTACGCTCTATGGCTCGTTCTTCATCGTTCTGTTCAGCGCACTCGTCGACTTCGTGTACGCCTACCTCGACCCCAGGATCCGGCCGGCCTGATGGCAGAGCGCCTGCTCGACGTCAGCGGCCTCAAGGTGCGCTTCGCGACCGAGGACGGCATCGTCCGGGCGGTCGACGGAGTCGACTTCAGCCTGGACCGAGGCAAGGTGCTCGGCATCGTCGGCGAGTCCGGGTCCGGCAAGAGCGTCACGGCGATGACGCTGCTCGGCCTTACGCGCGACAAGAACACGAGCTTCGAGGGCCAGGTCTCGTACAAGGGCGAGAACCTGCTCGCGTTGCCGGAGTCGCGCCTCCGCTCGGTTCGCGGCAACCAGATCGCGATGATCTTCCAGGACCCGATGACGTCGCTGAACCCGGTCTACACCGTCGGCGACCAGATCATCGAGGCCATCGTCACACACGATCCGATAGGCAAGAGTGCCGCGAAGCGGCAGGCAGTCGAGCTCCTGCGCCAGGTGGGGATCCCGAACCCGCAGCAGCGCGTCGACGACTACCCGCATCAGTTCTCGGGCGGCATGCGCCAGCGCGCGATGATCGCGATGGCGCTCTCCTGCAATCCCGACATCCTGATCGCCGACGAGCCCACGACCGCGCTCGACGTGACGATCCAGGCGCAGATCCTCGAGCTGCTCGACCGGCTCCGCGCCGACTTCGACTCGGCGGTGATCCTGATCACGCACGATCTCGGCGTGGTCGCAGAGGTCGCCGACGAGATTCTCGTCATGTACGCCGGCAGGATCGTCGAGCGCGGCTCGAAGCGCGACCTGTTCTACGACCCGCAGCACCCGTATACCTGGGGACTGCTCGGCTCGATCCCACGGCTCGATCGGCCCAAGCCGAAGAAGCTGCACTCGATCGAGGGCACGCCGCCGTCGCTGATCAACCTCCCGCAGGGGTGCAAGTTCCGGCCCCGCTGTCCGCACGCCTTCGAAAAGTGTCAGGAAGAGCCCGAGCTGAAGAACCGCGTCGAGGCCGCCGGTCACCTCGATCGGTGCTGGCTTCCCGTCGACGACAAGCGGCACTTGCGCGAGGCGACGATTGCCGGTGAGGCGCGGGTCGCGTCGTGACCGAGGCACAGACGCAGAACGGCGCGCTCGTCCAGGTGCAGAGCCTCAAGAAGTACTTCCCGATCCGGAAGGGGGTGCTCTCGCGCGAGGTCGCCCGCGTCCATGCCGTCGATGATGTGACGCTCAGCGTCGCGGAGGGCGAGACGCTCGGCCTCGTCGGGGAGTCCGGCTGTGGCAAGTCGACTCTCGGCCGCTGCATCGTGCGCCTGCTCGAGCCGACCGCCGGCGACGTCGTGTTCGACGGCCGTTCGATCGGCCGCCTCGGCGCTCGCGCGCTGCGCCCGCTGCGGCGGGATATGCAGATGATCTTTCAGGACCCCTACGCGAGCCTGAACCCCCGCAAGCGCGTCGGCACGATCATCGGCGACCCGATGCGCATCCACGGGATCGGCGACCGCAAGGAGCGCAAGCAGAAGGTCGAGGACCTGCTGCGGGTGGTCGGCCTGTCCCCCGAGCACTACAACCGCTTTCCGCACGAGTTCTCAGGCGGCCAGCGTCAGCGCATCGGCGTCGCGCGCGCCCTCGCGCTGCGGCCGAAGCTGATCGTCGCCGACGAGCCCGTCTCGGCCCTAGACGTCTCGATCCAGGCGCAGATGGTGAACCTGCTCGAGGAGCTGCAGGACGAGTTCGGCCTGACGTACGTCTTCATCGCGCACGACCTCGGCGTCGTTCGTCACGTCTCCGACCGCATCGCGGTGATGTACCTCGGCAAGCTCGTCGAGCTCTCGCCGGCCGAGGAGCTCTACTCGCGGCCGATCATGCCGTACACCGAGGCGCTGCTCTCCGCGGTTCCCGTGCCCGACCCCGACCTGGCCGACAAGCGCGAGCGGATCGTGCTGGAAGGGGACGTGCCGAGCCCGATCGACCCGCCGTCCGGGTGCCGCTTTCATCCGCGTTGCCGCTACGCGACCGAGATCTGCTCCCAGGTCGAGCCTCCGCTGGTCGACTATGGCAACAACCACCTGGCCGCCTGCCACCACCCGCTGAACGTCGACAAGGAGACGCTCGCGCGGGTACAGGCCTCGCCCGCCTACACTCCCGCGGCGGCCGACGAGACCGCGCTGCCGAAGGAGCCCGGGAAAGAAGAATCGCGGCCCGTGCCACGTCGCTAGCAGCGCGCTAGCGGGCAAAGACCGGGCCCAAGCCATCCCTGAAACGGGGTAGGCCGTCGCGCTAAAGCGAGCTCCAGGCGTGGACGATAGGCCCATTAC
>JAWVDY010000232.1:0-13467 GCA_033856995.1 Gaiellaceae bacterium
CAGTTCACGGGGAACGACTACGCGCCGTCGCTGGCGAAGGGCGACCTCGCTGCGGCCATGTCATGGTCGGGCGACATTGCGCAGATCGGGAACAAGCACATCCACTGGAACATCCCGACAGCCGGCGGGGCGCTCTGGACAGACAACATGCTGATCCCGAAGGGCGGGAACGTCTACACGGCGTCGGTCTACATGAACTACGTGTACGACCCGAAGGTCCAGGGGCTGATGGAGGCCGGTGACCCGAAGCGGAACATCACGGGCATCTACTACATCCCGCCGGTGGCCGGAGCGGGCCAGTGGGCGAAGAAATACGACCCGAGCGTTGCGAACAACCCGCTCATCTTTCCGACGAAGAAGATGCTCGACAGCGTCCACATCTTCGACAGCAAAGCGCTGAACAACCAGAAGTACCTGACCGAGTGGAACAACCTCATCTCGGCGTAGCGGGTGAGCTTGTTCCACCGCCACCGGGGGCTTACGCCATACCTGCTGCTTGCTCCGGGCGTGTTGTTCCTCGCGGTCTTCTTCCTCGTGCCGCTCGGCTTCCTCGCCTACCAGTCGCTGCAGTCGGGGAACATCGACTTCGGCTACGCGTTCACGTGGTCCTGGGGAAACTACTGGCACGCGATCCGCGACTACCGCGTGCAGTTCGTCCGCTCGCTCGAGTACGCGGGCATTGCCACGCTTCTCGCGCTCCTGATCAGCTATCCGGTGGCGTACTGGATCGCGTTCCGCGGTGGGCGCTGGAAGAACCTGCTGCTGTTGTTCATCGTCGCGCCGTTCTTCGTCACGTACCTGATCCGAACGCTCGCCTGGGAGACGATCCTCTCGGACAACGGCTTCGTCGTGAACGCGCTGCACTCGTTGCACATCCTGGGGCCCGGCGGGCGGCTGCTCGCGACCTCGACGGCCGTCGTGACCGGGATCACCTACAACTTCCTGCCCTTCATGGCGTTGCCGCTGTACGTCTCGCTCGAGCAGATCGACGGGCGGATGCTCGAAGCGGCGGAAGACCTCTACGCGAGCAAGGTGCATGCCTTCCTGCGTGTGACGCTGCCGCTCTCGCTCCCCGGCGTGGTCGCGGGCACGCTGCTGACGTTCATCCCGGCGGCGGGCGACTTTATCAACGCACAGCTGCTCGGCGCTCCGGACAACCACATGATCGGGAACGTCATCCAGGCGAAGTTTCTCGAGCTGACCGACTATCCCGCCGCGGCGTCGATGTCGTTCATCCTGATGGCAGGGATCCTGCTGGCCGTCGCGGTCTATGCGCGCATCGTCGGCACCGAGCAGCTGACGGGGACCGCTGTATGAGTGCGGTCGCGGTCGGGCGGCGCAGCGAGCGGCCGAACCCCTTCGGAACGGCGCTCGCCTTCGTGCGCCATCACATCCTGATGGTCTACTCGCTGCTGTTCTTTGCCTACCTCCTGCTGCCGATCTTGGTGGTGCTCGTCTTCTCGTTCAACCATCCGAGCGGGAAGTTCAACTACACCTGGCAGGGCTTCACCTGGAACAACTGGCGCTACTGGGACGGCGTCCCCGGGATCCGTGACGCGATCGTCCTCTCGCTCGAGATCGCGCTCATCGCGAGCCTGGTCGCGACCGCGCTCGGAACGCTGATCGCGCTCGCACTCGTCCGCTACGGCTTCCGTGGCCGCGCGACCACGAACATCCTCATCTTCCTGCCGCTCTCAACGCCTGAGATCGTGCTCGGCGCCTCGCTGCTGACGCTCTTCCTGAACCTGAACGTGGTCTTCGGCTTCTGGACGATCCTGATCGCGCACATCATGTTCTGCATCAGCTTCGCGGTCGTGACCGTGAAGGCACGGCTCGTCGGGTTCGACCGTCACCTCGAAGAGGCCGCGATGGACCTCGGCGCGAACGAGTGGGTGACGTTCCAGAAGGTGACGCTGCCGCTGATCGCCCCGGCCATCCTCGCCGCGCTTCTGCTCTGCTTCGCGATTTCGATCGACGACTTCGTCGTCACCTACTTCAACTCCGGCAACAGGGTCACGTTCCCGCTCTACGTCTGGGGCGCCGCGCGGATCGGCGCGCCGCCGCAGGTGAACGTGATCGGGACGGCGATCTTCCTCGTCGCCCTCACGGCGATGCTCGCCAACGTCCTCCTCCAGAACCGCCGCTCGAAAGGAGCCGCATGACCACCGTCTCGACCGGTCTTTCCCCCGCGGAGCTCCAGCAGGCCGCCCGCGACCACCTCTGGCTGCACTTCACCCGCATGGGCGGCTACCAGGAGACGGAGGTGCCGATCATCGTCCGCGGCGACGGCTGTTACCTCGAGGACGCGAACGGCAAGCGCTACCTCGACGCGCTCGCGGGCCTGTTCGCGGTGCAGATCGGCTACTCGTACGGCGAGGAGGTCGGCGAGGCTGCGGCCGCGCAGATGCGCGAGCTGCCCTTCTACACGAACTGGTCATATGCCCACCCGCGCGCGATCGAGCTCGCCGCCGAGGTGGCGAAGCTCGCGCCCGGCGACCTGAACCGCGTCTTCTTCTGCTCGGGCGGCTCGGAGGCGGTCGAGTCGGCCTGGAAGCTCGCGCGCCAGTACCACGCGGCGCGCGGCGAGCGGCGCTGGAAGGCGGTCTCGCGCCGCACCGCCTACCACGGCACGACGATGGGCGCGCTCTCGATCAACGGCATCGCCGCCCTGCGCGCGCCGTTCGAGCCGCTAGTGCCCGACGTGATCCACGTGCGCAACACGAACCGCTACCACCGTCCCGCCGAGGAGACGGAGGAGCAGTACACGGCGTTCCTGCTCGACGACCTCGAGGAGGCGATCATCGCCGCGGGGCCGGAAACGGTCGCGATGGTGATCATGGAGCCGGTCCAGAACGCTGGCGGCTCGATCACGCCGCCGGCCGGCTACTGGAAGGGCGTGCGCGAGATCTGCGACCGCTACGGAATCCTGCTCTGCGCGGACGAGGTGATCACCGGTTACGGGCGCCTCGGTTCCTGGTTCGGCTCCGAGGCCTACGACATCAAGCCCGACCTGATGACCAACGCGAAGGGCCTCTCGTCGGCGTACGCGGCGATCGGCGCCGTCGTCACGACCGACCGCGTGATGGAGCCGTTCCTCGACGGCACCGCGATGTACACGCACGGGATCACCTTCGGCGGTCACCCTGTGCAGGCGGCGATCGCGCTCAAGAACCTCGAGATCATGCAGCGCGAGAAGATCGTCGAGCGGGTGCGCGAGAACGAGGCAGCCTTCCGTTCGGCGCTCGGCCAGCTGCTCGAGCTCCCGATCGTCGGCGACCTCCGCGGCCAGGGCTACTTCTGGGCGCTCGAGCTCGTGCGCGACAAGGAGACCAAGGAGGGGTTCTCGGACGCGGAGTCGGAGACGCTGCTGCGCGGCTTCCTCTCACCGCAGTTCTTCGAGAAGGGCCTGATCTGCCGCGCCGACGACCGCGGCGACGCAGTGGTGCAGATCTCGCCGCCGCTCGTTGCCGGGCAGGCCGAGTTCGACGAAATCGTGGGGATTCTCGGTGACGTGCTCGCTGAGGCCTCGAAGCGGGTCGACTCGAGCGGCCAGGGTCGCGGCGGCGCCGACGGTCTCTGGCGCGGAGAGACGGGCACGAGCACCTGACCCCGTCCGCTTCTGTCGCACCCGGCGCCGCCACTCCCTGGTGGATCGAGGAGGCGCTCGCCGCCGGGCTGGGCGGAGAGCCCGCGCCGGCGCTCGACGGTGACGCGACCGCCGACATCGCGATCGTCGGCGGCGGCTACACCGGCCTCTGGACGGCGCTCGCGCTGAAGGAGCGCGAGCCTGCGCTCGACGTCGTGGTGCTCGAGGCGGGCGAGTGCGGCCGCGGCCCGAGCGGTCGCAACGGCGGTTTCGTCCACGGCTACTGGACCCACCTGCCGTCGCTGCGCGAGAAGTACGGCGACGACGAGGCGCTGGCGCTGGCCCATGCCGGCGAGACGATCGTTCCGGGCGTGCGCGCCTTCTGCGAGCGCGAAGGCGTCGATGCCTGGCTGGGGGAAGGCGGCATGCTGCGCGTCTCGGCCGCGGCCTCGCAGGACGACGCGGTCGACCGTGAGGTCGCCGCCGCGCGCGAGCTCGGCGTGCCCGACGAGGCGGTGCCGCTCTCGCGGGAGGAGCTGGCCGAGCGGATCCGCTCGCCGGTCTTCCGCAAGGGCGTCTTCGTGCGCGACTGCGCAACCGTGCAGCCGGCGCGGCTCGTGCTCGGGCTGAGGAGGGCAGCGCAACGGTCGGTCCGTCTTCACGAGCACACGCGCGTGAAGGAGGTTTCCGACGGAGTAGTCAGGACCGAGCGCGGCACGGTTCGCGCGGAGGACGTGGTCGTCGCCGTGAACGCGGCCGCGGCAGGCTGGAAGCCCCTGCGCCGCAGGCTGACCGCCTTCGGCAGCTATATCGTCCTGACCGAGCCCGTCCCGGAGCTCCTCGAGCAGATCGGCTGGACCGGGGGCGAGGCCGTGATCGACGGGCGCATGTTCCTGCACTACTTCCGGGCGACCAAGGACGGGCGCGTGCTGATGGGCAGCGGCTCGGGCCCGATCGGCTTCGGCGGCAAGATCGACAAACGGTTCACCAAGGACGAGCCGACTGCGGCGCGCGCCGAGCGCGGACTGCGCCGACTGCTGCCCGACCTCGCCGACGCGAGGATCACCCACGCGTGGGGCGGCCCGATCGACGTCTCCTCCGACCACCTGCCGTTGTTCGGCACCGTCCCGGGAACGCGAATCCACTACGGCGCCGGCTACTCCGGGCACGGTGCCGGCCCGAGCTGGCTCGGCGGCCAGATCCTCGCCCGGCTCGCGCTCGGCGTGGATGACGAGCTCACGCGCCTGCTGCTCGTGACGCGAACCGTGCCGCAGCTGCCGCCCGAGCCCTTGAAGCGACTGGGAGGCGGCCTCGTGCGCGCGTCCATCATGGCGTGCGAGGAGGCGGAGGAAGAGGGCCGCCGCGCGTGGCTTCCGGCCCGTGTCGGCGCCGCGCTGCCGCGGCTCCTGCGGATGTCCGTCGGCACGCGATAATCGCGCCGTGGAGATCCTGGTCGGCACGCAGGCTCTCGAGCCGCGCCCGTATCTGGTCATGGCCTCCGAGCACCTCGAGCGGCTCGGACACGAGGTGCGCGTGTTCGCGGCCGATCCAGTGCCGCCGCCTGAGGAGCTTCGTGTCGTGGGCGTCGACCGCGACCTTCCGCTTGCCCCGGATGTGATCTACGCGCAGGACGCCTACGCGGCGCTCCTCCTCGCTGACCTCTACCCGCTCACGCCGCAGCTCTTCGCGGCGCACGGCGACGGCGAGGCGGTCTGGCTGCCGCCGCAGCTCGCCGGAGTGGTCGCGCGCGTGGTCGTCTTCGACGAGCGCGGCGCCGAGCAGGCACGGGCGGCCGCGCTGCCGCAAGAGCTCGTCCGGCTCCGCCGCCCGGTCGACCTCGAGCGACTCGGCGACCGCGAACCGCTGCCGGAGCGCCCGCGCCGGGTGCGGCTCTCCGTCGACGGGCTCTCCGACTACCGGCGCGGCATGCTGCAACGGGCCTGCGCCGACGCCGGGATCGAGACCGAGGGCGAGCCGGACCTCGTGATCGGGCGGGGCCTCGCGGTGCTCGAGGCGATGGCGTCGGGGCTGCCCGCGTACGTCTACGGCGACGAGGGCGGCGACGGCTGGGTGACCCCCGAGCGCTACGACCTGCTCGAGGCCGACGGCTTCTCCGGCCGCTCCGAGCCGACGGCGACCACGTTCGACCGGCTCCGCGCGGATCTGGGTGGCTACGACCCCGCGATGGGCCCGGCAAACCGCGAGCTCGCGCGTGCGCACGACGCGCGACGGCACGCGCAGGAGCTCGTCGCCGCGCTCGACGCGGTCCATCCGCGTCGCGACCCGGTCGACGCGCCGTTGCGCGAGCTCGCGCGGCTCGTGCGCGTCGAGGCCGCGAGCGGTCGCCGCGCCGAGGCCGCGGCCGCCGAGGCGAATGCGGCTCGCGCCCGCGCGCGGGAGCTCGAGCTGGAGCTCGCCGCAAGC
This sequence comes from Gaiellaceae bacterium, assembly GCA_033856995.1. Lineage (GTDB taxonomy): Bacteria > Actinomycetota > Thermoleophilia > Gaiellales > Gaiellaceae > AC-32. Next base: position 6,011 of record JAWVDY010000232.1, read on the forward strand.
CGGGCCCGCGGAGAGGAGCTCGCCGCGCGGGTGGCCGGGCTCGAGCAGGCGCTGCGCGCCCAGGAGGCGTCACGCGGGGATTCGCCGGCCGAGCGCGGCCGTGGCGTGCGGGGACTCCTCGGCCGCGAGGGGAAAATCCCCTCGACCGAGGGATGACCGATTCGCGACCGGCCCCGATGGTGGTTTCGAGACATACGGACGAACTCACAGCTCTGCGGCCGAGCTCGTCTCTCTCGACACCATGGCCGCCGACCGCAGACTTCTCGCCGCAGCATTTGTCGTCATCTCGTTCCTGACGGCGGGACCAGCTCGCGCCGCGGTAACGCGTCCCGCACAGCTCGCGCCGGCCGCCGGTGCCGTCGTCCAGTTCCTCCCCGCCTTTGCCTGGACGCCTGTCGCGGGCGCTGACAAGTACGAGTTCCAGATCGGCGCCGACTCCGGGATGAACTCGCCTGTCCTCGGCGACGGCAAGGACAACTTCTTCACGCGCAACACGAGGGCGACGTTGCAGATGACGGTCCCCAACGGCACGTACTGGTGGCGCGTCCGCGCGACGAACGCGGCCGGCGACGCCTCGGCGTGGACGCAGCCGCGCTCCTTCCGCAAGCTCTGGAACCTGCGGCCCGCGTTGCAGACTCCCACCTCGGGCGACTCGCTCTCGTTCCCCTCGAAGCCCGTCGTGCTCCGCTGGTCGGGGATCGCCGGCGCCGCGGACTACCTCGTCTCGGTCGCGAGCGACCCGACGCTCGGCTCGCTCGTCTTCCACTACCAGAACCAGGACGACCCGAAGGGCGCGCCCAACGTCTCGGCCACCTCGGCCGCGATCACGGCGGCGCTCGCTCCCGGCTCGTACTACTGGAGCGTGATGCCGGTCGACGCGGAGGGGAACCGCGGCGTCGCCACGCCCGTCGCATCGTTCTCATGGCTCTGGTCGTCTGTGACCGCGACGCAGCTGGACGACCTGAACCCCGCACCCGAGGCCTACGACCCGCGCTTTTCGTGGAACCCGGTTCCCGGTGCTGCGAAGTACGAGGTCGAGATCAACTCGTCGTCGGACTTCGCGCCGGGCTCGAAGGTCTGCTGCACGGGCACGACGATCGCGACCTCGCTCTCGCCGACCGAGGTCTTCAAGGACAACGTCTTCTACTGGCGCGTCCGCGCGCTCGACCCCGACGGCAACGCCGGTGTCTGGAACTACGGCGGCTCCTTCACGAAGACCTTCGACAAGGTCGGCCCGGCCGGGCCCGTGACCGGGACGAGCATCAAGAACCTGCGCATGCGCGACAACCTCGGCGACCCCGGAACCGACGTCGACACCGGCACCGCCGGCTACCAGACGCGGGTCCCGGTCGTGCGCTGGGATGCCGTGCCGGGCGCAGCGAGCTACGAGGTGCAGGTCGCCGACTGGACGGGGGCCGCGTGCTCCTGGGCGACGGCGAGCTACCTGAAGAAGACCTCGGTGCCCGAGTGGGCGCCGCTCAGCACCACGTCGTCCAATCCGGTCGTGTGGCAGGGGACACTGGCCGTCGACCAGATTCCGACGCTCACGCCCGGCACCTATTGCTTCCGCGTCCGGGCGCGCAGCGACCGCGCGCCGGGGAGCCAGGAGGTCTGGGGCGACTACACGTACCTGCAGAACGGCGACGTCGACTCGACCGGTCCGGTCGGTCCCGCGTTCACGTGGTCTGCTTACCCGGATCCGGCCGATCCAGCCGCCTCGACGCCGTGCGCGTTCGGCTACCCCTGCGCGGGTGACTACCTGGAGCCCTTGACCGGCACGACGACGCTCCGCACACCGCTCTTCACCTGGAAGCCTCTCGCGGGCGCGAACGCGTACTACGTCGTGGTCGCGAAGGACGCGAACTTCAGCAACGTGATCGACGAAGCGTTTACCCGCGTCCCCGCCTACGCGCCGCGGAACTCGCTCAAGCCGACGACCTACGCGGACGAGACCACAACGTTCTACTGGGCCGTCCTGCCTGCGTCCGCGTCGAACGGCAGCGATGCACTGCCCCTCGACCTGCCGAACTCGGCCAAGGGCTCGTTCCAGAAGCAGTCCACGCCGCCCTCGCTCGTCTCGCCCGTCGGCGTGCAGGCCTTCCTCGACCAGCCGACCTTCCGCTGGACGCCCACGCTGGGCGCGCGCCGGTACCGACTTCAGGTCGCGGCCGATCCGACCTTCGGCGCCCCGCTCGACGACGTGGTAACCGACGCGACCTCGTATTCGAGCGACACGACGTACCCCGCCGATACCGTCCTCTACTGGCGCGTCCGGGCCGACGACGAGAACCTGACCGGCCTCACCTGGTCGGCGACCGGGACCTTCCAGAAGAAGCTCGCCGCACCCGTGCCGAGCTCGGCGAATCCCGTCAAGGGCGAGGCGCTCCCCGTCTGGGCCTGGAGCTCGATCCAAGGCGCGGCTTCGTATGACCTCTCGATCGACCAGCCGGACGGGACGCATCGCGACTTCACAGACTTCCGCACCCCCGTCGCCTCCTTCATCAAGATGACCGGCACCGGCGTCTGGCACTGGCGTGTCCGCGCCGAGTTCCCGAAGGACGCCTCCGGGACCGTTCCGGGGCCGTACTCGGCCACCCAGTCCTTCACGCGGACGATCGGCGAGCCCGCGAACGCGCGCACCGACAGCGCGAAGGATCACGTCCTCCTCAGCTGGGATCCGCGGCTCGGGGTCAAGGAGTACAAGGCGCAGATCTCGTCGACGCCCGACTTCAGCCGGGTCGTCGAGTCGGTTTCGACCGACAACACGAGCTATGCGCCGACGATGACGCAGTACGGCTACCAGGCGGGTGGCACGCTCTACTGGCGCGTCGCCGGCGTCGACGAGGACCGGAACCAGGGCGACTGGACGCAGTCTCAGCAGATCAGGCTCCAGCCCCAGCTGCGGCTGACGGTCTCCGGCTTCGCCCGCCGGAGGCACGCCGGCCGGGTGACGGCGCGGGTGGTCGACGGCCAGAGTCGCGGCGTCGCCGGGGTCCGCGTCCGCGTCACCGGCGCGGGGCTCCGAGCGCGGTCGAAGCGCACGAACGCGAGGGGCCAGGTGGTCTTCACCGTGAAGCCCAAGAAGCGTGGCAAGCTCGTGTTCAGCGCGACGAAGGCGGGCTACCAGCCGGCGTACGGATCGGTGAAGGTGCGATGAAGCCCGGGTTCGCGGTGACGACGGCTCGGCGGCAGCCGCCTGCACGGCCCGTCATGTCCCGGCGCATCTGGCGCGTCTTCGACTACCGCCGCCCGGTCCCGGCCCGACGGCCGCGCTTCACGACTTAGGAGGCCGAGCCCCGCGGCGGCGGGAACCTGCTAGCTTGGACAGTGCATTCTGGCTTAGACACCTCGCCTTTCAGCGAGCGCAGCACCAAGTGTTGGTTGCAGGTCGGCTCGGTCAGGAGCATCCATATGAAGGAGGCCATCACATGGCCACCACCGAAATGTCCGAGACGCCGGTCATGGGCGATCAGAAGACGAAGATCCTCGCGCGCTTCACGACTGCAGGCAACGTGAGCACCGACCAGTACGACGAGACGATCCGTCGGCTCGAGAAGTCGGGCGACTGGCTGCCCGAAGGACTCGACCTCCACGTCGCGTTCAAGTCCAACGGGTCCCTGCGCGTGAGCGAGATCTGGGATTCGCGCGAGCAGCTCGACTCGTTCGGCGGGCGGCTCATGCCGATCCTGAAGGACGTCGGCATCGAGCTCGACGGCCGGCCCGAGCTGGTCGAGATCCACAACCTGATCAAGCGCTAGGACGACCTCAGCGCGCGAGGGCCGGCGAACTAGGCCCTCGCGCGCGAACGAGTGCCATCCACGAAAAGGAGTAGGGACGACCACCCGAATCGTGCCCTCGAGGCGGGAGCGGGATGCCGATAGTCCCCGTGTCTTCCTACCGAAGGGCACCGATGCGCAAGCTCCTCCTTCTTGTCAGCACGATCACCATGGTCGCCGCTGCGACGGCTCTCCCCGGTGGCGCTGCCACCCCGGCGTCCTTCGAGCTGACGGCGGGCGCGCTCTCGATCAGCGCGCCGACCGGCAGTGTGTCCCTCGGCACGCAGGTGGCTCTGAACACGTCGAGCACCATCAGCGGCGCGCTCGGCGTCGTCACGGTTACCGACCAGCGCGGTGGCCCCACGGTCTGGACCGCCTCCGTAATCTCGACGGCGTTCACGCCGACGGCCGGCCCCGCCGACCCGGCGAGCAACGTCAGCTATGCCGCGGGCGCAGTCACCGCGTCGGGCGCGGTTACCGCGGTCGCCGCCGCCGCCGCGAATCTGACCGGGGTCTCGCCGATCATGAGCGCGACGAGCACCGGCATCAGCTCCGCAAGCTGGAACCCCACGATCTCGGTCTTCGTTCCTGCGAACTTCGCACCCGGTATCTACACCGCGACGATCACGCACTCGGTCGCGTAACCAGGTGTTTCGGCGCCTGCTCTGCGGGTCGGCGCTTGCCGGGCTGACCCTCTCGGCCGGGACCGCGCTCGCCGCGAGCTCGGGCAGCATCGGCATCAGGCTCGTTCAGGCTCCAGGCACCGCTCCAGCCGAGGCGCGCGGCCGCTCGTACATCGTCGATCGCGTGAGTCCCGGGACGAGCATCAACCGCGTCGTCCAGATCAGCAATACCACGCATTCGACCGCGGTGGTTTCCGTTTACCCAGCCGCTGCGGGCCTCCACCGGGGCGCGTTCGCCTTTGCCGCGGGCCATAATCCCAACGAGCTCTCGCGCTGGACCCACGTGAAGCGAGGCTCGATCAGGCTCGCTCCCGGAGCGAAGGCCCTCACGACGGTGGCGATCAACGTGCCGGCTAACGCCTCGGCCGGCGAACGCTACGGCGTGGTCTGGGCCGAGGTGTCTTCGCGTCCAGCCGGCGGTGTCAGGCTCGTGAACCGGGTCGGCGTCCGCCTGTACGTGTCGGTCGGGCGCGGCGGTGCCGCTCGCCCGAGCTTCGCCATCGGCCGGCTCATCGCAAAGCGCTCGCGCACCGGCCGGCCGCTCGTCGTCGCGAAGATCCGTAACACCGGCCGTCGCACGCTCGACATCAGCGGCACGCTCACTCTCTCGCGCGGGCCCGGGCGTCTGCGCGCCGGGCCGTTCGCCGTCGAGCTCGGGCCCAACCTTGCGCCCGGCCACTCGGAGGCGGCATCGGTGCGGCTCGACAAGCGACTTCCTCGCGGCCCGTGGCGAGCGCAGCTGCGACTCCGCAGCGGGTTCGTGCATCGGGCAGCCGCCGCGAGAATCACCTTCCCGCGCCGCTCACGCGCAGCGACAACGCCTGCCGCACGGGCCGGCTCGGGCAGATCGCACACTGTGGCGCTCGTTGCGCTGGCCGTCGCGATCCTCGCACCGCTCGCGGCCGCGCTTCTGCTCTACCTGCGAATGCCTCGAGGGCGCCGCGGATTCAAGCCCGCGCTCCTGGGCCGCAAGTAGGCGGCGATCGCACTCGGGTCGAGTGGCAGCACCGTGACTTCGGGCGGCGGGCGGCGCACGAACCCGTCGAGGAGGACGAGATCCTCAGCCTGCTCTGGGCTCAGCGTCTCGCCTGTGAGGCGGCGACTCGCACGACACCGGGCCAGTCCCGCCTCGATCTCAATCAGCGCGCCCGGCCCGGGTGGGAGAGCTCGAACCGCTTGGAGTGCACCGCCAGAGACGAAGAACGCCTGCTGCCACTCCCGCTCGAGACCCGGCGCGACGAGACACGCCTCGAGTGACTTCAGGCGTTCGAGGCGACGAAGCCGCTCGACGACGTGCTCCAGCGCCTCGATCCGGTCGCGCAGCCGAGCCGCCTCCTCGTAGCGGAGGTCGTCGGAGAGTCGCACCAGTCGCTCGCGCAGGCGCGGCAGCGGCCCGCCGTCCAGCAGGCACCCGAGCTCCTCAGGCGTGCCCAGCGCGAGAGCTCGCGCCGCCAACGAGGCCTTACGCCGACTGCCGATCGGGCCGAGCGGCGTCGGCGTCTTCGTGACGACGAAGCCGTCGCCACGAGGCCGCAGGTAGAGGCCGTGCGTCTTCCGGCGACTGCGCGAGTTCGCTGGCGGCTGGAGCCCGCGGATCAGCCGCAGCTCTTCGAGTGCCGCTTCGAGCTCGGAGCCGAGCACGCGCCACTCGATCCGCTCGAGCGCGTGCAACGCCGCTTCGATCGACGGCCGCTGGCGCTCGCTGCGGAAGTAGGAGCGGAGCCGGGCGCGCAGGTCGCGCGCTCGCCCGACGTAGAGGACCTGGTCGTGCTGGTCGCGGAACAGGTAGACCCCGGGGCGAGTCGGCGCGCCGTGGGCGAGCGGGCGCTTGCCGTACACCCGTCGCTTCCGCGGCGCCGCGAGCGATCGCAACTCGGAGAGCCGTCTCGCGCCGAGCTCCTGCGCCAGGCCGATCAGGCGGACGAGGATCTCCGCGGTCGCCTCCGCATCCGGCAGCGCCCGGTGGCACGGCTGCGTCGAGACGCCGAAGAAGTGCGCGAGCGAGGCGAGACTGACGCGCCGCGCGCGTCCTTCCAGCAGCCGCCGTGCCAGGGCCGCGGTGCACAGCGGCGGCTCGGCCAGGCGCCGCCCGTGGTCGCGCACGAGCTGTGCCTCGAGGAAGCGCCGGTCGAAGCCGGCGTTGTGCGCGACGAGGAGTGCCTCGCCCGCGAATTCCCGGAAGCGGCCGACGACGCGCCGCGCCCCAGGCGCCTGCCGGAGCTCCGACTCGTGCAGACCGGTCAGCCGCGCGACGGGTGCGGGAAGCTCGACCCCGGGATTGACGAGCGAGTGAAACGAGTCGTCGAGCTCGAGCCCTCGCACGCGAACCGCACCAACCTCGCAGATCCGGTCGCGCGCGGGGGAGAGCCCGGTCGTCTCGAGGTCGAAGACGACGAACTCGGCCTCGTCGAGCAGCGGGTCGACCCGGTCGTGCGTGAGCGAGACGGTGGTTCCCCCGCAGACGAGCCGGCTGTCGCCGGCGGTGACCTCCGCGAGCAGCGAGCAGGCAAGCCCGACCGGGATCGAAGAGGTCGCAAAGAGCGACCGGGCTGCGTCGACCGCCGAGAGCGATCCCCGCTCCTCGAGGGTCTCCACGAGCCGGTCGAGCGCATCCAGGGATAGCTGCACCCCTAGGATCAAAGCGAACATATGTTCGTTTTACAAGCTCACGTCGTATTCCCAGCCCTCTTGCCATTCGAAGGGCGCGTCGACGAGCTGCTCCAGTGGCACGCCCTCCAGCAGGTGCCGTAACCCCCAGCGCTCGGCCGAGTGCGCGATCACAGCACGCGCCGGCCGTCGAACTCGGCGGCAGCGTCTGCGAGGAATGAGCGCAGCTTCTCGACGCAGTCGCGGTAGCTCTCACCGCCCGGAAACGGCTCGTCGACGAAGCGCACGCGCGGGTCGAGCTCCTCGACCGGCGCGCCGTTGAGCTCGCCGTAGTTGCACTCGCGCAGGCGCGCGTCCTGTCTTATCTCGATGCCGCTGCCGCCGAAAGCGA
>JAWVDY010000233.1:0-8779 GCA_033856995.1 Gaiellaceae bacterium
CGGTCGACCACCGAGTCCGCGAACTGCATCAGCAGGCTGACGTCGTCGCGCATGCGCGAGGGCTGGTCGAGCCAGCCCAGCCACTTCCCTTCGTCGCTGCCGGTCCAGACGGTCGCGTCGCGCGCCCAGATCCGCTCGACGAGTGCGCTCACGCAGCCGCCAGCGTGCTGCGCTTCGCGCGGATGCTCTCGACGATCTGGTCGAACGAGTCGGCGAACTTCTGCACGCCTTCCGCCTCGAGCGCCGCCTCCTCCTCGGCCCACCCGGCGCGCATCTCCTCCGACCAGTCGTGCCCCGGCAGCCCGGGCGCGACGAGCACGAGCGCGCGCACGAGGCCCGGGTGCGCGACCGCGACCTCCATGACGACGCGACCGCCGAGCGAATTGCCGACGAGCGCGACGTTCTCAAACCCGTGCCGGTCGAGCACGTCGACCAGGTCCTGCGCGCTCGAGAAGATCCCGGACTCGAGCGGCGTCTGGCCGAAGCCGCGCAGGTCGCAGCGCAGCACGCGGAACGAGCTCGCGTACTCCGCCCACTGCGGCTCCCACATGCGGCTGTCGCAGATGCCCGCGTGCACGAACGCGACCTCCGGCCCGTCACCGGCGACCTCCGTGTAGAGCTCCACCGTCAGGCCGATACGAGCTCGCCGCGCTTGGCCGCGACGCCGTCGAGCAGCTCGCGGAACGAGTCGGCGAACTTCTCCACGCCTTCGCGTTCCAGGACGGCGACCACGTCGTCGTAGTCGACGCCGGCCTCGGCGACCTGCTCGAAGACACGCTTCGCCTCGTCGATCTCGCGGTCGAGGGTGAGCGCGACGTTGCCGTGGTCCTGGAAGGCGCGGATCGTCTCCTCGGGCATCGTGTCCACGGTCTCGGGCCCGATCAGCTCCTCGACGTACATCACGTCGCGGTAGTCCGGATTCTTGGTCGATGTGGAAGCCCAGAGGCAGCGCTGCGCCCGCGCGCCCTTGGCCTTCAGCGCCTCCCAGCGCTCGCCCGAGTGGAGCTCCTGGTAGCGCTGGTAGGCGAGCTTCGCGTTCGCGATCGCGAGCTTGCCCTGAAGCTCCTTCGGCGCGCCGGCCTCGTCGAGCCGCCGGTCGGCCTCGGTGTCCACTCGAGAGACGAAGAAGCTCGCGACCGACGCGACCGGGCCCGGGTCGCCGCCGTTCTCGACCAAGCGCTCGAGCCCGCGCAGGTAGGCCTCGACGACCTCCGCGTAGCGCTGCAGCGAGAAGATCAGCGTGACGTTGATGCTGCGGCCGCGCGCGATCATCTCCTCGATCGCCGGCAACCCCGCCTTGGTGGCCGGGATCTTGACGAAGCAGTTCTCCTTGTCCACGAGCTCGTGCAGCCGCTGCGCCTCGTCGATCGTGCCCTGCGTGTCGTTCGCGAGGTTCGGGTCGACCTCGATCGAGACGTAGCCGTCCTGGCCGCCGCCGCCGTCCCAGACGCGGCGCAGCAGATCGCACGCGTTCCGCACGTCCTGGACCGCGAGCTTCAAGAAGACCTCCTTCGCGTCCTCCTCCTCGGCGAGCACCTCCTTGAACTGCTCGTCGTAGGCGTCGCCCTCGGCGATGGCCTTCTGGAAGATCGTCGGGTTCGAGGTGATCCCGACGACGGCGTCCTCCTCGATCATCCGCGCGAGCTCCCCGCTCTCCAGCAGGTGCCGCGAGAGGTAGTCGATCCAGACGCTCTGGCCGAGCTCCGAGAGTTCATGCAAGCGTGACTTAGCCATAGGACTTCTCCCTTTCCATCTCTTCGATCTTCTCAAGCCTGCGGACGTACCGCTCGCCGCCGTCGAACTGCGCTCCGAGGAACGCGCGCGCGAGGTCGGCGGCCAGCTCGGCACCGATGACCTCGGAGCCGAGGCAGAGCACGTTCATGTCGTCGTGCTCGACGCCCTGGTGCGCCGAATAGACGTCGTGGCAGATCGCGGCGCGGATCCCGGCGAGCTTGTTGGCGGCGACCGATGCGCCGACTCCCGAGCCGCAGACGAGCAGCGCACGCTCCGCGTCTCCGCCGCGAATCGCCTCGCCGACCTCGCGCGCCTTGTCCGGGTAGTCGATCCGGGGCTCGGCCTTGTCGGTGCCGAGATCGACGGCCTCGTGCCCGAGCGCCGCCAGCTCCTCCAGCAACCGCTCGCGCAGCTTGACGCCGCGGTGATCGAAGGCGACCGCGACTCGCATAGGACCGTTACGTTACCCGCATGACCGACGCAGAGCGCTGGCGGGAACTGGGGCAGCAGCTACGCATCGACTCGATCCGCGCGGTTGCCGTGACGAAGTCTGGGCACCCGACCTCCTCGATGTCCGCGGCCGACCTGATGGCCGTGCTGATGTCGAAGTACCTGCACTACGACTTCGACAACCCGGACAACCCGGCGAACGACCACCTCATCTTCTCGAAGGGCCACGCGTCGCCTCTGCTCTACTCGATGTACAAGGCGGCCGGCGCGATCACCGACGAGGAGCTGCTCACCTTCCGCACCTTCGGCAGCCGCATGCAGGGCCACCCGACCCCGGCGATCCCGTGGGTCGACGTGGCCACCGGCTCGCTCGGGCAGGGGCTGCCCTTCGCGGTCGGGATCGCGCTCGCCGGCAAGAAGCTCGACCGGCTGCCCTACCGCGTCTGGGCGCTCTGCGGCGACAGCGAGATGGCGGAGGGCTCGATGTGGGAGGCCTTCGAGCACGCCGCGTTCTACGGGCTCGACAACCTGACGGCGATCATCGACGTGAACCGGCTCGGACAGCGCGGCGAGACGATGCACGGCTGGGATCTCGACTCCTACGCCGACCGCGCGAAGGCGTTCGGGTGGCACGCGATCGAGATCGACGGCCACGACGTCGAGGCGATCGACAACGCGCTCGGGGAAGCCGCCGCGCAGCAGCACCAGCCGACCGTCATCGTCGCCCACACGATCAAGGGCAAGGGCGTCAAGGAAGTCGAGAACAAGCCCGGCTGGCACGGGAAGGCGCTCGACGACCCAGAGGCGGCCGTCGCAGAGCTCGGCGGCGAGCGCAACATCGTCGTCGACGTCCCGGATCCGGAGGACGGCGAGCCGCACACGTTCGACGTCTCAGGGCCGGTCGAGCTGCCGACGTGGGAGCTCGGCGAGGAGGTCGCGACCCGGCGCGCGTACGGCGACGCGCTCGCGGCGCTCGGCGCCGGTCGCGGCGACGTGGTGGCGATCGACGGCGAGGTCTCGAACTCGACGTACGCCGAGATCTTCCGCGACGCCCACCCCGACCGGTACTTCGAGATGTACATCGCCGAGCAGCAGCTGGTCGCGACCGCGGTCGGCCTGCAGGTGCGCAAGTGGGTGCCGTTCGCGTCGACGTTCGCGGCGTTCTTCTCGCGTGCCTACGACTTCATCCGCATGGCCGCGATCAGCCAGGCGAACATCCGGCTCTGCGGCTCGCACGCCGGCGTTTCGATCGGCGAGGACGGCCCGTCGCAGATGGCGCTCGAGGACCTGGCCATGATGCGCGCCGTCCACGGCTCGACCGTGCTCTACCCGTGCGACGCGAACCAGACCGCGAGGCTCGTCGAGGAGATGGCCGACCGCGAGGGGATCGTCTACATGCGCACCACGCGCGCGGCGACCCCGACCGTGTACGCAGCCGGCGATGAGTTCCCGGTCGGCGGCTCGCGCGTCCTGCGCGACGGCGACGACCTGGCGATCGTCGCGGCCGGGATCACGCTGCACGAGTCGCTCTCTGCGGCAGACAAGCTCGCGGCCGAGGGCATCAACGCGCGCGTGATCGACCTCTACTCGGTCAAGCCGGTCGACGCGGAGACTCTACGCGCGGCAGCCGAGGCGACCGGAGGTCGGATCCTCACCGTGGAGGATCACTGGCCCGAGGGCGGGATCGGCGACGCGGTGCTCGAGGCGCTCTCGGACGGCGAGGCGGCGCCCCGCGTCGTGCGGCTCGCGGTGCGCGACATGCCCGGTTCCGGCAAGCCGGCCGAGCTGCTCGCGGCGGCCGGGATCGACGCCGAGCACATCGCCGCGGCGGCGCGCACGCTCGTCGGCGCCGTCGTCCGCGCCTAGAAGAGCCTCGCGTACAGCTCGCGCTGCCGCTCGCGCGCCGCTGCGTAGATCGCGGTGCGTCCCGCGTCCGGCTCGTACACCTCGCCAAGCGGCGCCGGCTCGGGCTCGACGCCCAGCCGTTCGAGGACGTGCACCGCCGCCCCACGTGCCGAGCCTTCCTCGACGCCCGACGCCGTGACCGGACGGTCGAGCACGTCGGCGAAGACCTGAACCCATTGCGGGCTGGCCAGCAGCGCGTGTCCGGTCGCGACCAGCTCGCGGATCTCCGGGAGCGAGTCGGCGATCTCCCCGAGGCGGTAGGCGACCCCTTCGAGCCCGGCCTGCAGCAGATCTTGCGCGTCGGCGTCGAAGGTGAGACCGGCGATCGCTCCGGTCGCGCGCGGGTTCCAGCCGGGGCTGCGCTCCCCGCCGAGAAGCGGCAGGAAGGTCAGGCCGTGCGCATCCGGCGGGCGCGGCTCCGCCGGCTCGAGCCGGAGCGTCCGCTCGAGCCACGCGTACAGGTTGCCACCATCGGAGACTGCGCCGCCCTCGACGAGCCGGTGCTCGTCGACGAAGTAGCTGAAGAGCCCCGGCCGCGGCTCGGGCTCGCCCTCGCGCACGACCCGCAGCGCGCCCGAGGTGCCGACCATCAGCGCCGCCCGCTCCGGGGTCGTACAACCGGCGCCGAGGTTCGAGCACGCGCCGTCGCCGAGCGGCGGATAGGTCGTTCCGGCGGGTTCCTCGCCGAGCGGCGGGAGCAGCGCGGGGTCGACGCCGAGCACGTCGAGGAGCTCCGCGTCCCACTCGCGTCTGCGGAGGTCGAGCAACCCGGTCCCCGAGGCCGTCGAGAGCGTCGTCCGCAGCTCGCCCGTGAGGCTCAGGAAGAGGTAGTCGCCGAACGAGACGATGCGGCGGGCCGCCCCGAAGGTCTCCGGCTGCTCGGCACGGAGCCAGGCGAGCTTGGCGGGCCAGTAGCTCGGATGGAGAACACAGCCGGTGCGGGCGTGGGTCGCGCTCGAGTCGAGCCGGCTCGCGAGCTCCTCGGCCTGGGCCGCCGCGCGCCGGTCCTGCCACAGGAGCACCGGCGTGAGCGGCCGGTCGCGGTCGTCGAGCAGGACCAGGCTGTGCCAGAAGCAGGAGACCCCGATCGCGTCGAAGGCCTCGGCCCCGCCCTCGTCGAGCACCGCGCGACTCGCGGCCACGAGCTCGTCCGCGTCGAGCTCCGCCGAGCCGTCGGGGCCCTGCCGCGCTTCATAGGTCCTGCGAGCGGCCTCGCCGACCTCCCGGCCGCGGTCGTCATAGAGGCAGGCGCGGGTCGAGGAACTGCCGACGTCGAGTGCGAGCACCTGCATGTGGCCGGAGATTACGCTGGGTCTCATGGCAGTCGTCAACGCCTCCAACCTGAAGAAAGAGCTCGCGGGCTCGCTGCTCTTCGAGGGCGTCTCGTTCTCGGTCGAGCGGCGCGACCGGCTCGCGCTCTCCGGCCCGAACGGGGCCGGCAAGACGACGCTGCTCCGGATGCTGGTCGGCGAGAGCGACATCCACGGCGGCGAGCTCTCGTTCGCGAAGGGCACCCGCATCGCGCTGCACGACCAGCGGCCGCCGCTCGACCGCGGCCTCTCGCTGCGCGAGTATGCGCTCACCGGGGCGCGCGATCTGATCGAGACCGAGGAGGAGCTCCGCTCGCTCGAGCAGGCGATGGCCGGCGGCGACCACGACCAGACGACGCTCGGCCGCTACGCGGAGGCGCAGTCGCGACTCGAGCACGCGGGCGGCTACAACTGGCGCGACCGCGCGGCGGCGGCCCTGCGCGGCCTCGGCTTCGCCGAGCACGACCTGGACCGGCCGCTCACGACCTTCTCCGGCGGCGAGCTGACGCGCGCCTCACTCGCCCGCGCGCTCGCCGGCGACCCCGACCTGCTGCTGCTCGACGAGCCGACGAACCACCTGGACGTCGAGAACCTGGAGTGGCTCGAGCAGGAGCTGCAGTCGCTGGACGCCGCCGTGATCCTCGTGGCGCACGACCGCTGGTTTCTCGAAGCGGTTACGACCGGCGTGCTCGAGCTCGAAGCCGGTCGCTCGCTGTTCTTCCCAGGGCCCTGGCATGTGTGGCGGCTCGAGAAGGCGGCGCGCGCGCAGGCGGCCGCGAAAACGGCAGAGCGCGTCGGCGCGGACATCGTCCGGCTCGAGCGCTTCGTTGAGCGCTTCCGCTACAAGAAGGGCAAGGCCAAGCAGGCCCAGGCGAAGCTGACGCAGATCAAGCGGCTCGAGGTCGAGCGCTCGGGCGCGAAGGGCGAGTACGAGCTGCTGACGCGGCACAGCAAGACACTCGGCTTCGAGTTCCTCAAGCCCGCGCGCAGCGGCCGGACCGTCCTCGAGGCGACCGGCCTCGGCGTAGCCGCGGGCGACAAGCAGCTGCTCACCGCGGCAACCTTCGCGCTCGAGCGCGGCGAGCACGTCGGGCTCGTCGGGGCGAACGGCTCCGGCAAGACGACGCTGCTCGAGACCGTGCTCGACCGGCGCGAGTCGGTCGGCGGCAAGGTCCGCCTCGGACACGGCGTCATCCCCGCGTACTTCTCGCAGCACGAAGTCGAGCTGGACGAACGTGGCAGCGTCCTCGACTGCGCGCAGCGCTCGACCGGGCTGACGCGCCCGCAGGCGCAGCAACTGCTCGGCCGGTTCCTCTTCTCCGGCTGGGAAGCCCACGAGAAGCCGGTCACGGCGCTGTCGGGCGGCGAACGGCGGCGGCTCGCGCTGGCTCTCGTCGTCGCCTCGGGCGCGAACTTCCTCGTGCTCGACGAGCCGACGAACCACCTCGACCTCGAGAGCCGCGAGGCGCTCGAGGAGGCGCTCGACGCGTTCCCCGGGACGGTGCTGCTCGTCTCACACGACCGAGCTCTGCTCGACGCGGTCGCGCACCGTTTGCTCGCGATCGAGGATCGCGCCCTCCGCTCGTTCGAGGGCGGCTGGGCCGAGTACGCGCGCTACCGCGAAGAACCGGAGGTCGTCGTCGAGCCCTCGAAGCCCAAGCAGAGGCCGAAGCCGCAGCGCGAGCGGCCACCGCGACCGAATGAGCTCGAGCAGCTCGAGGGTCGCATCTCACACCAGGAGGAAGCGGTCGCCGACCTCGAGCGCCGCCTGGCCGAGGACTGGTCCGATGTCGAGATGCTGGCCGCCCACCGCGGCGCGCGCGAGGAGCTCCAGCGGCTGATCTCCCGCTGGGAGCGGCTTTTCGAGGAGGCGCAGGCCTAGGTCCTGACGTACTGGCGCGCCGCGCGGCGGTTCCGGTACCAGACGCCGATCCCGATCCCGATCGGGGCAACGACGATCAGCCCGAGCAGCGCGATCGGAACGATCCACCAGATCCGACTCGTCTTCGGCGTCGCGACCAGATCGGGCGGCGCGGCGCGGCGCTTACCGGCGGCCTTGTGCTTCGGCACGGCCTTCACCGGCCGGACGTGCTTCTTCGGCGCGGCCTTTGCCTTCGTCGTTGCCGCGACCGAAGGCGGCCCGTGGAACCGCTTCGGCATCCAGTAGTCCACGCGCCAGTTGCCGTCGTGGCCCTTGACGAGCTCGACGTCGGCGGTCATCGCCGACCATCCCGAGCCCGGCTTCGGGAAGAGGTACACCTCGAGGCCGACCGTCTTCGCGTACGAGTACTGGACGAAGCTCCAGCGCCCGAGCCCGCGGTTGGCCGCCGGGTACGGCACGACCGGCAGGTCCCCGCGGTTCCACTGCTTGTGGGTGAAGCCCGCACGCATGCTCGGCGCCGCGATGTCCCACGAGCGCCCGACGTCCTGGCGGTCGACCGCAGTCAGGATGAACTCGCGCAGCACCTTGTGCACGGCGCGCTGGTTCGCAGGCGTGAACCGCACGCTCTTGGGCTGCACGTAGCCGGGCACCTCCGGGCCGTTGGCGTTGCCGGGATCGCCCGGGCTGGAGAGGTGGATGCCCAGGAAGACCAGCGGTACGCCGATCGCCATGAGGACGACCAGCGGAAAGAGCCGGCGGCGCCAGCGGGGTGAGGACAGGATCCACACGCCCTCATTGTGCCGACGATCTCAGGTGCCGTCGAAGGTGGCGACGACCGCCTCGGCCACGACTTTCATCGGCCGGCCGGAGACCTGGCTTGCCTTGCGCAAGCGAGCGAAGGCCTCTTGCTCGCTCAGCCCCTCGCGTTCCATCAAGAGCCCCTTCGCGCGCTCGATCGACTTGCGCGAGGCGAGGGCTTCGGCAAGCGAATCGGCCTGCTCGCGCAGCGCGACGAGCTCCTCGTGGCGGACGCGCGCGGTGCGGATCGCGGGCAGCAGGTCCTGCTCGCGAAACGGCTTGACCAGGTAGCCGAAGACGCCGGCCTCGACGGCGCGCGCGACGAGCTCGTCCTGCCCGTAGGCCGTGAGCATCACGATCGGGATCGGCCGCTCGGCCAGGATCCGTTTCGCCGCCTCGATCCCGTCCAGGCGCGGCATCTTCACGTCGAGCACCGCGAGATCGGGCTCCTCGCTGCGTGCGAGCTCGACCGCCTCGAGCCCGTCCTTCGCCTCCGCGCAGACGTCGAACCCCGCCCGCTCGAGCAGGTCGCGCAGGTCGAGCCGGATGATCGTCTCGTCCTCGCCGACCAGCACCCTCACGGCCGGGAGCCTCGCTCGTCGACGACGTGCACGTCGAGGGCGCCGTCTTCGGCCTGCTCCATCCGCAGCGGCCACTCGTTGCCGCTGGGTGACCGCACGGAGATCACGACCGGGCGCAG
>JAWVDY010000234.1:0-7557 GCA_033856995.1 Gaiellaceae bacterium
GCGAGTGCGCCGTCGACGAGCCGGTGGTCGTACGTGAGCGTCAGGTTCATGATCGGCCGGATCGCGATCACGTCCTCGCCGCGGTCGTCCTGGATCACCCACGGCCGCTTGACGACGGCGTAGGTGCCGAGGATCGCGGCCTGCGGCTGGCTGATCACCGGCGTGCCGTGGAAGGTGCCGTAGCCGCCGGGATTCGTGATCGTGAACGTGCCGCCCTGGACGTCGTCGGGGAGCAGCTTCTTGTCGCGAGCCTTGGCCGCGATGTCCGAAATAGCACGGGCCATGCCGAGCAAGTTCAGCCCTTCGGTGTGGCGCACGACTGGAACGATCAGGCCTTTGCCGTCCGCGAGCTCGACCGCGAAGCCGAGGTTCACGTGGTTGCGGGTCACGATCTGGTCGCCGCGGAGCTCGCCGTTGATCCAGGGGTAGTCGCGCAGCGTCTCGACGGTCGCGCGAGCCACGAAGGCGAGGTACGTCGGGTTGACGCCGTACGACGCCTGGTACTCCTGCTTCAGCTTCTTGCGGATCGCGACCACGTTCGACATGTCGACCTCGATCGCGCTCGTCACGTGCGCGGAGGTGTCGAGCGAGCGGCGCATGTGCTCCGCGATCCCGCGGCGCATCGCGGTCATCGGCTCGAAGCTCTCGCCCGGCTCGGGCTGGCCGGCCTGCGCGACTGGTGCAGGGGCGGGCGGTGGCGCGGCGGCCGGCGCGGGTGTCGGCGGCCGAGGCGCCGGGGGCTCCGCGGGAGCTTCAGGAGCTGCGGGCGCTTCCGGCGCCGCCGGGGCCTCGGCGGGAGCTTCGGCAGCCGCAGGTGCTTCCGGAGCCCTCGGGGTCTCGGCCGGAGCTTCGGGAGCCGCAGGGGCTTCCGGCGCCGCCGGCGCCGTCTCAGCTGTCTGGCCGCCCGACTCGACGAACGCGAGGATGTCCTTCTTCTTCACCCGCCCGCCGCGGCCCGTTCCTTGCACCTGGCCCACGTCGACCCCGTGCTCGGAGGCGATGCGCGCGACGACCGGCGAGACGAACGTCTTCTCGCCAACACCGTTGTCGTCGGTCTCCGCCGGGGCGGGGGCCGGAGGCACCTGCGGTGTGGCCGGCGCCGGAACCGGAGTCTCGCCCTCGGAGCTCGAAGGCGCTTCTGCCTCGGCAGCTGCCTCCTGCGTGGCGGGTGCGGGTGGCGGCTCCTCGGCGGGCGCTGCGACCTCGGCGCCCTCGGGTGCGATCACCGCGAGCTTCGTCCCCACCTCGACGGTCTCGCCCTCCTGCACCAAGATCTGCTGCACGACGCCGGAGCCGGGGCTCGGCACCTCGGTGTCGACCTTGTCGGTCGAGATCTCGAGCAGCGACTCGTCGGCCTCGATCGGATCCCCCTCTTGCTTGAGCCACTTGGTGATCGTCCCCTCGGAGACGGAGACGCCCATCTGGGGCATGACGACGTCGATCGCGGAGGTGGTCGCCATCAGTACTCCACGACCTCCTTGATGCCGGCGACGACGTCCTCGACCTGCGGGATGTAGGCCTTCTCGAGCGGCGGCGAGAATGGCACCGGCGAGTCTGGCGCGGCGATTCGCTTCAGCGGCCCGTCGAGGTCCTCGAACGCCTCCTCGGCGATCGTCGCCGCGATCTCGCCGCCGAAGCCGCCCGTCAACGTATCCTCGTGTAGCACGACCACCTTGGAGGTCTTCGACACGCTCTGCAGCACGGCCTGCTTGTCCCACGGAATCAGCGTGCGCAAATCGAGGATCTCGACCGAGACGCCCTCGCCCTCGAGCTGCTTCGCCGCTTCGTCCGCGGTGTGCACCATCGCGCCCCAGGTGATCACCGAGACGTCATCGCCCTCGCGGTGGATGCGCGCCTTGCCGAACGGCGTCTCGTAGCGCTCGTCCGGCACCTCGGCCTTCAGCCGGCGGTAGAGGTGCTTGTGCTCGAAGTAGAGGCAGGGGTTCGGATCCTGAATCGCCGTCGCGAGCAGTCCCTTCGCGTCCTCGGGCGTCGCGGGGCAGATCACCTTCAGGCCCGGAATGTGCGCGAACGAGCTCTCGGGGTTCTGTGAATGGAAGGGGCCGCCGGAGAAGCCGCCGCCCGAGGGCAGCCGCACGGTGATCGGCACGGGCGTGCCCGCGCGCCAGCGCTGCTTGGCCGCGACGGTCACGAGGTGGTCCCACGCGCAGGAGATGAAGTCCGCGAACTGCATCTCGGCAACCGGCCGCATGCCCATCATCGCGGCGCCGGTGCAGCCGCCGACGATCGCGGTCTCCGAGAGAGGCGCGTCGATCACGCGCCACGGGCCGAACTCCTCCTGGAAGCCGAGCGTGACCTTGAACGCGCCGCCGTAGACGCCGACGTCCTCGCCGATCACGAACACGCGCTTGTCGCGTCGCATTTCCTGACGGAGCCCGTCGGAGATCGCCTGCAAGTAGGTCATCTCCACGCTACGCGTTCCCGGATGACGTACCTGCGGCGGTCGCAGGGATGGAGGTTGATGGTTGCGCCGTGAAGGTCATTTGTGATGCGGCGTGTCGAGGTCTTCCGGAGTCGCGAAGACGCCGTCCAGCAACGAGGAGGGATCCGGCTGCGGCGACTCCTCCGCGCGCTGGAGCGCGTCGTTCAGCAGCTTCTTCACGCCGGCCGAGATCTCGTCCTCCTGCTCGTCGGTGAGCTCGGCGTGCTCGCGCAGCCAGGTTCGGAAGCGCTCGATCGGGTCGTTCGCCGCCCAGCGCTCGAACATGTCCTTCGGGACGTAGAACGCGTCGTCGTGGACGGCGTGGCCCTCCATCCGCAGCGTCAGGCACTCCAGCAGCGTCGGGCCGCCGCCCTCGCGCGCCTTCTCGATCGCGCGCTTGGACTCGCGGTAGACCGCCAGCACGTCGTTGCCGTCGACGACCACGCCCTCGAAGCCGTAGGCCTCGGCGCGGTCGGCGACGTGCTCGGTCGCGTACTCGAGGTAGGTCGGCGTCGAGTATGCCCACTGGTTGTTGTCGCAGACGAAGACGACCGGCAGCTTTCGCACGCCCGCGAGGTTCATCGCCTCGTGAGTGTCGCCGCGCGCGGACGCGCCCTCGCCGAACCAGCCGACCGCGACACGCTTCTCCTCGCGGATGCGGAAAGCGAGCGCGCAGCCCACGGCGACCGGGAGCATCGCGGGCAGGTGGCTCACCATCGCGAGCAGCCCGAGCTTCGAGTCGGCCATGTGGACGTTGCCGTCCTTGCCCTTCGTCGGCCCGTCGGCGCGGCCCATGTACTGGGCGAAGATCCGCCACGGCTCGACGCCGCGCGTCACGTGGACGCCCATGTCGCGGTGCAGCGGCGTGCCGACGTCGTCGCCGCCCATCGCCGTCGCGACGCCGACGGCGGCGGCCTCGTTCCCACGGCCCGTGTAGAACGAGCCCGGGATCTTCCCTTGCTTGTAGAGGATGTGGCCGCGCTCCTCGATCCCGCGGGTGACGAGCATGCTGCGGTAGACGGCGAGGAGATCCTCGCGGTCGAGGCCTGCCTCCCTGACTTCCTGCAGCGAGCCGACCGGCTCTGCTTCGCGCACGATGGCCATTCGTTACCCCTGGGACGACGGGACGGAGCGGACGAGGCAATGCTAACGACTCGCTAGGATCGCCTGCCGTGACGGACGAAGGACTCCAGCAGCACGACCGCTTTCTCGTCGAGCAGCTCTTCCGGCCGGTCGTGAACCTCTATAAGGTCTCGGCGCTGCCCGCCGGGCCCCAGGTTGCGTTCGCGCGGCAGAAGAAGATGGCGTTCCGCGAAGACATCCGCTTCTTCGCGGACGAGGACGAGACGCAGGAGCTCTTCCGGATCAAGGCGCGCAGGGTGATCGACATCGGTGGGCGCTACGACGTGCGCGACGCTGCGGGCGAGCCGATCGGCGTGCTCGAGCACCACTTCCGCAAATCGATCCTGCGCTCCACCTGGCGCGTCCTGACGCCGGCTGACGAGGAGCTCGCGTTCGTGCAGGAGAAGAACGCGGCGCTCGCGATCGCCCGTCGTGTCGTCGACTTCCTCCCGTACGGCGAGTGGATTCCGATCCCGTACGACTTCGTGATCCGCTCGGGCGACAGGGAGATCGGCCACTTCACGCGCAAGTTCCTCTCGCTGCGCGACACCTACACGCTCGACCTCTCGGGCGACCAGGAGAAGCGGATCGACCGCAGGCTCGGGATCGCGCTCGGGATCGGCCTCGACGCGCTGCAGAACAGGTGAGCCGCGCACGCAACTGGATCCAGGAGGAGCGCCGCAAGACGCTCGGCGACTGGGTCGCGTTCTGCCTGCGCTGTGGCTTCGTGCAGCGCTACTTCGAGGAGTTCATCGACGAGCTGCCCACCGAGTGCCCGCAGTGCGCCGGCGAGTTCCGCTCGCAGTGCCCGAGCTGCGGAGAGCGCTTCGCGTCGGCCTTCGCGGTCGAGTGCGAGGCCTGCGGCGCCGAGCTGCGGCCGCCGGAGCAGTTCGGCGTCAAGATCCGGCGGAGCTAGCCCGCTCGAGCACGAGCGCCGCTGCGGCCGCGTCCTCAACGGCGTGGCCCATCGACTTGTACACGGTGACCTGCTCGCCGCTCGTGCGGCCCTCGCGCGTGCCCGCGAGGACCTCTCCCAGCTCGACCGCCTCGTCCGGGTCGATGCCCTGCAGCTCGAACGAGCCGGCCGGTGGCGGCTGGAAGGCAATGCGCGACTCGACGCAGAGCAGCCCGGCTCGGATCGTTTCCGGGTCGAGCTCGGGACCGTCGAGCGCCGCTCCGACCGAGGTGACGTGCGTTCCCGGCGAAAGCCAGTCGCGGCTCAGCACCGGCTCGTTCGCATGAGTGCAGCAGCAGACGACGTCGGCGCCCCGCACCGCGTCCTCGAGGGACTCGACTGCCGTCGCGCCGGTCCCCTCCGCGAGCGCCTGCGCGTGCTCGAAAGTCCGACTCGTTACCCGCACCTCGTCGAAGCGGCGGACGCGACCCACGGCGTCGAGGTGCGACCGGCCCTGCACGCCCGCGCCGATCACGGTCAGCACGCGCGCGTCTTCGCGCGCGAGCGCGCGAGTCGCGACAGCCGAGCTGGCGCCGGTCCGGACGGCGGTGATATGCGTGCCGTCCATCACTGCGGTCGGCGTGCCGGTCTCCGCGTCGAAGACCGCGATCAGCGCCTGGTGCGAGGGCTCGTTGCCGGGAAAGAGCGTGACGAGCTTGGCCGCGAGCACACCGTCGACGTAACCGGGCATCGCGCCCAGCAGCCCGTCGGGAGAAAAGGCCGCGATCCGTGGCGGGACGGAAGCCCGGCCCGCGCTCAGCTCGACGAACGCGCGCTCGAGCCGCTCGAGCAGCAGGTCGACGTCGAGGAGTGCCGCGACCTCCGCTTGACTGAGCACGAGCATGGTCACAGTCTGACCTCGGCGCAGACGCCGTGGGTCTTCCCAGCGTGCAGCGGAGGCCGAAGGCCGGAGTCTGCGCGGGTTAGGCCGTGGGCCGTATTTCAGAGAAGCGGATTACGGTCACGACCTCGTCGCCGGCGACTTCGCGGTTGTACAGCTGCCCTAGGAATGACGCCATCTCCTCCGGCCGGCGGATCTCCGGGTTGTCGTGCTCGATCTCGCGCGGCGACAGGTCGGCGAGCGTCTTCACCTCGACCTTGTCGATCACCGCGTCGAAGATCTTCTGCCGCGGGCTGAAGCGCGTGCCCGCCAGCACCTGGACGATCATCCCCTTGCGGTACTTCCGCGACTTGTCGCCGAGGCGGATCGTGGCCGTCTTGCGGCCGCTGCGCAGCTGGTCGACCACCATCGGTGAGTAGAAGTTCAGTGCATACACGGCTTCGTCGTCTCCTGCCACGGGGCGGGCGGGATCATAGTGCCCTGACGGCCTCGACCGCCTTCGCGGCCATCTCGCGCTCGCCTTTGTAGGCCAGCAGCCGAGGGCCGTCGTCGAGCGGAAGCCAGCGCACCTCGTCCACCTCGTGCGCCGTCTCCGGCGGCAGCTCGCCGAGCCGGCCGCTCGAGTAGCGCAGCAGGAAGAAGCTCACGACCTTGAAGATCCGCTCGCCGTCCCAGGTGTAGACGTAGCGCACGTCGCCGAGCTTTCCGGCCGGCGTGCCTTCCGCGCCTGTCTCCTCCGCCACCTCGCGCACAGCTGTCTGCTCGGACCGTTCGCCCTCGGAGATCTGGCCCTTCGGAAGCGCCCAGAGGCCCTCCGGCTTTCCGGCGGGCCGGATCGCGGCGAACATCCAGCGGCCGCGCAGCCGCCGCACGACGACACCACCGGCAGAGAACTCGCGCTTCACCAGCCGTTTGTAACAGACAGACGGGTCGAAAGCCGACCCTCGTTGCGCCAGCCACTCCAGAAGCGGTAAACTCGCCTGGCACTCAGACGTCGAGAGTGCCAGACACTGTCACAAAGTCGCAGCGATGCGAAGGGAGGGGCTGGATGAACCTACAGCCACTGGGCGACCGCCTGATCGTCGAAGCCCTCGAAGACGAGGAAACGACGGCGAGCGGCATCGTCCTGCCCGATACCGCCAAGGAGAAGCCGCAGCGCGGCCGCGTGCTCGCGGTCGGCCCGGGCGCCCGCAACGACAAGGGCGAGCTCGTCCCGCTGGACGTCGCCGAGGGCGACGAGATCATCTTCTCCAAGTACGGCGGCACGGAGATCAAGCTCGGCACGGATGACGTGCTCGTGCTGCGTGAGTCGGATGTCCTGGCCAAGGTCACGGGCAGCGGCTCGAAGGGCTCGAAGAAGAAGAAGGAGATGGCCGGAGCCGCCGCTTAGGCGATGCCTGGCCGAAGGAGGACTGAATGGCACATAAGGAACTGAAGTTCAACGAGGACGCGCGCCGCTCGCTCGAGCGCGGCGTGAACATCCTCGCCGATGCGGTCAAGGTGACCCTGGGCCCGAAGGGCCGTTACGTCGTGCTGGACAAGAAGTTCGGCGCGCCGACGATCACCAACGACGGCGTCACAATCGCCCGTGAGATCGAGGTCGAAGATGTCTTCGAGAACCAGGGTGCGCAACTCGTCCGCGAAGTCGCCACGGCGACCAACGACGTGGCCGGCGACGGCACCACGACGGCGACCGTGCTTGCACAGGCGATCGTCCGCGAGGGCCTGAAGAACGTCGCCGCAGGCGCGAACCCGATGGGTCTCAAGCGTGGCATCGAGCAGGCAGTCGAGCAAGTCGTCGAGAGCCTGAAGAAGCAGTCGAAGGACGTCTCGGGCAAGGAAGACATCGCCCGCGTCGCAACCATCTCCTCGCGCGAGCGTGAGATCGGCGACGTGATCGCGGACGCGATCGAGAAGGTCGGCAAGGACGGCGTCGTGAACGTCGAGGAGGGCCAGACCTTCGGCCTCGACCTCGAGTTCACCGAGGGCATGCAGTTCGACAAGGGCTACCTGTCGCCGTACATGATCACCGACTCCGAGCGCATGGAGGCGGTTCTGGACGATCCGTACATCCTGATCGCCAATCAGAAGCTCGGCGGCATCAAGGATCTCCTGCCGCTGCTCGAGCAGGTCATCCAGGCCGGCCGGCCGCTGCTGATCGTTGCCGAGGACGTCGAGGGCGAGTCGCTCGCGACG
>JAWVDY010000235.1:0-2729 GCA_033856995.1 Gaiellaceae bacterium
TCAGCTGAAGATCACCGGTCTCGGTCTGGCGCAGAGCAACGTCCACGTCAACCTCTACGCCGGGAAGAAGGCCAAGCCGGCGCCGAACGCGACCTCGCCCGGGACGGGCAAGCGTGTTGGGCGCAGCGGACGCCTACCGGGTAGCGGCAAGTACTCGATCGCGAGACCGTCGGTGAAGTTCGCCACGTTCTTCCAGACGCGGTTCGAGAACTACGGCACCCAATGCACCGGCCCGTCGCCGTCAGGTCTTCCGGTTCCGTGCAACGGCGAGGACATCGCCGCGGTCACGAGCAACCAGGTCAAGGCGACGAAGCCGAAGAAGCGGCGCAGGTAACGCTCACACGAAGCGGGGCTTCCTCCGAGGAGCCCCGCTCAGCGCTCGAGCGGCAGGTCTTCGTGGCGCGACCATTCGTGCCACGAGCCCGGGTAGTTGCGCGCGTCGTAGCGCGCGGCCCGGAGCGCGAGCGCGCCGAGGGCCGAGCGCGAGCCCGAATGGCAATAGACGACGATCTCGGCCCCGTCGGGTAGCCCGAGCAGGTCGCGGAGCCCCGCTGCCTCGTGGGGCCGGCCGGGACCGGCGAACAGCCGCTCGACCTCGAGCAGGCGTGCGCCGGGGATGTGGCCCTGCCGCGGGTCGCAGGGGTAGCCGCTGCGGCCGCGGTATTCGTCCTCGGTGCGGACGTCGAGGAGCGTCAGCGACGGGTCGTCGAGCCGGTCGCGCAACTCCTCCCAGGTCGGCACGGCTTGCAGGTCGAGCTCGAGGGTCGTCTTGGTCTTCTGCAGCTCGACGGCGCCCTGCTCGAGCTCCTCGGGCCAGCCCGCCACGCCGCCGGCCAGCACCGAGACGTGCGGATGCCCGGCCAGGAGCGCGGCCTGTGCCGAGGACGCGGCGCCGACGCAGTCGCCGCGGTCGTAGAGGACGAGCCGCTCCGCGCCGGTGACGCCGTGGCGCCCCAGGCGGCGCTGCACCTCGACCGCGAACTCGCGCACGGTCTCCCGCGTGGCGAGCGGCGGCGGCGAGCCGAGCACGAGCGGGATCGAGCCCGGCAAGTGCCCGCGCTGGTGCGCGTTCGGCCCGCGCACGTCGCCGAGCACGAGGCCCTCCTCGCCGAGGTGCTCCCGCACCCAGGCGGCGTCAACGAGCGGCGGCAAGCTCATGAACGACTTCCCGCTCGGCAGCCACGGCAGGACGCGACGAGGCCCGCTCGAGCCAGTCGCCGAGTGCCGGCCCCAGCTCGAGCTCGAAGCGCTCCAGCCCGCGCAGGATCCACGGCACGTAGCCGATGTCGGCAAGCCCGAACTCGCGGCCGCTCAGCCAGGGCTGCCCCTCGAGCGCGCGGTTGAGCTCGGCGACGCTCGCGTCGAGCCGGTCGCGGCCGTCGCCGCGGCGAGCTGCGTAGTACGAGCCGGCGAGCTTGTCGTCGAAGCGCTGCAGCCAGAGCCGCCCGAGCGCCCGCTCCGCCGGGTCGGCGGGCCAGAGAGCCGGCTCGGGGTAGCGCTCCTCGAGGTACTCCATGATCACGTCGGACTCCGGGAGCACGAGGCCCTCGTCCTCCTCGTAGACGGGCACCTTGCCGAGCGCATTCTTCTCGTAGAGCCAGGCCGGCTTGTCGTCTAGGTCGATCTCGACAGCGTCGTAGCCGATGCCCTTCTCCGCAAGCGTGATGCGCGCGCGAGCCGCGTACGGGCAGCGATCGGCGGTGTAGAGCGTCGGCACGACGAGAGCCTAGCCGCGCCCCGCGCCCTCGAGGCCCATCAGGTCGGCGATCTGCTCGAGGAGCTCGTCGGCGGGCGGGAGCTCCTCCGGCGAGGAGGCCGTCCGCGCGACGGCACGCACCCGGGCGGGCTCGGCGCCGGTGAGCCGCGAGACGACGGTCGGGTTCGCGCCGAGCGCGACGACGTCGCCCGGCGGCAGCTGCCCGAAGTGCTCCGGCACCGACTGGTACTCGTCGACCACGCTGCCGCGCTCGTAGAGCACGTACCGCACGACGGCGCCGTCCTCGACCCCGATCGCGCACACCACCGCCGCCGTTGCGTTCGAGAGCTCGGACGCGAGCCGCTCGCGGGAGCGCCGGTCGCGGTCGACGAGTTGTGCGTAGACGGCCACCCAGCCGTTGCGAGGGCCTTCGACGCTGGCACCGGAGCCGCCGAGCCGCGGGAGGTACTTCACGACCGCGGCTTGAACCGCATCCCGGTCATCCGTCTGCACGTGCAGCGAGGCGTACGAGTCGCCGCCCGCGTCGCGTCGCTGCTCGAGCCGGTCGAGTGGAACCGTCAGCCGGCGCGCCCACTCCGTGAACCCGAGTCGGCGCCAGACCTCGCGACCGACCTCGTTGCCGGTCGCGACGTCGAGGGTCAGGTGCTCGATGCCCTGCTCGCGTGCGCGCGATCCGAAGGCGGCGAGGAGCGCGGTGCTGATGCCCTGCCGCCGGCGCTTGGGGACGACGTAGACGATGTTCACGTGGACGTACTGGCCGGGTTGCAGCTCGCCGAAGGCATAGCCGACCGGCTCTCCCTCGTCCTCGGCGAGCAGCACGAGCTTGCCCTCCCAGAGCGCCGGGGTCGCCTTGGGCGGCGGCCAGGGACGGTCCCAGTTCTCCGCCCAGATCGCCTCGGTGAGGACGATCACTGTCTGCTCGTCGGCGGCTGTCGCCTCGCGGATGTTCACGCCCCGAGCCTAGCCCCGGTGAGCAGATAGTGGGCCGAGAGGTTCTGGAACGGCTCAAAGT
>JAWVDY010000236.1:0-18378 GCA_033856995.1 Gaiellaceae bacterium
GAGCCCCCGTCGTGCCGAGGCGTTGCTCTCGGCTCCGGACACGGTGCTGCGCGTCGCGGTCTTCGTGGGCGAGCCCGAGGAGACCGAGGCAGACCTCGTGCAGCTCTACGAGCGCGAGAACGGGCACCGCTCACGCGAGGGCGTGCTCCTGCGCCGCGGGCGCGAGGTCGCGAGGGTCGCCGATCGCGCGTGGGACGAGGACGATCCCGGCCATCTCGACCGTGCGCGGGCAGCGAAGGGACGCGTCGTGCTCGCCGGCGGCCTCTCGCCCGAGAACGTGCGCGAGGCGATCGAGCGGGTGCGGCCGTGGGCAGTCGACGCGAGCTCGAGCCTCGAGACGGAGCCCGGCGTCAAGGATCATGCGCGCGTGCGCGCATACGTGGAGGCGGCGCGGTGGAGCTGACGTACGGCGAGTACGGCGGCCGGTTCGTGCCCGAGACGCTGATCCCGGCCCTCGACGAGCTCGAGGCCGGTTGGCGCCAGGCGTGGGAGGACCCGCAGTTCCACGCGGAGCTCGACGAGCTCGGCCGCAGCTACGCGGGCCGGCCGACGCCGCTCACGCTCGCGGAGCGGTTCGCTCCCGGCAAGCGCCTCTACCTGAAGCGCGAGGACCTGCTGCACACCGGCGCGCACAAGCTGAACAACGCGCTCGGCCAGGCGCTGCTCGCGCTGCGGCTCGGCAAGCGGCGGATCGTCGCCGAGACGGGCGCCGGCCAGCACGGCGTTGCGACGGCGACCGTCTGCGCGCGCTTCGGGCTCGACTGCGTCGTCTACATGGGCTCCGAGGACATGCGCCGCCAGAAGCCAAACCTCGAGAGAATGGCCCTCCTCGGCGCGGAGGTGCGGCGGGTCGAGTTCGGGACGCGGACGCTGAAGGAGGCGACGAGCGAGGCGATCCGCGATTGGATCACGAACGTCGAGGACACGCACTACCTGATCGGCTCCTGCGTCGGCCCCGCGCCCTATCCCGAGATCGTGCGCGAGCTGCAATCCGTGATCGGGCGCGAGGCGCGCGAGCAGATGCTCGCGGCGGAAGCGCGGCTACCGGAGGTCGCGGTCGCGTGCGTCGGCGGCGGCTCGAACGCGATCGGGCTCTTCGCGGGGTTCGTCGACGACGCCGAGGTTCGGCTGGTCGGCGTCGAGGCGGGCGGCGCCGCGAGCCTCGGATCGGGCCGGCCGGCGGTGCTGCACGGATCGCGCTCGTCCGTGCTCGCCGACGCGGACGGCCAGGTGCTCGACGCGGAGTCGATCTCCGCCGGGCTCGACTATCCGGGCGTCGGCCCAGAGCACGCGTTCCTGCGCGACAGCGGCCGTGCGGAGTACGTGGGCACGACCGACGAGGAGGCGGTGACCGCGTTCCGAAGGCTCGCACGCACGGAGGGCATCCTCCCCGCGCTCGAGCCCGCGCACGCCCTCGCGCGAGTCGCGGAGCTCGGCGAAGAGCTCGTGCTCGTGTGTCTCTCCGGCCGCGGCGACAAGGACCTGGCCGAGGTCGCCGCCCGGTGAGGGCGCAGCGCGAGGCGGCGGGACCCATCCCTAACCCCCTCCCACCCGGGGTTGCTCACGGTAGCGGGGGAAAGCGCGCGGATGTGTCACGCAAGAGTGCCGAAGGTGTGTCGATCCGTCCCGCGGTGGACCCGCAGCCGGCCGCCGCGCTCGCGCGAGTGTCGCAATGACCGATCGCCTCGGCTGGGATCGCGAGCGGGCAGCGTCGTTCTACGACGACTACGGCGAGAGCGAATGGACGCGCTTCGAAGACGGACGGACGCCCGCGCCGAGCCTGGACGTCCACCTCGGCCAGCTCAGACGCTTCATTGGTGCGGGCGACCGCGTGCTCGAGGTCGGCGCAGGCCCCGGGCGTTTCACGATCGAGCTCGCACGGCTGCGCGCCGAGGTCACCGTTTCCGACCTCTCGCCGCGGCAGCTCGAGCTCAACAGGGAGCACGTCGCAGCGGAGGGGCTCGACGAGCGAATAGCCGAGCGCGCCGTCGCCGATGTGCTTGACCTCTCGCGCTGGGACGACGCCAGCTTCGACGCCTCGGTCTGCTTCGGAGGCCCGCTCAGCTACGTCGTCGACCAGGCCGACCAAGGCGTCGCGGAGCTCGTGCGGGTCACGCGGCCGGGCGGGCACGTCCTCGTCTCGGTGATGTCGCTCGTCGGCACGATCGTCCACTTCCTCCCGGTGCTGCTCGACCTCGTCCGCCGCGACGGTGTCCTCAAGAACGACGCGATCGTTCGTACCGGGCTGCTGCCCGACGAGCCCGACTACGGCCACTTGGCGATGAAGCTCTTCCGCTGGAGCGAGCTCGAGGCGCTCCTCGGCCAGCACGGCACGATCGTCGGCGCCTCCGCGGCCGGCCTGCTTCCGGCCGCCCAGCCCGAGGAGCCGGAGCTGCGCGAGTTCCTCGCGCGCACTGAGCTCGCCCTGGCGAGCGAGCCCGGAGCTCTCTCCTGCGGGCAGCACATCGTCGCCGTCCTCCGCCGCGACGCGTGAAGCAGCTCGCGATCTACCTGATGTGCGGGCTCGACACGCCCGCGCTCGCCGAGGCCGCGGTCGCAGGCGGCGCCGACCTGGTCGAGCTCGGCTTCCCGTTCTCCGACCCGCTCGCCGACGGGCCGGTGATCCGCCGAGCGGCGGAGCGCGCGCTCGAGCAGGGCATGCGCACCGCCGCGTGCCTCGACTGCCTCGCCGAGACACGCGCCCGGCTCCCGGAGACGCCGCTCGTGCCGATGACCTACTCCTCGCTACTCGAGGCTCACGGCTGGGAGCACTTCGCCGCCGACGCCGAGGCTGCGGGCGCCACGAGCCTGATCGTCGCGGACCTGCCGGCGGGTGAGCGCCCTGACCTGCGCCGCGTGCAGCTGGTGGCGCCGACCTCGACGGACGACCGGGTCGCGCTTGCCGCAGCGCAGACAGACGGCTGGCTCTACCTGGTCACCCTTGCGGGCACGACGGGCGCGCGCGACGATCTCTCCCCCGCGCTCGCCGGGCTCGTCGCGCGCGCTCGCGCCGTGACCGCGCTACCGCTCTTCGCCGGGTTCGGCATCTCGACGCCGGAGCACGCTGGCGCCGCGGCCGCCCTCGCCGACGGGATCGTCGTCGGCTCTCGCGCGGTCGAAGTCGCGGAGGACGGACCGGATGCCCTCACCGCGTACGTCGCCTCACTAAGGGGCGCGCTCGATGCGTAATGCGAGCAGACGAGAGCGAGCGGCGGCGGCCGGGGCCATGGCTGCGGTCGTCTGGGGGCTGGCGGAGCCACTCGACCAGCGGCTTCTGCGCTACGACTACTCCGACGTGGCGGTCCTCGGGAAAGCGGTCACGCGCGGCCCGCACTGGCGGCTCGCCGGCTTCGCGCTCCACGCCCTGAACGGCGCGGTGTTCGGGCTCGTGTTCGACGAGCTCCGCGCGAACGTCCCCGTCCGCCCGCGCCGCCTCGCGGTGACGATGGCGCTGGCGGAGCACACGGCGCTGTATCCGCTCTGCGCAGTCATCGACCGCTACCACCCGGCACGTGGCGAGCCCGGGGTGCCGCCGCTCTTGAAGAGCCCCCGCGCGTTCGCCCAGGCGACGTGGCGCCACCTCCTCTTCGGCGTGGTGCTCGGACGGCTCGCCGCGTGAAGACACTCGCCCTTACGCTTGCGGTCGGGGTCGTGCTCGCCGCGCCCGCGGCCGGCGCGCCGACTCAAGCCTGGCAGCCACACGTCGCCGCAGCCGTCCGCTACGCCTCTCAGCGACACGGAAGCATCGCCTTCGCCGTCCGCACGCGCACAGGCAGGTGGGGCTGGCACGCCACGCGCATCTTTCCGGCGGCGAGCGTCCTGAAGGCGATGCTGCTCGTCGCCTACCTCGACCTCCCGTCCGTGCGGGCGCGGGCGCTCGGGTCGCGCGACCGGGCACTTCTCGGCCCGATGATCCGTCGCTCGGACAACGCCGCGGCGGGAACCGTGCTCGGCGCGGTCGGCCCTTCGCGGCTGCGAGGGCTCGCGCATCGGGCCGGCATGCGCCGCTTCACGCCCGTGACCGAGATCTGGGGCCTGAGCCGCATCGACGCTGCCGACCAGGCCCGCTACTTCTTCCGGATCGACTCCCTCGTTGCGCCAAGCCACCGGCTCTACGCGATGCGCCTCCTGCGGACGATCACGCCCGCGCAGCGCTGGGGGATCGCCCCCGTCCGCCCGTCCGGGTGGCGGCTTTACTTCAAGGGCGGCTGGGGCTCGGGCACAGGTTGGGTCGACCACCAGGTCGCGCTCCTGACCCGCGGCGACGAGCGCGTCTCGGTCGCCATCCTCACGCACCTCGACGGCAGCCACGCGTACGGCAAGGAAACGCTGCGCGGAATCGCCGCCCGGCTCCTTCGAGGTCTAGCCGTCTCGTAACATCAGCCGCCCGTCGCCGAGAAGTGCTGGTAGTCCGGCGAGTCGGCCCAGCGTCCGCCCCACTTCCAACCGACCGACGCGAACGCGCGCACGAGCGCACCGCCGCGAACTGCCATCCCGCGGCGCACCCGCGAGCGGTCGAGATACGCGCGGCCGGCCCGAGGATGGACGCGGCCGCCCTCGATGTACGGGTTCTCGACCGGGTCGACGTCGACGGCGAGGCCGTACGCGTGCACGGACCACCGCCTCGGGCCGGCCCCCACGGCGTAGCGGCAGTTGAAGGCGGCGGTGTTGTCGGCGTCGAGCGAGCGCTCGTCGCTCCCGCCGTAGGCATCGATCGGGCGCATCCGGCGAATCGCGAACCGCGCAGAGTAGAGCTGCGCGAAGACGCTCGTGAGCGGTCGCACGGCGCTCGAGCTCACGACGAGCGCCCCGGTGTGCGCGCGCCGGTCGAAGCCCCAGTACGAGATGCGTAAGCGGCGCAGCTGCGCGGGAGCGACAGGGCAGCCGCGATGCCATGAATGCGGCAGGTCGGCCGCGGTCACGCGCGAGGCCGAGTGCGTGAAGGGCGGAGCCTGGAGCGCGAGCGCCACGAGCAGGAGCGCGGTCATCGCCCGTAGTCTGAAGGTCGATGAGGTGGGTCGCCCTTCCGCTCGCCGCGCTCGCCGTCGCGGCTTCGGCCTCTGCCCACGGCGAAAGAGCCGCCGCGTGCGCGCCCACGCTCGCGAACCGGCTCGAGACGGGGCCTTCGACCCAGCTCGTCACCGCGATCGCGCGCAGCCGTTCCTCGACCCAGGCGACGCTGCGGCTCTGGGTCAAGCGCGCCGGTTGCTGGCGATCCGCCGCGAGCCCGGCGACCGCCTGGCTGGGCGGGAACGGCACCTCGCCGAACAAACGCGAAGGCGACCGCCGCGCACCGACGGGCGTCTTCGGCTTCCTGCCGACGATGTACGGCATCGCCCCGAGCCCCGGAGTCCATTTCCGCTACCGCCGCCTCGCCTGCGGCGACTGGTGGGTCGAGGACCCGGCCTCGCCGGACTACAACCGCTTCCGCCACGTGCGCTGCGGCTCCAAACCGCCGTTTCGCACCAAGAGCGAGGACATGTCGCGCTCGCCGACTGCCTACCGGCACCTCGCGGTGATCGCCTACAACACGCACCCGGTGGTGCCGGGCCGCGGCTCCGGGATCTTCCTGCACGCGAGCACCGGCAGGCCGACGCTCGGCTGCGTGAGCCTGCCGCTGCCGCGCCTCGTCGCCACACTGCGCTGGCTGCGCCCGGCTGCACACCCGCTGATCGCGATCGGCACCGTCGCCGACCTGCGAGCGGCTGCGGGTTTCCCGTAGCCGCTCTGCGCGCACTCCCGATGCGACCCAGCGCCGCGCGCCACAGACTGAGGGCATGTACACGAGCTACGGCGTCGTCTGGCGCGAAGGCGTCACACCGCTCGCGCGCGGGAAGCTGGAGCTCCTCGCCGGGGCGCTCAAGCTGACGGGCATCGCCGGCGTGGAGGACGTCGCGCGTGAGATTCCCTACGGGGACCTGGCCGCTGTCCACGTCGGCCGCTCGAGCGCTGACCGGTTGAACGGACTAGCGAGCCTCGTGGTTGAACCGGTTACGGGCGAGCGATTGACGCTCAGCTTCGTCGGCCAACCCGGCGCGCTGGGCGAGCTCGCCCAGCGACTCGCGGGCCTGATCGCCGTCAGCGCCTAGCTCGGCGCACGCCCGAGTACGCTGGCTCCGTGGAGTCGGCGACGCCCAGCGAGCCCCGGCTGCGGGCCCTGCTCGAGGCCGGGATCGCACTCGCATCGGAGTTGTCGCTCGACAGCCTCCTCCAGCGCCTGACCGAGCTCGCGGCCGAGCTGACGGGTGCCCGCTACGCCGCGCTCGGCGTGATCGATCCGAGCGGCGAGCGTCTCGAGCGGTTCGTCACCCATGGCCTCGACGAGCAGACACGCGTGGCGATCGGCGATCTGCCGCACGGCCGCGGGATCCTCGGCGCGCTGATCACGGACGCGCGCCCGCTGCGCCTGCACGCGATCGCCGACGACCCGCGCTCGGTCGGGTTCCCGCCGAGCCACCCGCCGATGGGCACCTTCCTCGGGGTCCCGGTCGTGCTGCGCGGGGTCGCCTACGGCAACCTCTATCTCACCGAGAAAGAGGGCGGCGGCGACTTCTCGGCGGAGGACCAGGAGCTCGTCGGCCTCCTCGCCGCGCAGGCCGCGGTCTCGATCGAGAACGCTCGGCTGTACGAGTCGGCGACGCGCTGGTCGCGGCAGCTCGAGTCGCTGATCGAGGTCAGCGGCACGCTTGCGAGGGAGACCGACGTCGACCGCTTGCTCGAGCTGATCGCGCGCAGGCTGCAGGAGCTGCTCGAAGCTCGCCTGGTCACGGTCACCTTGCCGGCCGGGGAAGGCGAGCTCCGGGTCGTCACCGCCGCGGGCGAGGGCGCGCCCGAGCTGGTCGGCCAACGGTTGCCGAGGGGCGACTCGAAGGCGGGCCGCGTGCTCGAACGGCTGCGCAGCGAACGGGTCGACTCGGTCGGCGACGACCCCGAGGTCGACCACGTCTTCACCCAGCTCACCGGCGCGCGAGCAGGTCTCTGGGTGCCGCTGCTCGTCCACAACAAGCCGATCGGCGTCATCAGCGCCTACGACAAGCTCGACTCTCCGGACGGCCACTTCACCGACGACGACGTCCGGCTCGCCGAGACCTTCGCGACGCGCGCGGCCGTAGCGGTCGAGCTCTCCGAGCGGGTCGAGCGCGACGCCCTGCGACGTGTCGTCGCGGCGCAGGAGCTCGAGCGGCGACGCCTCGCACGGGAGCTCCACGACGAGACCGGGCAGGCCCTGACCTCGATCCTGCTCGGCCTGAAGCAGCTCGAGGGCGCGGAGGCGGGGTCGCTCGCGGTCCTGCGGGAGCTCGTCGTCGCGACCCTGCAGGACGTGCGGCGGCTCGCAGTCGAGCTGCGGCCGAAGGTGCTCGACGACTTCGGCCTGGTGCCCGCGCTCGAGCGGCTGGCTCAGGGCTTCGCCGAACAGACCGGAATCGCCGTCGACCTCGAGGCCGGAGTGATCGCGGATCGCTTGTCCACCGAGGTCGAGACCGCGATCTACCGGATCGTGCAGGAGTCGCTCACGAACGTGGTCAAGCACGCGCAAGCGCGGCGGGTGAGCGTCGTGCTGACGCGGTCAGGTGGCAGGATCAAGACGATGATCGAGGACGACGGCCAGGGCTTCGACCCGCAGGCACCCGCGGGCGCCGGCATCGGCCTGATCGGAATGCGTGAGCGGATCGAGCTGCTGGACGGGACGCTCTCGGTCGAATCGACACCGACCGGCGGCACCGCCGTAGCGATCGAGGTACCCGCGTGACAGACGTCCGCGTGCTCGTCGTCGACGACCATGCCGTCGTCCGGTCGGGCCTCAAGCTCGTGCTCGAGAGCGAGAGCGGGATCGAGCCCGTCGGCGAGGCCGGCTCGGCGCGCGAGGCGATCTTCGAGGCGCGATCGCTCAAGCCGGACGTGATCCTGCTCGACGTCGTGCTGCCCGACCGGAGCGGCCTGGAGATCATCCCGACGCTGCTGAAAGAGACGCCCGCCGCGAAGGTGCTCGTGCTCTCGATGCAGGATGACCCGCAGTACGTGCGCGAGGCCTTCTCGGCCGGCGCCAGCGGCTACGTCCTCAAGGAGGCCGCGGACACCGAGGTCGTGGCGGCAGTGCGCGAGGTCGCGGCCGGCGGGCGTTACGTCCACC
Source organism: Gaiellaceae bacterium (assembly GCA_033856995.1). Classification (GTDB taxonomy): domain Bacteria; phylum Actinomycetota; class Thermoleophilia; order Gaiellales; family Gaiellaceae; genus AC-32. Next base: position 8,132 of record JAWVDY010000236.1, read on the forward strand.
CCGAGCTCGGCGCACGCCTCGTCGCGGCGGACACCGAGGAGCGCCGCCGCGCCGACGAGGATCCGCTCTCGGAGCGCGAGGCCGAGGTGCTGCGGCTGCTCGCACTCGGCCACACGAACCAGGAGATCGCGGAGCAGCTCTTCGTCTCGGTGCGCACCGCCGAGACGCACCGCGCGCACATCCTGCAGAAGCTCCGCCTCTCGAGCCGCGCGGAGCTCGTCCGCTACGCGCTCGACCAGGGCCTGCTCGACGACCGCCCCCAGGGATGACGAAGGGCCGCCCGGAGGCGGCCCTTGCCGAGCGACGGGAGGAGCCTTTATGCCTTGGCGGCGGCCGCGGCGGGCTTGCTGCCGCGAAGGAAGCCGCGCGAGCCCTCGGTCCGCAGCGCGCCGCCGAGCGTCAGGATCCCGAAGCCGATCCCGGCGAGCAGCAGCGCCACGCCCATCGCGATTCCGAAGAGCGAGACCTGCTCGGCCATATAGCTCGTGTTGAGTGCCGTGGTGAGCGCGGTCTCGGTCACCCAGAGATTCCGGGCGCCGTTGTCGACCGGCTGCTTGGTGATCGAGTCGACCAGCGCGTACTTCGGGTCGTTCGTCGCGCCGTGGCCGTCGGTGAAGCTCGCCGGCGAGCCGGGCCTGGCCGTGAAGCGCCCCATCTGGGAGTACGTCACGCCGCCGGAAGCCTCCAGCGCGTGGATGCGCATGTAGCTGGCAAACGCCTGGGCGCGGGCGCCGGTGTCGATCGCCTTGCCGGCCACGGGGACGGTCGGCAGGTCGATCGTGCCCGGGAGGCCGGCCTTCTTGGCCTCCGCGGCGATCCCGGACGGCGTCATGTCGGGCGAGCCGACGATCTGCTCCTGGCCGAGGCTCGTGCGAACGGTGCTGCGGCCGTTGATGCCGACCACGATCGACGTGATGCCGAACGCGATCAGGATCGCGGCGGCGGCGATTCCGCCAATCTCGAAGAACTTCCTCATGGTGCTCCTTCCGTCGCGGCCGAGGCACTTGAGCTGCCCGGCCTTTCGTAAGGAGTCTCGGCCCGATCGCGCGCGGTGGAATCGGTAGGGAGCCGGGCGTTGCCTGCGGGTTTCCCGCAGGCTCAGTAGCCGCTGAAGCGGTCGGGGAGCACCTGCTCCTCCGGCACGCCTGCGGAGGCGAGGGCGTCGACCGCGGTCTCCACCATCGGCGGCGGGCCTGCGATCAGGTACGTGTGGTCGCCGAGCTCCCCGTCGAGGTGCTCGTTGAGCAGGTCGGCGCCGATGTACCGGCTCTCGCCCTCCCAGCCCTCGTCCTGCGTCATCGTGAGCACGAGCCTGAAGCCCGGCAGCGTCCGCTCCAGCTCCTGCAGCTCGTCGAGAAACGGCGTCGACTCGCGGTCGCGGTTCGAGTAGACGAGCGTGACGCGGTACGGCTCGCCCGTATCGGCGATGTAGCGCAGCATCGAGCGGAAGACCGTGATCCCGATCCCGCCCGCGACGAAGACGTAGCGCCGGCTCGTGTCCTCCGGGAGGACGAAGTCGCCCTTCGGCTCCTCGACCTCGACCTCGTCGCCGACTTCGAGCTCGGCGAGCGTCCTTTTGAAGGCCGTGTCGCGCAGGCGCGTGCAGAGCCCGAGCACCCCGCGCTCGGTCGGCGAGGTGACGACGGAGATGTGCCGGCGCAGCCCCTTCTCGTCCTCGTAGGGCGAGTCGAGCAGCTCGACCCAGAAGTACTGGCCCGCGCGGAACTCGACCTCGGCGCCCTGCAGGTCGAAGACGACGAGCAGCGTCCCCTTCGCGACCTCCCGCTTCTCCTTGACGAGCGCGCGCACAGCCTCAGTCTGCCTCGACGGCGGCCAGCGCGGGTGCGCCCTCGGTGTGGCCCTCCAGCTCGGGCTCCCGCAGGAGCGTGGCCGCGACGAGGGATGCGAGCAGCGCGAACGCCGCTCCGATGACGAACGCGAGGTGATAGCCGGCGTTCAACGCGGCAACTGCGCTCTCCGAGCCCTTCAGACTCGACGTGCGCCAGGCCGCGAGGCTCGCGAGCACGGCCAGCCCGAGCGCGCCGCCCATCATGAAGGCGGTATTCATCACTCCCGAGGCGAGCCCCGACTCGCTCGGCTCGACCTCGCTCATCGCGGCCATCAGCACCGGGTTCATCGCCATCCCGATCCCGATCCCCAGCAGGACCATCATCGGCAGCACGTCGACCAGGAACTTACCGTTCACGGGCGCGCGCGCGAAGAGCACGAGGCCGACCGCCACCAGCGCCATCCCGATGCCGATCGGCGCGCGCACGCCGAAACGCATCACGATCCGTGCCGAGAGACCGAGCGAGAACGCGCCCATGATGATGTTCGCGGGCAGGAACGCGAGCCCGACGTGCAGCGGGTTGTACCCGAGCACACGCTGGAGGTAGAGCGCCGCGAGGAAGAAGAGCGCGAACATCGCCGCCGACCAGAGAATCCCGACGACGTTCGCGACGGCGACGTTCCGCAGCTTGAAGAGCCGCAGCGGCACGAGCGGCGCGCGAACACGCGACTCGAGCGCAAGGAAGATCCCGAACAGCACGACGGCGGCCGCGAGCAGGCCGAGCGTCTGGCCCGAGAGCCAGCCCTTGTCGTTGCCGTTCACGATCGCGTAGACCGCGAGCATCAGCGCCCCCGTGACGGTCACAGCGCCGGCCACGTCGACCCGGCCGCTGGCGGCCTCGCCCTTGCCGCCCGGTAGGAGCGGCAGGCTCAGGGCGAACACGAGCACCCCGACGGGCAGGTTGACGAGGAAGATCCAGTGCCAGCTCAGCAGGTCGGTCAGCACGCCCCCGAGGAGCACCCCGATGCTCCCGCCGCCGGCCATCACGAAGCCGAAGAAGCCCATCGCCTTCGCGCGCTCGGCGGGCTCTTGGAAGAGCGTCATGATCAGCGAGAACGCGACCGCGGAGACGACCGCCCCGCCGATGCCCTGCACCGAGCGCGCCGCGATCAGGAAGCCCTGCGAGCCCGAGAGGCCACACGCGAGCGAGGCGACGGTGAAGAGCGCGATCCCGCCGAGGAAGAGCCGCCGGTGCCCGAACAGGTCGCCGAGCCGGCCGCCGAGGAGCAGGAAGCCGCCGAAGGTCAGCAGGTACGCGTTCAACACCCATGCGAGCGACGCCGACGTGAACCCGAGGTCCGCGCGAATCGAGGGCAGCGCGACGTTCACGATCGTCGCGTCGAGGACGATCATCAGGTCGCCCAGGCAGAGGACGTAGAGCGCGACCCAGCGGGTGCGGCGGTCGAGTTTCATCGTCTCCCCATAAACGTCGTCACGCTACTTCGACTTCCGCGAATCGCAAAATTCATCGTGCCCCTCGATGAGTTCCCGCGCGCGAGACCGTCTTGTCTCCACGATGCGGAGATTGTCCTGCGACGTCCGCGCGCTGCCCACCGACGCGGCGGCCGTGGACGCCCTCGCGCGACTCCAGCTCGCCGCGAAGCGCGTGGGCCTGGAGCTGCGGCTGCGCCACGCGTCGGCCGAGCTGTGGTGCCTGATCGAGTTCACCGGCCTCGAGGAGGTGCTAGGCGTCGAACCTGAGCGGCAGGCCGAAGAGCGGGAAGAGCGTCTCGGTGTCGAGGAAGAAGGTCAGCTCGGCGATCCCGCCGCCTGATAGCTCGAGCACCTGCAGCGCCCACGGCTCGTAGCCCTCGCCGGACTCCGCGGGCTTGTACTGGCCGAACGCGGGGGAGCCGTTCGCCGACACCGTCGGGATCACGCGCGACCCCTTGCACCCGATCCCCGGGCCGAGCCACCAGGTGAAGATGTCGTCGCGGCCGGTCAGCCAGAGGTCGTACGGCGGCATCGACTGCGTCGCGTCCTCGTGGATCAGCGACGTGAGCGCGTCGAGGTCGTAGCGCTCGAAGGCCTGGACGTAGCGATCGAGCAGCTCGCGGTCGGGCTCCTCGAAGTCGGCCTCCGGCGAGAGATCGGTCTGCTCGAGCGTCGTGCGCGCCCGCTGGAGTGCGCTGTTCACCGAGGCGACGCTCGTCTCGAGCAGCTCGGCGACCTCTGCCGCCTTCCAGCGCAGCACGTCGCAGAGGATCAGCACCGCGCGCTGCCGCGGCGGCAGATGCTGCAGTGCCGCGACGAAGGCGAGCCTGATCGTGTCGCGCGAGGCGACCGTCTCGGCCGGGTCGGCGACGAGGCTGTCCGGCACCGGCTGGAGCCACGACACCTCCGGCGTGCGCAGGTTCTCGACGATCGGCTCCCCGGCCGGCCCGAGATCCATCGGCCGCGCCCGGCGCTGGCTGCCGTCGAGCATGTCCAGGCAGACGTTCGTCGCGATCCGGTAGAGCCACGACCTCAGCGCCGACCGGCCCTCGAAACGGTCGAGGCTCTTCCACGCGCGGAGCAGCGTCTCCTGCACGGCATCCTCGGCCTCGAACGGCGAGCCGAGCATGCGGTAGCAGTGAGCCGTCAGCTCGCGGCGATGCTGCTCCAGCTCCCCGAAGGCCGGGGTCGGGGCGAGTGTCGATCCTTCCACGACCGCCATCGTAGGCACAGACCGAGCGGTCGTCGAAAAGTCATCGCTAGCGGGGACTTAGTACCCGTTGCCGCCGCTGGTCGTCGCGCCGCCTCCGGTTCCCGTCATTCCGCCGCTGCCGGCAACCGCCAGCGCGCCGGCCATCCCCGAGCTCCTGTGGTAGCGGCAGTAAAACGAGACCGCTCCGGTCTTCGGGATCGTGACCGTGACGGTCGCCGTCGCGCCGGGATCGAGGTTCTTGTCGATGCCCTGCGCGTCGATCGTGAACGTGTGCGCGACCGAGCCGTCGTTCTTGAGCGCGAGCGTGATCTTCGCGCCGGCCTTGCCCTCGATCACCGTCGGCTTGAAGTAGTAGTCGCCCAGCACGACCGCGGTCTTGCCGCTGACCGACTTCGTGCCGTGGTCGTTCACGTTGACGCCGGCGACCGATTTCTGACCGCCTCCGCTGCTGCTCTTCGTCGTCGAGCTCTGGGCCTTGCTCGAGCTCCCGTATTTCCCGCCGCACCCGGCCGCCGTCAGCAACAGCAGGCCGAACGCCACGATCACCACGCCTCGTTTCATGATTCCTCCTCTTCGCATTCGCCAAGACGTACGCCACGTCGGCCGGGCCGGATTTCCGGAGAGCGTTAGGCTCGCGCCGTGCGAACGCCGTTGTGCGATCTCGTCGGCATCGAGGCCCCCGTCGTCCTCGCTCCGATGGGCGGCGCCGTGACGACGGAGCTGGCAGCCGCGGTCTCGAATGCGGGTGCGCTCGGGATGCTTCCGCTGAGCTGGAGCTCGCCGGACGAGATCGCGGCGCTCGTCGCCGACGTGCGCGGGCAGACGGCGCGGCCGTTCGGGATCAATCTGGGCCTGGAGTGGGATCAACGTGAGCGGCTCGCAGCCGCGCTCGAAGCCGGCGTCCCGGTCGTCTCGTTCTTCTGGGGCGACGCGAGCCCAGTCATAGAGGAAGCGCGCGCGGCGGGGGCGCTTGTGTTCGTCACCGTCGGCACTGCCGACGAGGGACGGGCCGCGGCTGCCGCAGGCGCAGACGTCGTCGTTGCGCAGGGCAGGGAGGCCGGCGGACACGTCTGGGGGACCGTGGCCACGCTCGCCCTCGTGCCGCGCGTGGTCGACGCCGTCGCCCCGGTTCCGGTCGTCGCGGCGGGCGGGATCGCGGACGGCCGAGGGCTCGCCGCCGTCCTCGCGCTCGGCGCCGCGGGCGCGTGGGTCGGCACGCGATTCCTGGTTGCGTCGGAGGCGGGGATCCACGACGACTACCGTCGACGCATCCTCGCTGCGTCCGAGAGCGACACGTTCTACGGCACCCTCTTCGACCGCGGCTGGGCCGAGGCGCCGCACAGGGCGCTTCGCAACTCGACTGTCGAGGCCTGGGAGCAAGCCGGCCGGCCGCCATCGGGCTCGAGGCCCGGTGAGGACGACGAGCCCGCGACAAGGCCCAACGGCACGCCGATCAACCGCTACGCGTCAGCGACGCCCGCCGCCATGATGGGAGGCGACGTCGAGCCGCTCCCGCACTGGGCCGGACAGGGAGTCGGGCTCGTAACCCGCGAAGAGCCTGCCGCCGACATCGTGCGCAGCCTCGTACTCCGAGGCGGAGGCCGTCATCGCCTCGCTGTAGCGGGAGCTACGCGCGCGGCAGCACCCAGAACGCGACGGCGACGTACTGGCACGCCGCCGCGGCGACCGTGAGCACGTGGAAGAGCTCGTGGTACCCGAACACCTGCGGGTACGGGTTCGGCCGACGCCGCGCATAGACGATCGCCCCGACGCTGTAGAGGACCCCGCCGGCGACCACGAGCGCGAGCGCCACCGCAGGGAGCTTGAGCAGCTGCGAGAACGCGGCGGCCGCAACCCACCCGAGGGAGAGGCCGATCGCGGCCGAGAGCCGCTTCGGCGCTGTCACCCAGAACAGCTTCAGCAGGATCGCCGCGAGCGCACCGCCCCAGACGATCGCGAGAATCGGGATCGCCCAGCCCTTCGACATCACGATCAACCCGAACGGCGCGTAGCTGCCGGCGATCAGGAGGTAGATCCCGGCGTGGTCGAGCCGGGCGAGCCACGCGCGCGCCCGTGGTCGCCAAGTTGGGCGGTGGTAGACGGCGCTCGCCCCGAAACACGCGGCGACGCCGGCGGCGAAGATCGCCGCGGCGAGCCTGCCCCTGCCCGGCTCGGCTGTGAGGACGAGCACGACGCCGACGACCGCCGCAACATAGAAAGCGAGCTCGTGAAAGACGCCGCGGAGCTTCGGTTTCACGAGGTGCTCCACCGTGTCCACGGCTCCAATCGTAAATGCGGCCTGCCGGCTACGCGCTCGTCGAGACGGCGTTTTCCTTGGAACCAGGCGAGACGAAGCGCTTGATGAAGCTCAGCGCCTGGTCGGCGACCTCGCGCCAGCCGCTGTCGATCGTGAGCGCATGGCCGCGGTTCGGCACCTCGACGATCTCGGTCACGCCTTCGTTGCGCTCCTGCTTCTTGTAGGAGGCGTTCGCGATCGCCCACGGCACCGTGTGGTCCTTCTCGCCGGAGATGATCAGCAGCGGGCCGCGCTCGGGATTCTCGGTGTCGACCTTCGCCTCCGTCCAGGGGTTGAGGTTGGCAGCGGCCGCCTGGAAGAGCGGGGCGCCCGAAGCGGGCACCGCGAAGGTCTCGTAGAGCTCCTTCGCCTCGTCCTCGCTGACGGCGTTCGCGAAGGCGTAGCGGAACTGCTCGTACGTGAGCGGCACCGCGCGGTTGCGGTTGAGCGGATTGCCGAGCACCGGCGAGGCGGACTTGAGCGAGGAGATCGGCAGCGGCAACACGCCGCGGAACGGCGCCGGGTCGATCGCAACCGAGGCCGAGGCCAGGCCTCGTCCGGCGAGGATCTGCGTCAGCAAGCCGCCGAAGGAGTGCCCAATCACGACCGGCTTGCGATTGAGTCGGCCGATCACCTCTCCGTAGTGGTCTGCGACCTGTCCGACGGTCTTGTGGGCGAAGACCTCGGGGTGGGCGTTCGCCTCCTCGACCGTGTCGGGGTCGTCCGGCCAGCCCGGCGTCAACGCCGTATAGCCGGCTTCCTCGAACAGTGCCGCCCAGCGATCCCAGCTGCTTGGCAAGAGCCAGAGCCCGTGGATGAATACGACAGGCGTGCGGTCGGTCTGGTTGGCGCGGTCGACCTGGTCCGCGATGACCTCGGTGGCGATGGATGCGGACATGGAGTCCTTCCGTCGGGATATCTCCAGCCGACCGAATATCTCAGAGTCCGTCGCCAGATGCGACCCGCGCGTCTCCCGCTTAGGATCACCTCCGGTGAGCCGCTAGATGGCCGGTTTCTGTCTCATTCACGGCAACTGGCACGACGGGTCGTGCTGGAGGCCTCTGATCGACCGCCTCGAGGCGCGGGGACATCAGGCCGTCGCGCCGGACCTGCCGTTCGAGGATCCAGAGGCGACCTACGCGGACCGCGCCCGACCCGCAGTCGAGGCGCTCGAGCAAGTGCGTGACCCGGTCGTCGTCGGGCACTCGGTCGGCTCCGCCGAGGCCACGCTGGTCGCTACCGAGCACCCCGGCGCGCTGCTCGTCTACCTCTGCCCGCGGCTCGGCTCGTTCGCGGTTCCGCCCGATGCGCCGAGTGTGTTCCGCGAGGGCTTCCCGTTCCCGCCGAGACAGGCAGACGGGACGATCGTGTGGGAGCCGGAAGCAGCGGTGGCGGCCATGTACCCGCGGCTGGAACCGGAGCTGGCCCGGAGCTTGGCGCAACGTCTCCGCCCCGGAGCGCCGGCCGCGGGCGACTATCCACTCAGCGCGCATCCGGACCTGCCCACGGCCCTGATCTACGCGACCGACGACGAGTTCTTCGAGCCCGAGTGGGAGCGCTACGTCGCGCGCGAGGTCCTCGGAGTCGAGCCGATCGAGATCCCAGGCGGGCACTTCCCGATGCTCGAGGATCCGGACGCGCTGGCCGAGCTCCTCGACCGCATCGCCGTGCGATAGATGAGCGCGCTACTGCTCTACGGCGACACGGAGCGCTCCGCAGCGCTGCGACACGAGATCCCGATCGCGATCATCGACCCGCTCCTGTTCGCGGACGTCGACGGGAGGCGTTACGTGCTAACGAGCCACCTCGAGAGCGACCGGGTCAAGCACGTGCTCCCCGACGCCGAGGTGCTCGACTTCTTCGAGCTCGGCTACAAGGAGCTCGTCAAGAACGGGATGTCGCTCGCCAACGCAACGCGAGAGACCGAGGCCCGTGCGGTGCGACAGATCGGAATCGAGGAGGCGATCGTCCCCGGCGACTTTCCGCTGGCGCTCGGGGACCGTTTGCGCAAGGACGGGGTCGTCCTCACCGTCGACGACAGCGCGGTCGAGCTGCGGCGGCGAGCGAAGACGCCTGTCGAGCTCGACGGCATCCGCACCGCACAGCGGGCGGCCGAGGCAGGGATGGGCGCGGCGTGCAAGCTGCTCTCACGCGCAGTGCCTGCCGCGGGTGGGCAGCTCGAGGTGGACGGGAAGCCGCTCCTGGCTGAAGAGGTCAGGGCGACACTGCGCGCCGCGTGCGCAAAGCACGGAGCCCCTTGCCCGCCCGACGTGATCGTGGCGTCGGTGTGGCAGGGCGGTGGGCACGAGCCGGGCAGCGGGCCGCTTCCCGCCGGCCTGCCGATCCACATCGACATCTGGCCGCGCCACGAAGAGAGCGCCTGCTGGGCCGACATGGCGCGGACGTTCATGGTCGGCGATCCCACCGCCGAGCACGCCGACCTCATCGCCGAGCAGGTGCGGCTCGCCGAGGAGGCGCTCACGCAGACGAAGGCGGCTGTCCGCCCGGGCATCACCGGGCGCGAGCTCTACGACGCGACCTGTGACCTCTTCGAGGCGGCCGGCCATGCGACCCAGCGAACCTCGGACGGAGAAAAGGACGGCTTCCAATTCGCGCTCGGCCACGGCGTCGGCCTCGAGGTGCACGAGGCTCCATCCCTCGGTCTTGCCGGACACGAGCCGCTCGTCGCCGGCGACGTGCTGGCATTGGAGCCGGGCCTCTGGGACAAGCGCGTCGGCGGAGTGACCTTCGAGGACCTGGTGCTCGTGACCGAGGACGGCTCCGAGCTGCTCACGGAGTTTCCGTACGACCTCACCCCGCGCGGCGAGTGACCGAGCCCGGCGACGCTCTAGTTGCTGCGCAGGATCTGCACCGCCAGAGCTAGGGCCGCCCGAGGCAACGGCTTGCCCTTGTGCTCGAGAACAAGAGCCGCAAGCTCATCCGCCGGGTCAGCCTCGCCGGTCTCCAGCCACGCAACGGTCGTTTGAAGCTTCGGCGCGAGCTTTCGGAGCGCCTTCATCGACGGTGTCCGTAGGCCTGACTCGATTCGGCTGAGGTACGCATAGCTAATCCCGGGCTCGGCCAACTCGCGCTGTGAAAGGCCAAGTTCATCCCGGCGCGCGCGGATTCGATCTCCCACGGTCTGCGTCTCCCCGCCTGCCGGTCGAAGCGTCACCGACCAAGCCTAGGAAGTTCGAGCGCTGCCCCGAGGGAACAGGCGCCCGGCAAACGGCAGCCAATGCCGCCTCTCTTTCCCGTGAGCGCCGGACAAGTGGGCACGCTGCGATGAGCGGGCTCGAGGGGCTCAGCTCTGCTTCTGGATGAAGCTGATCTGACCGGATTTCTCCAGGATCGCCCAGCTCACTTCGTCGAGCGAACCGATCTGCTGCATCCGCGCCTCTTCGGCGAGCTCCGCGCGCGTGAGCCGCTCGCGCTTGAGATTGCCCTCGAGCACC
>JAWVDY010000237.1:0-14851 GCA_033856995.1 Gaiellaceae bacterium
ATCCCACTCCTCCGAGAAGTCACCGGTCGTGTACTGGTCGACCGTCTGCTCGATCACCTCGTCGATCCAGAGCCCGACCTCCTCGGAGAGATCCTCCCCCTCGAGCACGCGCCGGCGCTGCTCGTAGTTCACGGTGCGCTGCTTGTTCATCACGTCGTCGTACTTGAGGACGTTCTTGCGCATGACGAAGTTCTGCTCCTCGACCTTCTTCTGCGCGTTCTCGATCTGGTTCGAGAGGATCTTCGCCTCCATGGGCTGGTCGTCCGGAACCTTGAAGCGCTCCATGATGTTGTAGATCCGGTCGCCCGCGAAGAGGCGCACGAGGTCGTCCTGGCCGGAGAGGTAGAAGCGCGACTCGCCGGGGTCGCCCTGGCGGCCCGAGCGGCCGCGGAGCTGGTTGTCGATGCGGCGCGCCTCATGGCGCTCGGTACCGAGCACATAGAGCCCGCCGAGCTCCTTGATCCCGTCGGCGAGCTTGATGTCGACACCGCGGCCGGCCATGTTCGTCGCGATCGTGACCGCGCCATGCTGGCCGGCTCCCACAATGATCGCGGCCTCCTGCTCGTGCTGCTTGGCGTTCAGGACGCTGTGCGGGATCCCGGCGCGGTCGAGCAGCTGCGAGAGGTGCTCCGAGACCTCGACCGAGATCGAGCCGACGAGCACCGGCTGCCCAATCGCGTGGCGTTCCTTGATGTCGTCGATCACCGCGTTGTACTTGGCTTCCTTCGTCTTGAAGATCATGTCGTTCTTGTCGTCGCGGGCCACGTCGACGTTGGTCGGGATCTCGACGACGTGCAGGTCGTAGATCTCGACGAACTCCTTCTCCTCGGTCTTCGCGGTACCGGTCATGCCCGCGAGCTTGTCGTAGAGCCGGAAGTAGTTCTGGAGGGTGATCGTGGCGAGCGTCTGGTGCTCCTCCTGGATCCGCACGCCCTCCTTCGCCTCGACCGCCTGGTGGAGGCCCTCCGACCAGCGGCGGCCTTCCATGATCCGGCCGGTGAACTCGTCGACGATCTTGACTTCGCCGTCCTGGACGACGTAGTCGACGTCGCGATGGAAGAGAGCCTCGGCCTTGAGCGCCTGGTTCAGGTGGTTGACGAGCTGCCCGTTGCGCGGGTCGTAGAGGTTGTCCATCCCGAGCATGCGCTCGACGGCCTCGATCGAGCCCTGCATCGGCGAGGTCGTCTTGTGCTTCTCGTCGTACTCGTAGTCGGCGCCCGAGGCCTCGGCCGCCCCCTTCGGGTCGCCGGGCTTCGCCGCGTAGCCGTTGAGGGTCTTCGCGATGCGCGCGAAGTCGTAGTAGACCTGGGCCGCGGTCTCGGGCTCACCCGAGATGATCAGCGGCGTGCGCGCCTCGTCGATCAGGATCGAGTCGACCTCGTCCACGATCGCGTAGTCGTGGCCGCGCTGGACGAGCCCGTCGAGGCTGACGGCCATGTTGTCGCGCAGGTAGTCGAAGCCGAACTCGGAGTTCGTCCCGTAGACGACGTCGGCGGCGTAGGCCTCGTGCCGCTCGTCGAAAGGCATCATGTTCTGGATCGACGACGCGCGCATCCCGAGCGCCTCCCACACCGGCTTCGTCCACTCCGGGTCGCGCTTGGCCAGGTAGTCGTTGACCGTGACGAGGTGGACGCTCTTGCCGCTGAGGGCGTTCAGGTAGAGCGGCTGGACTGCGACGAACGTCTTGCCCTCACCCGTTCTCATCTCGGCGATGTCGCCCTCGTGGAGGACGATGCCGCCCATCTGCTGGACGTCGAAGAGCCGGATCTCCATCGTGCGCTTGAAGGCCTCGCGGACGGCGGCGAACGCCTCGAAGACGAGCTCGTCGACGGGCTCGCCGTTCTCGATCCGCTGCTTGAACTCGGCGGTCTTGCCGGCGAGCTCAGCGTCGCTCAGCGCCTCGAAATCGGGCTCGAGCGTGCCGATGTAGGCCGCCTGTTCGGCGAGCCGCTTGATCCGGCGGCCCTCGCCGAAGCGGAGGACCTTCTCGAGCGATCCGAGTTGCTGAGCCATTCCCCTAAGGGTAGCGGCCCTATAAGGGGTCGGCTTCGACCTCCCAGAGGTTGCCGTCGAGCCGGCGCGCGCGGACGACGGACTGCTCGCCCTCGCCGCCGCCGATGCGGTCCAGCTCCGGGATGGTGCCAAACGCACGAGTGCCGTCGACGGTGAGCGTGTGACCGCCTTCGACTGTGACCAGCTCGAGCTCGTCCCCGTCTGCCTCGAACTCGGCGACGCGCACGCGGCGGGCTGCGACCGCCCACACGTCGCCACGCTGGCGCACGGCCTCGGCGCGGTACGGCGCCTCGATGCTCTGCTCGATCGCGTCAGCCAGCGGGCCGACGGTGTCCTGGGGCTCGTCCTCGTCGATGACCACGTCGCCGGTCGGAAGCGCGACGAAGTGGAGCTCGTCGCCCGAGAGCCCCGGCGCCTCGGCCGATGCGACGGCATCCCAGCGGCGCGGCCGCGGGACGCCGTGGATCCCGACGGCTCCCCAGTGCGGCCCGGGGTCGACGAAGGGCGGCTCGTCTTCCTGCTCGAGGTGTGCCTCTCTCGCGAGCTTCTTGTGGATCGGCTCTCGCCGGAAGATCACTGCGGCTCGATGAGCCCGTAGCCCGCGGCGACGCGGCGATAGACGACGTTCACGTCGCCGGAGTCGGCGTTGCGGAAGACGAAGAAGTCGTGCCCGATCAGCTCGAGCTGGAGCACAGCCTCCTCGGCGCTCATCGGCTTGAGCGAGAACTGCTTGGTCTTGACGATCTGGGGCTCGGTCTCTTCGGACACGGACGACATCGTGTCAGGCGCGGGCCCGTTCGCGCGTGCCGCGCGGCGCCGGCGGGAGCGTCCCCGAGTTCGATAGCGGTCGATCTGGCGCTCGAGCTTCTCGACGAGCTGGTCGATCGACGCGTGCATGTCTCCTGACGCCTCACGCGCGCGCAGGACCGGACCGCTCGTCCACACGGTGGCCTCGGCGACGTGGTTCTGCGCGATCGACGGGTTCTTCTCGAGCATCAGCTCGAGCTCGATGCGCGGGTCGGTGAGCTGCCGTTCGAGCTTGCCGAGCTTCGCCTCCGCGTAGCTGCGGATCGCGTCGCTGATCTCGAGGTTCCTCCCCTTCATCTGGAACTGCATCGGCACTCCTTCGACGCTGGGCTCCCGGCTCGGAATCTAGCGGACGACCCGCGCGAACGTGATCACGTCGACCCGGCGGGCGCCCGCCCTGCGAAGGGCGCTCGCGGCGGCGCTCACCGTAGAGCCGCTCGTATAGACATCGTCGACGAGAGCCACGCGCGCCGGGGCCTCGCGCGTAGGGGCGAACGCGCCGGCGACGTTGCGCCGGCGGTGGGCGAGTGACAGCCCGCGCTGCCGCGGGAGCGGCCGCGTTCGCCCGACCAGCGGGAGCACAGGAAGGGACCAGCGCTCACCCAGCTCGCGTGCGAGCCGCTCGGTCGGGTGGTGGCCTCGCTCGAGGCCGCGCGATCGGTCGGCAGGGACGAACGTGAGCGCGGTCACGCGAGCCGGCGGCGACGGGAGCGCGTCGGCGACGGCATCGGCGATCGGCTCCGCCAGCTTGCGGAGGCCACGCTCCTTCCACGAGCGGACGAGCCGGCGCACGGAGTCGTCGTACGCGACCGCGGCCCGCGCCGAGGCGAATGCGAGACGGCGGCCGGAGCACTCCCGGCAGCGCGTTACGGGCCACGCAGTCGGGGCGCCGCAGCGATCGCAGAGCGGCGGGGCCAGCCGCGGGAGGGCCCCGCGACAAGCCCGGCAGAGCTGCTCACCTGCGGCGTCGCAGACCACGCAACGCACGGGCAGGATCAGATCGAGGATCTTCACGTCACACCACACTCACCTCCTCGCACAAGCGTGGAGGTGAAGGTGTCACGTGTCTGTGACGCCTATGTGACGAATCTGTGCCGGATCAGGAAGCCGCGCTGAAGGCGCGGTCGGCCTCGGCGAGCGTCTCCTTCGAGCCTACGTCGTACCAGCGGCCGAACACCCGCCAGGCGTACACCGGCACGCGTGGGTAGAGCCACTCGACGAGGCGTCCAGGTTGATCGGGGTTCTGGCCCGCGTCGAGGTACTCACGCACGAGGCCCAGCGCTGAGCGCGGATAGAAGTAGAGCGCGATCCCGGTCAGCGTGCTGCGAGGCCGCTCCGGCTTCTCCTCGAAGAAGCTCACGCGGTCGTCCTCGTCGAGCTCGATCGCGTTGTACCGCCTGATCGCCTCCAGGTCGCCCACGTCGTAGACGCCGAGCGCCGGCGCGCCCTTGGCGCGGCCGAATTCCGCAAACGGCGCCAGGCTCTCGCTGAACAGGTTGTCGCCGGCGAGCACCAGCAGGTCGTCGTCGATCGCGCCCGCGCGGATCGTCAGATCGAGGTCGCCGATCGCCCCCAGCTTCGAATCCTCGTCGCTCGTCCCGTCGTCAACGATCTGCACCGTTGCACCTCCTCGTCCCGCCGCCCACTCGCGGAAGGCCCCGGCGAACTTCGTGTTCGTCACCAGGAAGGTGTCGTCCAGCCCCTCGACTTCGGCCAGCCGCTCGAGCAGGTGCTCGACCATCGGCCGCCCACCCACGGACAGCAGGGCCTTCGGGCGGTCGAGGGTCAACGGGTAGAGCCGCGTCGCGTACCCCGCGGCGAGGATGACCGCCTTCACAGGACTGAGAGGCAGTGCGCCCGGGCCGGAGCGCCTACGTGCCCTCGTCCCAAGAAGCCAGGTACTTGGCCTGCTCCTCGGTGAGCTCGTCGATCGCGACGCCCATCGTCTCGAGCTTGAGGCGCGCGATCTCCTTGTCGATCTCCTCGGGCACCGGGTAGACCTTGCGCTCGAGCGTGGCCGCATTCGCGACGACGTGCTCCGCCGAGAGGGCCTGGTTCGCGAACGACATGTCCATGACCTGAGCCGGGTGCCCCTCGGCCGCGGAGAGGTTCACGAGCCGGCCGTCGGCGATCAGGTAGATCCGACGGCCGTCCTCGAGCTTGAACTCGTCGACGAACTGCCGCAGCGTCTGCGTCTCCGTCGCCAGCGCCCGGAGCGCCGGGATCTCGATCTCGACGTTGAAGTGCCCGGTGTTGGCGAGGATCGCGCCGTCCTTCATCTGCAGGATGTGCTCGCGCGTGATCACCGACTTGTCGCCGGTGGCGGTGACGAAGATGTCCCCGACCTGTGCCGCCCGCTCCATCGTCAGGACCTGGAAGCCGTCCATCACAGCCTCGAGCGCGCGCAGCGGGTCGACCTCGGTGACGATCACGTGCGCACCCATCCCTTTCGCGCGCATCGCCACGCCTTTGCCGCACCAGCCGTAGCCGGCGACGACGAACGCGCGGCCTGCGAGCAGGATGTTCGTCGCGCGCACGATCCCGTCGATCGTCGACTGGCCCGTCCCGTAGCGGTTGTCGAACATGTGCTTGGTGAGCGCGTCGTTGACCGCGATCACCGGGAAGCCGAGCGCGCCGTCGCGCTCCAGGGCCTTCAGCCGGATGACGCCGGTCGTCGTCTCCTCGGTCCCGCCGAGGATGTCGCCGAGCTGCTCGCGCCGGTGCGAGTGGAGGACGCCGATCACGTCGGCGCCGTCGTCCATCGTGATCTGCGGCTTGTGGTCGACCGCGGCCTCGATGTGCTCGTAGTAGGTGTCGTTGTCCTCGCCCTTGATCGCGAAGGTCGAGATGTCGAAGTCGTCGACGAGCGAGGCCGCCACGTCGTCCTGGGTCGAGAGCGGGTTCGAGGCGCAGAGGACGACATCGGCGCCGCCGTCCTTGAGCGTCCGCATCAGGTTCGCCGTCTCACTCGTGACGTGGAGGCAGGCGGCGATGCGGTAGCCGGCGAGCGGCTGCTCGCGCTCGAAGCGGTCGCGGATCGCGGACAGCACCGGCATCTGCCGGTCGGCCCACTCGATCCGGCTGCGCCCTTCGGCCGCGAGCGCGAGATCCTTGACGTCGAAACGCTTGGTGGTCGCCACGGGCGGCAGTCTAGTGACTCTCCCAGTGATGGCGCCCAGGCTCTCGGTCGCTAGCACCAGGCCGGAGCCCGCACTCCGCCGCGGCCCAGGCTGGTTGCCTGGGCAAGGTCGAGGGTGGGCTCGGGCGCAAGCGTGATAGCGGGCGAGAGACGGGCGTCCATTGCTGGGAGAGTCACTGGTCAGACTCTGCGCGGCCGTACCGGTCTTCGAGCCGCACGACGTCGTCGAGCTGCGGGGTCGAGACCTCGAGGATGGTCGTGTCCTCGACCGCGGTCACCCGGTGCACGGTTCCCGGCGGGAAATGGAAGGCGGCGCCCGGCCCGACGACCTCCCTGTTCAGCATGCGCTCGCCGGGAGCGCCGAGCTCGAGCTGCGCGCGCCCGTCGAGCACATACCAGGCTTCGTCCTTCGTGTTGTGGAACTGGAGGCTGAGCGACTGACCGGCTTCGATGAAGAGGATCTTGCCGGCGTAGTGCTCCGTCACCGACCAGATGAGCTCGTGGCCCCAGGGCTTGTCCACCTTCTCGGGCTCGGTCGCAAACCTGTCGAGCCCGCCGAGGTTCGGAGAGGTCAAGTGATCGTGCCCGGCCACGAGCCGCGCGAACCTACCACCCTGGGCTCACGCGGGCCACCCCGGGTGGTCAGCGAGGTACTCGCTCGCCACCCGTAGGTCCTTCGGTGTGTTGACGGTGAGCCAGATGCCCTCGTGCTTCAGTGCGCGCAAACGGCCCTCGGCGGCGAGCTCGGGGAACGTCGTCGTCTCGTGGTCGCCGCGCGCCGGGAACCGCTCCAGCGCCTCGTCACCGAGCACATAGATCCCGCAGCTGACCCACTGGTCGAGGCGCGGCGCCTCGCGGAAGCCTGTCACGCGGTCGTCGTCGAGGTCGACGACGCCGAACGGCGAGCGCAGCGGTACGACCGTGATCGTCGCGGCGGCCTCGCGCTCGCGATGAAGTCCTAGCAGCCGCGTCAGGTCGACACCGACGAGCTCGTCGCCGTTCAAGGCGAAGAGGTCGCCCTCCTCCCGCCGCTGCTTCGCCGCGAAGCGGATCCCGCCCCCGCGCCCGAGCGGCTCGCGCTCGGGAACGGCGACGATCTCGGGGCCGATCCCGCCTAGCGCCGCCTCGAAGAGCTCCTCCTGGCCGGCCGCGCAGCTGACGAGCACGCGATCGACGCCCGCGGCCGCGAGTTGTGCCACCTGGTACGCGCCGAGCGGCCGGCCGCCGATCTCGACGAGCGCCTTCGGGCGCCCGCCCGCGGCCTCGCCGAGGCGCTCGGCCTTCCCGCCCGCCAGGATGACTGCCTCCACTAGAGCTGCTGCTCGTGCTGGCGGTCGCGCTCGTCGGTCTCGGGCAGTGCCGCCAGCGGGGAGGCGGCACGGCCGATGCCCTCGTACGTGAATCCCGCGCTGCGAGCCTGCTCGGGGTCGAGCAGATTGCGGCCGTCGACGATCAGCGGCCGGCGCATCGCCTGGCGCACATCATCGGCCGCGAGCTCGCGGAGCTCGTCCCACTCGGTCACGATCACCGCGGCGTCGGCGCCGCTGACCGCGTCGAGCACGCTGTCGCAGAACGTCACGCCCTGGAGCAGCCGGCTCGCGTCTGCGACCGGATCCCACGCACGCACGTCGGCGCCCTCCGCGAGGAGACGCGAGGCGAGCACGAGCGACGGCGCCTCGCGCAGGTCGTCCGTGTTCGGCTTGAACGCGAGGCCGAGCAGCGCAACGGTCTTGCCACGCAGCTTGCCGAGGTGTTTCTCGAGCTTCCCGACGACGCGTCGCTTCTGCAGCTCGTTGACCTCGATGACCGCGTTCAGCAGCTGGAAGTGGTAGCCGGAGTTCGACGCGAGCTGCTTCAACGCGACGCCGTCCTTCGGGAAGCAGGAGCCGCCCCAGCCGATGCCGGCGCGGAGGAAATGCGGCCCTAGTCGACGGTCGAGGCCGACGCCCTCGGCGACCTTGACCACGTCCGCCCCGGTCGCCTCGCAGACGTTGGCGATCTCGTTGATGAAGCTGATGCGCGTCATCAGGAACGCATTCGCGGCGAGCTTGATCATTTCCGCGGATGCGACGTCTGCACGCACGACGGTGGTGCCGAGCGGGTCGTAGAGCGACGAGACCGTCGCGGCGTCGGCTTCGGTGAACGCGCCGACGACGACGCGGTCCGGGTGCATGAAGTCGTGGACGGCGCTGCCCTCGGCGAGGAACTCCGGGTTCGAGACGTAGCCCACGTGCGCGAGCCCGCGCGCGTCCAGGGCGGCGCGCACCTTCTCGCCCGTGCCGACCGGCACCGTGCTCTTCATCACGAGGATCGCGCGCTCCTCGAGCGCCGGCAGCTGGTCGACGACCGTCCACACGGCCGAGAGGTCGGCGTCGCCGGAGTACGTCGGAGGCGTGCCGACGCAGACGAACATCACGTCGGCCGAGATGACCTCCTCGAGCTCGAGCGTGAAGCTCAGGTGCTGCCGGTTGCGCTCGACCAGCTCTGCCAGGCCCGGCTCGTGTAGCGGGACCCGGCCCGCCTGGAGAGCCGCGATCCGCTCGGGCAGCAAGTCGCGCACGACGACCTCGTGCCCGAGCTCGGCCAGGCACGCGCCCGTGACAAGGCCGACCCAGCCCGCCCCGAAGATGCCGATTTTCGGCTTTGCAGCGCCCACCACGGGCCTGAGCCTATCGAGGCAGCGGCCGCAGCCCGCGCGCGATCGCGAGCATCGTCTCGTTCGACAGCTCGTTCAGCAGCGTGTTCGTGACCCAGTAGGTCGCCCTGTTGTCGCGAAGCACGACCATGTGCAGGCTCGCGCCGGAGTAGTAGAGGTCGAACTCCCGCCCACCGACGCGCTGCGTGAGATTCTTGTCGGCGAGCGCCGGCGCGTCGGCCCAGTTCGTCTCCTGGATCCCCCAGTACGAGTTGTAGCCCGTGCGGAAGGTGAGCCGGAGCGCCGGCTTGCCCTCGAGCGGGTAGATCCGCAGCGGCGTCTCGCCGAAACCGGTGTCGAGGGACGAGCCGCGCTCGAGGAACGTCGGGTACTCGAGCGTGAAGGACAGGCGCTTGCGCACCTTGAACACCGTCGAACGCGTCGCGGCCGGGTCGCGCCTGACGTTCGGCGGCTGGCGGGTCGGCGTCTGCGGCACGACGATCGGGGCGAGCTGGCCGTGGAAGGTCGAGCCGACGACCACAGCAAGGAGCGCCGCATTGGAGAGCCGCCTGATCACCGGCGGCATCGGCTCGACGTCCGCGCTGCCGACGAGGCGCGCAACCTGCGCCGCCGCGAGCTTGCCGTTCGCCGGCCGCGCCGGATCGAAGTAGATCTTCGAATGGAAGTAGGTCCAGTTCGGCGCGTTTGCCGGCGTATTCCCCGCCGGGAGCACGATCGAGTAGCCCTTCTGCCCGAGCAGGTAGCTGGCATTCGACGCCGACCCTGCGACGCCGTTGCCGTTCAGCACCGTCAGCGTCACCTGCCTCGCCGGAATCGTGCGCTTGCGCTTCCGGATCTTCCTGCCGAGCGCCACCTCCGTGGCCGTCGTCGGCGCCGAGACGTCCGGGTTGAGGAAGCTCTGTACCGCGTCGTCGATGTTCGACTGGTTGGTCGAGAGCTCGTTCTGCCCGACGATGTTGCGGATCTTCACCTGGAAGACGTGGCCGTGCGGCAGGTTGTAGGCGAAGGTCGCGTAGCGGTAGATGTCGGAGAGGTTGAGCGCACGGCCGCCGCGGGCGACCTCGATGTAGTGGTGGTGCGTGATCGTGTTGATCACCCCGGGGATGCTCGTCGGCCCGAGCGACTTCGCCATCTGCTGGCGCGCGGCGCTGACGAACTCCTGCTGGCGCGCCAGCCGGTAGAGGTCGGAGTCGGTGTGGCGGAAGCGGACGAAGTCGAGCGCCTGCTTGCCGGTCAGATGCTGGTAGCCGGGCTGCAGGTTGATGTTCGCGAAGTCGGTCGAGCCCGTGCCCACGTTCTTGTTGTAGTAGCGGCGGTCGATGTCCATCCAGACCCCGCCGAGCTTGTTCACGACGCCGATGAACCCGAGGAAGTTGACGCTGATCAGGTAGTTGACCGGCAGGTTCGTCAGGTGCCGCACGGTCTCGAGCGACCCGCTCAGGCCGCAGTAGGCGTAGGCGCTGTTGATCCGGCCCGAGCCTTGCGCCACCGCCGCGCCACTGCCCTTCGCCGGGCAGTACAGGGGCACGATCAGGTCACGAGGGAACGAGAGCAGCGAGATCGTGTGCGTGACCGGGTCGGCCCGGATCAGCATCATCGTGTCGGAGCGGGACGGCGCCGAGCCGTCGCCCGCGCGGTGGTCGTAACCGATCACGAGCGCGATCGCAGCCGACGTCGGCGCATCGAGGCGCGCCTGGGCGGCCTTCGCCCCGGCCGACTGCGGCCTGACAGCGGCCACGCTCTCGTGGGCCCAGAGGTAGAAGCCTCCGACGAGCCCGCACGCGAGCACGAGCACCGTCACCGTCAGCCAGAGGAAGAAGCGGCCGATCTGCGCCGCGAGCGATCGCTGCGGCGGCGGTGGCTGCCGGTAGAGCGTCACGGGCGTGAGCGCCCCCGGCGGGAGGATCGATCGCCCGTTGCCGTTGACCTCGGCGCCCCGGCCGATTCCTCTTTTCAGCGTGGTCCGCATCGAAAGGCAGAGAACGCCCCTGCCAGGCGTTCGCCGCGATCAGGATAGCCGACTCCCCGGCGGCTAGACCCCGGTGACCGTCTGCTCGGCGAGCCACTTCGCGACTGCGAGCAGGTTTCCCTCGTCCTCCTGCACGCGGCGCTGCTCCTCGGCCCCGCTGCCACGGGCGCACAACCGCTCGATCTCGTCCAGCTCCGCCTCGCAGCCGAGCCGCCGCGCGCTCGGTAGCGCAAGCTCGACGAGCTCGAGGACCGCCTCGCGTGCCTGCCGCACCTCGTCCCGGGAGAGATCGATCAGTTCCGCGTCCAGGCCGTAGCGAGAGGCTCGCCACTTGTTTTCCTCGACCAGTGTCCGCGGCTGGATCGGCAGCGCGCCGTCGGACTCGTAGCGCTCGGCAAGAGTCGCCGCGAGCGACTGGATGAGCGCGACGATCCCGCTCAGGTTCTCGAGCCGCGTCTGACCGTCGCAGATGCGGATCTCGATCGTGCCGAGCTTCGGGTGCGGCCGCATGTCCCACCAGATGAACGTGTAGTCCTCGAAGGAGCCGGTCTTGACCCCGCGCTCGACGAGCAGCTCGAACTCCTCGAACGACGAGAACGCCGGCGGCAGGCCACTGCGTGGGAACGCCTCGAAGACCTTGACGCGCGTGGACGCGAGTCCGGTGTCGCGCCCCTGCCAGAACGGCGAGTTCGCCGAGAGCGCGAGCAGCTCCGGGAGCCACGTGCGCAGGCCGTTCGCGACGGCGATCGCCTGTTCCGCCGTCTCGAGCCCGACGTGCACGTGCAGCCCGAAGATCAGCTCGCGCTCGGCGATCCACTGCATCGACTCGACGAGCTCCTGGTAGCGGGGCTCGTCGGTGATCTCCTGGTGCTCGTAGCGGGAGAACGGGTGCGTGCCGGCCGAGGCGATCAGCGCGCCGCTCTCGGCCGCCGCATCGCGCAGCTGCCCGCGCAGCGCGCGCGCCTCCTCGACCGCCTCGGCGACGCTGCCGGCGACGTGTGTCGCGACCTCGATCGTCGACTGCATCAGCTCGGCCTTGAGGCGCGGGTCGCTGCCCGCCGCCTCGAAGACCTCGTCGAAACGCGAGGTCAGCTCGTAAGACTCGGAGCTGAGGAGCTGGAACTCCTCCTCCACGCCGAGGCTGAACGGCCGGCTCTTGCCGAAGTTGACCTCCATGCGGCTCGGGCCTACGCCGAGGCGTGGGCGCGGTTGAGCGCCTCTTCGGCGAGCCGCGTGCCCTCGACCATCGCGCGCAGCTTGTCGTACGCGACGTCCCAGCTGCGCGTGCGCAGACCGCAGTCCGGACAGACGTGGATCCGTTCCGGGTCGCCGAAGACGTCGACCGCGTAGAGGATCCGGTCGCGCACGAGCTCGGGCGGCTCGACGAAGTCGGTGTGGATGTCGAGGACACCGAGCCCGAGGATCGGGTCGTAGGGCAGGTCGCGGAACTTCGAGATCACCTCGTACCCGGGGCGGTCGGCACCCGAGGTGCCGAGCTCGGTCCGGTCGTAGTTGGCGAAGCCGACGCAGTACTGGCGACAGCCGCCCATAGCCTCGATCGCCGGGAAGAAGAGGTCGTAGTCGGAGAAGCAGAGATGGGTCGAGAAAAAGCAGTCGAGCCCTTCAACGCTGACGTTGAAGCTCTCGACGAAGAGGTCGAGCTCGTCCTCCTCGGTTGACGCCCCGGGCTCGTCGATCTGGATCCAGTCGGCGCCGAGCCCGATCAGCGCCTCGAGGTTCGGCCGGATCACGTTGCGCGCGATGTCGAGCGTCAGCTCCCGCCGCGCTTCGATCTCCTGCTTGCGGCCGTACCCGGCGCCGAGCCGCCCTTCCTTGGGCGTGTGGTGCTCGTCGTACGACCAGATCGCGAGCGTGTACGCACCGGTGATCGGGATCTTGAGGCGGTGCTTCGCGACCGACTTCAGGAACGAGAACTCGTCGTTGTGGTACGGCTCGCGCAGCCCGACCGGGCCGACCGCGGCGGACTTGTTGTAGTACTTGTTGTCGAAGCTGCGGACCGTGCCGCGCGACTCGAAGCCGGTCGCGTGCTCGATCGCCCAGGCGTACATCTCGCTGCGGAGCTGCTCTCCGTCCCAGATCACCTCGACGCCGGCCGACTCCTGCAGCCGGACGCAGTAGCGGCTCGACCAGCGCGCGAGCTCGTCGAGGTCGGCGCCGCCCTGCTGCAGCTTCTCGACGAGCTCCTCGTGGCCGTCGACGCCGACCTTCTCGCCCCACGTGCGCGCGTGCTCGATGTCGCTCTCGTCGAGCTCACGACCGAGGGCGCTCTTGGTCAGCCAGGGCGGCTTCGCGAGAGAGCCGATCTCGTGGGTGAGGAACCGGTGGTCGCTCATGCTGCGGCCTCGACGCTAGCGGTCCGTGCCCGGCCGAGGCGCGCCAGCTTCTCGCGCGCGATCGGCTCCGAGACGTACTGCAGGTCGCCGTTCGGCACAAGCGCGATCCGCTCCGCGCGCTCGCCGAGGCGCTGCGCGAACTCGGCCAGCTCGCGCGGCTCCTCGAGCAGCGAGTTGCGCGCGTCGACGACCCCGGCGAGCAGGAGCTTCGAGAACCCTTCGGGGAGGTCTGCGAGGTGCGTGGCGTAGAAGTCGATCCCGATCGCCTCCACCGGCAGATCGGCGGCACCGGCTTCAAGAAGCTCCCGGGCGTCGCCGAAGGTGAACCAGACGGCGAGCTTCGGTCCGCCCGCGAGCGCCTCGAGCGCTTCGGCGAGGTCGGGGAGCCCGGCCGCGTCGTCCCGTGCGAGGAAGGGCTCCGCCAGCACGACGAGCTCTGCGTCGAGGGCGTCGAGCTGCGGCTTGAGCACGGCCTGCGCCATCGTCTTCGCGGGAACGCCGGTGCCGCGCGCGAGCGCATGCGGCGAGGGAAGCGTCACGAGCTGCGGGCCCGGGAGCGACGGCACGATGCGCTCGTCGAGCGGCGCCTCCAAGGACGGCGTGGCGGTCGTCGCGCTCGGGGCGCGGAAGAAGGTGTTCGTGTCGAGGAAGCGCGTCAGCGCCCCGGTCTCGAGGCCATCAGCGGCCTCGAGCAGCGGGCGGAAGTGATCCTGCCAGCGCAGCATCCCGCTCGCGAGCAGGTCGAAGCCCGCGTCCTGCTGAGCCGAGACGAGCTCGGCCTGGTCGCGCTCGACCTGCTGCTCGACCTCCTCGGCGCTCGTGCGGCCGCGATCGAGGTCGCGCGTCGCCTGGACGAGCGCCTCGGAGCGAGCGTAGAGCCCCGGGACGAACGCCCGCAGCTCAGCCATGACCCACGACCTCGAGCTGGTTCTCCGCGTGCCGGACCCGCTGCTCGAGCTGCCAGCGGTCGCCGGTCGACTCGCCGCTCTCGACCCGCTCGAGCTCGGCGCGAGCCGTCTCCAGTTGCTCCTGCGCGCGGGCGGCGTCGATCGCCTTCGCCTCGACCGCGTCGTCGACGAGCGCGAGCGCGCGGTCCTGCTCGACCTTGAAGAAGCCGGGGCCGGTCGCGAACTCGATCACGTCACCCGAGGCCCGGTCGCGGAAGATCCGCGTCGAGCCCGCCTTCAGCATCGCGACGAGCGGCGCGTGCCGCGCGAGCACGCCGATCTCCCCCGCATCGCCGGGAACGATCACCATCTCGACCTCGCCCTCGAAGGCCGCCCCC
Organism: Gaiellaceae bacterium; assembly: GCA_033856995.1. Lineage (GTDB taxonomy): Bacteria > Actinomycetota > Thermoleophilia > Gaiellales > Gaiellaceae > AC-32. The sequence continues at coordinate 14,224 of JAWVDY010000237.1, forward strand.
TCGGGCGTGACGAGGGAGACCTCGAACGTCTTCCCCGCCACTACGCGGGGACCGGCTCGGCGGCCTCTTCGGCTTGGGCCTCGGCCTCGGCGTCCGCCGGCTCTTCGGCTTCCGGAGCCTCGTCGCCACGGCCCTTCGCGACGGCCTCGTCGATCGTGCCGACCATGTAGAAGGCCTGCTCGGAGAGGTCGTCGTGCTTGCCGTCGAGGATCTCGGTGAAGCCGGCGATCGTGTCCTCGAGCTTCACGAACTTGCCCGGCTGGCCGGTGAACGTCTCGGCGACGAACATCGGCTGCGAGAGGAACCGCTCGATCTTGCGGGCCCGCTGGACGACGATCCGGTCCTCGTCGGAGAGCTCGTCCATGCCGAGGATCGCGATGATGTCCTGCAGGTCCTTGTAACGCTGCAGCACCTCCTGCACGCGCGTCGCCGTCTCGTAGTGCTCCGGCGAGACGACGTCCCGCGTCAGCGCGCGCGACGACGAGTCGAGCGGGTCGATCGCCGGGTAGATCCCCTTCTCGGAGATCGGCCGCGAGAGCGTGATGAAGGCGTCGAGGTGGGCAAAGGTGTTCGCCGGCGCCGGGTCAGTCAGGTCGTCGGCGGGTACGTAGATCGCCTGCACCGACGT
>JAWVDY010000238.1:0-3967 GCA_033856995.1 Gaiellaceae bacterium
GAGAAGGCTGTGATGAGCGTGATGTCGGCTAGCGGGCCGCTCACGAAGTTGTACCCGCCGTTCGTCGGCCAGTGGAGTAGGTAGTGCAGGCTGGCCAGGACGAACACCCGCGTCAGGCTACATTCGACGACCTTCGGTCAGGCGCTGGGTGACATTCCCGAACGCCGGTCCGCCGGCGGCAGCGGCGGTCCCACGTTGACCTGACCGTGAGCCCTGAAGATGTCCTCCAGCTGCTCAGGCGACGGTCGCGGCGTCTCGCTCGGCGGAAGCGTCGGGCTTGTCGCCCTCACGGAACCGTCGCGCACCATGTTCTCTAGTCCGGCGGGCGTACTGAGGACAAGGACACGCGCAGTCTCGCTCTCGACGCGGAACGTGTGCGCAACCCCCATCGGCACGACGGCCGCCGCACCTGGCACCAGTTCGAACCGCTGCTCGTCGGCCTGCACCGTCAGCCTTCCCTCCAGCACGATGTAACTCTCGTCCTGCGGATGCGTGTGAAGCGGCGGGGATGCATGCTGCGGAAAGAGGAATTCGATCAACGCAAAGCGACCCTCATTCGCCTCACCGGGCAACCTGATCGTTGCCAGCGTGCCGAGGAACCAGAGTTGCTCGCCCTCCCCCGAACCTGACCACGTTGCCGTTCCAGTCATCTCTCCACGACGCCGCAGCGTATCGGGGTGGCTCGTAGCCCCATTCACCGACCCTCTACAACGAGGTCGGAGGACAGCAGTTCCGTCCCCGCCGCCAGCCACGAGCGCGCCCGGTTCACGTTCGGGCCGTCCGGTGCGAGCGCGACGGTCTCCGCTTGCAGCTCGGTCATGACCAGCAGTGCGCGCCGTGCGTCTGGCTCCGAGAGCGCCTCTTCGATTCTCTCTGCGAGTCGAGCCGGCTTCACCGCGAGTGACGCAACCCGTGGCCCGAGGCGCTTGTGCGTCGGCGGCCAGACCCGGTTGAGCGCATAGACGATGCGGAGAACGCGCGAGGCGTCGTCGAGCATCCGCTCGATGCGCGCGAGCTGCTCGCCGGGGCGAACGAGCGTGAGCAACCCCGCCGGCGCGAAGCCGCTCCAGGTCAGAGCAGCGTCTTCGATCTGCGCACTCGCGACCTCGTCGGGGTAGTCGCCGAGTCGCGCCTTCCACCGCGACAGCAGGCCGGATGTGCGTAAGGCGATGCCGTTGGCGATCGCGTCAGCGACCGACAAGCCCTCGCCGCGGAAGATCGCCTCCACGCAAGACTCGGCGTAGTCCCGCGACCACCAGACGAGCTCGAGAGGCACGCCTTCACGGACACCGGAGACGCGCTGCGTCGGTGTGCCCTGCGGGCCCCACGTATCGAGCTCCTCAAGGCCTGCAGCGCGAGCGTGGTCGAAGCAAGCCGCCAGTTCGAGTGGGTTCGGCGTGACGATCAGCATCTCGATGTCGGAGAGCTCGTCAGCGACGCCGCGCGAGACGCTGCCGGTCAGCACCACCTCCTCGGCCACATCGGGCGGGAGCGCATCGGCGACGCGCTGCGCCAGATCCTGCAGCTGCTGGCTCCGGTCGCTGGGCACGACCGCAGTATCCAGGGCAGCATCCGGAACTGCGCCGCGTTCGCGACGATCAGCGACCCTGCGAAGCTCGAGTTCGGCGCCAACGGAACGATTCAGGTCTACCCGGTGATGCTCCCTGGAACCTCGAACCTCCTCGGGGTCAGGACCTTTCTGCCCGACGGAAAACACCTCACGATTACGGCTTCAGCGTAATGGCCATGTGCTGCAGATTCACGTCGGCGGGCGGGTGGCTATAGGGTTCGCCGCCCGTCAGCGAACGATCGGAGCCTGAATGCTCGTCGTACTGCTCGTCATCATCCTGGTGCTCGCACTCGCCGGCGGCATCTTCATCAGCAAGTTCCTCTTCTTGCTGCTCCTGCTGTTGCTTCTGCTGCTGCTCCTGCGCGGCCGCTTCTAGCGGCGAGCCGATCGGCAACGGCAAGCATCTGGCGGGCGACCGGCTGCAAGCCCACCTCCGTGCCGAGCAGGCCGGTCGAGACTCGCTCGACGACGCAGACGGTGATCTCGTGTTCGGGGGTGTCGCCTCCTCGGGGCGCGATCAGCTTTTGTGCGCTCTCGCACATTCCTTCCGTTTAGGAGTATGGTCGTTCAACGGTGGTTGCCAGCGACGTCACGAAGCGCATTCTGTCGAGCTACGAAGCGGGTGACCTGATCACCATGTGCGCCTGGTGCAGGCGCGTCGAGTTCGACGGCGAGTGGCTCATTGCGCCACACGTAGCGCTGACCGCGATCGACTCGCGCTACACGCTGTCGCACACGATCTGCCCGGACTGCGGCACCAAGCCGGCCTCCCGGCCGACGGCGCTCGTGTAGCTCAGCCGGTTCGGGTCGTCGTCGGCGTCCCGTCGATGATGGACTGGGCGGTGTCGACCAGCAGGCTGTCCGTTCTGCGCGCCTGCTCGCGCAGCATCTGGAACGCGCGCTCCTCGCCGATCGAGTGGCGCTCCATCAGGATCCCCTTGGCCCGCTCGGTGATCGTGCGCCGCTTGAACGCCCCTTCGAGGTCGCGGAACTCGGCGAAGCGGCGCAGGACGATCTCGATCGAGTTCTGCCACTCCTGCGGATCCCCGTCGGTGATGTGGGCGAAGATGCCGCGTCTCGCCGCCTCCACCACGAATCCGGGGTCGGGTGTGTGCAGGAGCGCCACCACCGGACACGCCGCCTCGTGGACGATCTGCTCGATCAGCTCGAGCGCATGCTGTGAGCTCTCACCGAGCCCGACGAAGGCGACATCGGGCTGCTCTCGAGCGGTCACCGGCCCGACCTCCGTCACCTCGATCTGCGGCGCGATCACGTCGTGCCCGAGGTCGGCGACGAGCGCCGCGACTTGAGCGAGGCGGTCTTGACGCTCGTTGGCCACGAGCACACGAAGACGGGTTACGTCTGGGGTCATGAGCGAGCCGAGAACGGAAAATACCGTGTTTGGCGCGTCGCTATCCCGACGCGTCCGGGCGCCACTCGTAGAGCGCGTCCGGCTCGTGCTCCATGTTGCCGCTGCCGTCGGTGAGCTTCACGAGCCGGAAACCGTGGCGCTCGTAGAGCCTCCGGGCACCGTCGTTCTGCTGGAACACCCAGAGCTCCAGCCGCTCGGGCCGGAGGGTCTTCGCGTGGTCGAGCAGTGCGCCGCCGATCCCGCGACTCTGGGCCGCTGGATCCGTGTAGAGGTGGGTGAGCTCGTCGCCGCTGAGCCCGGCGAAGCCGATCACGCGGTCCTCGTCCTCGGCCACCCAGACCTCCGCCCGCTCGCAGATCAACCCGCCAAGACGCGGCCGAACGTCGTCGGACACGGGCGGCAGGTAGGTCATCGCGTCTCGCGCGCGCAAGAAGAGCTCGCCGATCGCCGCAACGTCGTGATGCGTCGCGCGGCGGATCATTCGAGCTCGTCGTGCTGCGGCAGGTCGTCCGTGATCTCGAACCACGGCGCCTTGGAGCCGACGTAGATGTGCTCCGTCGGGCGGATCGCCGGGTCGTCCACGAGCGACCCCATCGCGACGTGGACGTACGCGCCGTCGCGAACGACCGAGAAGAGGAACGAGCCGCACGCCGCGCAGCGCGTGTCGTTGAGGTCTTCCTCGCCGAAGACGGCGAGCTGGTCCAGGCCGTCGGTGACGGTCAGCTTCTCGCGCTCGATGCCGGCAAACGACTTGAAGGCCGACCCGGTCGCCGCCCGGCACTCCGAGCAGTGGCAGTTCGCCGCATAGCGAAACTCGTCCGCGACCTCGTAGCGAACCGCTCCGCAACGGCACCTGCCTCGGAGCAAGCGATCGGATGACGCCATGTTCCTAGAGTAGATTCGCGCGATGGGCGACGACGGCTACTTCGACGAGCACGTTGCTGCGCGCTACGACGAGTCCTCGGCGGAGATGTTCGAGCCTGCGGTCGTCGAGCCGGCGGTCGACCTCCTCGAGGAGCTCGCCG
>JAWVDY010000239.1:0-3220 GCA_033856995.1 Gaiellaceae bacterium
TTGGCTCTCCTTTCGAAGAAAGCTCACGGGTCGGTGGAGAGCGGCGTCGCTCGTCTTCGAGGCACCATCGCCCCGGCGTTGCGGTGTCGCGGCCGTCGTCGGCCTCGGCAGAGCACCACAACGATCGTCGTCGAAGGTACAGCCCATCGCCGCGCACCGCCACCTCGTGGCGATCGACACGCGCGCGCGCCGCGCGATCGTCTAGGATGAATCACGTTGCCGGGACGATCCGGCAGCGCACCAGGCGTCGGCGCCGCAGGAGAGACGAGTCTCCTGGGCGCCTTTTTCGTGGACCGAGCCAGTTCGAGGGAGGAGCGACGATGACGCAGCCGAGGATCCTGATCGCCGAGGACGAGACGATCGTGCGCCTGGACTTGCGCGAGCTGCTCGAGGCCGCCGGGTACGAGGTCTGCGCCGAGGCGCGCGACGGAGAGGAGGCTGTCGCTCTCGCACGCAGCGAGCACCCCGATCTTGCGATCATGGACGTGAAGATGCCGCGCCTCGACGGGATCGAGGCGGCGCGGCGGATCCTCGAGGAGCGGCCGATCCCGATCGTGATGCTGACCGCCTACGGGCAGGACGAGCTCGTGGCGCGCGCGGTCGAGGTCGGCGTCTTCGGCTACCTGGTGAAGCCGTTCCGGGAGCAGGACCTGCTGCCGGCGATCCACACCGCCCGGGCCCGCCACGACGAGCTGGCAGAGCTCCGCGACGAGGCGGAGTCGCTGGCCGAGGCGCTCGCCGCGCGCAAGGCGATCGAGCGGGCGAAGGGGCTGCTGATGGCGAAGGAGGGGCTCAGCGAGGAGGACGCGTACGCGCGGCTTCGCAAGGCGAGCCAGACCTCGGGCCGGCCGCTGAAGGTGATCGCCGACGCCGTCGTCGCGACGCTCGGCGAGGCGTAGAGCTAGGCGACGAGGACGCTCGCGGCCGCTTCGGCTGCGCCCGCGACCTCTTCGGCCCGGGGCAGGTACACGCGGACGGTCGTGCCGGTGCCGGGGATGTTCTCGACCCCGATCGTGCCGCCGCTCTGCTCGACGAGCGTGAACACGGTGGCGAGGCCGAGCCCCATGCGGGTCGAGTGCTGCGAGTCGCCCGTGTCGGTGACCGAGAGCATCACGTAGCGGCCGGCGTCGAGCTTCGCGGCGGCTCCGTCACGGTCGGAGGCGCGCCTGGCGAAGTCCACGTCCGCTGTCGCGATCGAGAGCCGGCCGCCTGCGGGCATCGCGTCGCGGGCGCTGAGCGCGAGATCGACGATCACGCGCTCGAGCAGCTGCGGATCGGCGTTCACGAACGCGCGGTCGGCCGACGTCTCCACGTCGAGCTCCACGTTGGCGCCGAGCTGGAGCGTCAGCTTCCGTTCCAGGTCGTCGAGCATGCGGTTGACGTCCAGCCGCTCGGGACGCATCGGCTCGTCGCGGCCGAGCTCCTGGAGCTGCCGGAGGAGCCGCAGCCCGCGGGCGCCGGCGTCCGTGGGGACGATGCCCTGGACGAGGACCTCGAGATCGTTCGCCATCGCGGACGCGAGCCGGGCCACCGCCTCCTGCTTCTGCGCCTCGCGCAGCTCCTGCTCGAGCTCGACGAGCGCGGTCACGTCGCGTGCGATCATCGACGAGCCGACGACCGTGCCCTTGTCGTCGCGGATCGGCGCGATCGCGACCGAGACGCGGACCTGAGTGCCGTCCTTGCGGACGTGGACGGTGCGCGTCAGGTCGAGCTCCTCGGCCCACTCCAGGCCGTCGTCGTCCCTGTTGTCCGGGAGGAGGATCGCGATCTTCTCGCCGGCCGCCTCTGCAGCGGTCCAGCCGTAGATCCGCTCGGCGCCGCTGTTCCAGGTCGTGATCGCGCCGTCGCTCGAGCGACCCACGATCGCGTCGGTGGAGCCGTCGACGATCGCCGCGAGGCGTCCACGCTCGACCAGCGAGGCGCGCAGGCGCTCCGCGCGCTCGCGGAGCGCGAGAGTCATCCGCTGCATGATCGGCAGCAGCGCGAGATAGAGGACGAGGAGCGCCAGCACCATCGCTCCGGCCTGGACGAAGATCTCGTCGTGGATCTGCGCCGCGACGGGGCTGTAGTCGGTCTGCACCTCGAGCACGCCGCGCGGGCGCGTCGGGTCCATCGTCCACGTGACAGGGACGAAGGAGTTGATCACCTCGTGGCCGGCGATCCGTGAGCGCGCCTCGACCGCATGGCCTCCGAGCGCCCGCTGCACCTCGCCGGGGTGGGGCCTGGCTCCGATCAGCGCGTGGTCGGTGGAGTACGTGACCCAGCCCTCCGGCGAGAAGAGCGTCACGCGCAGGACGCCTTGGCCGAGGTCGTTCGGGGCGAGGAAGGAATCGAGCAGCGCCGGATCGGCCGCGCCCTTCAGGCGCGCGCTCAGGAAGGCGGTGCGTGCGAGGTCGTCGTGGCCGAGCCGGGAGGCGAGGAAGCGGGCGTCCTCGCGGACGCCGTTCTGGGCGCGCGAGTTCGCGAAGGTTCGCGCCACGAGCAGGCCGACGCCGAGGGCGATCAGCAACGCCACCCCGGCGAACAGGGCGAAGCGCACGACAATGCGGGGGTCGCGCTCGGCGGCGTTCATTTCGTCACTATCGGCAGCCCGGGGCCGGCGGTATAGCGTTTCTTCCGTGGGCGAGCACCCGAACGCAGCGCTCATGCGCCGGCTCTTCGACGCTTTCCTGCGCCGCGACGGCGCGGCCGTCGGCGCCATGCTCCACCGGGAGATCGCGTGGCGGGTCGGCGGCGCCACTGCGATGTCGGGCGAGTACCGCGGCTGGCGCGAGGTGGTCGCGTTCCTGCGGCGGACGACCGAGGAGACCGGCGGCACCTATCGGAGCGAGCTGCGCTGGGCGCTCGGCGGCGACGGGCGGGCGGTTGCGCTCTACCGGGCCCGCGGCGCGCGGAACGGGCGCACGCTCGACATCGACCAGGTGCTGCTCTGCGAGGTGCGGGAGGATCGGCTCGCGGACGTGACCGCGGTGCCGCTCGACCCGGACGCGTTCGCCGCCTTCTGGGCCTGACTAGGCCTGCGCCTTCTCGAACAGCCGCTCCCAGCGGGGGAGCAGCGCGTCGAGCTCGTCGCGGGCGCGGCGGTGTGCGCTCAAGGTCTCGACGTCGCCCCAGTCCTCGGCGAGACGCGCCTCGAGCCGGGCGATCTCGGTCTCCAGCGCCGCGATCTCGGCCTCGACGCGCGCCAGCTCGGAGGGCCGTGCGCGCTTCGGCGTCGCGG
>JAWVDY010000240.1:0-2860 GCA_033856995.1 Gaiellaceae bacterium
GCTGCGGTGTAGCCGCCGGGCCCGCCGCCGAGGACGGCAACGTCACATTCCATCGTGGTTCCTCTCGTCGCTTCGCTTCGGGTCGGGCGCGATCCTAGCGAGGGCGGGTTGGGTTGGGCGCGTCGGTGGGCTGTGGACGCGTTGTGACTGTTCAGGCAACGCGTCACGCATCCGTGACGATTTCACGGCTAGTCTCAAAAGCGGGGGTAAAGGGCCGAAGGCCCCTGGGGGAAACGGGTTACTCGCGCGGGCATGATCCTGGACGCGTTCGGCCGGCCAGGGTCGCTACGAGCTCAGGTCGGCGCGCATCGTGACGCCGCCGTCGTCGTCGCGAACGTGGGCGAACCCGTGCCGCTCGTAGAGCCCGACCGCGGGGCTGCCCTTCTCCACGCTCAGGCTGATCCCCGCGTAGCCGTCCGCACGCGCCCGTGTGAGGAGCGCGTCCAGGAGCTCCGACCCGAGGCCGCTGCCGCGTTTGCTCGGGACGATCGCGATCGAGAGCTCCGGTGTCTCCGCGTCGATGAACCCGTAGCCGCCGTTCCGGTCGTTGAAGAGCCGGAACCAGGCGGCCCCGACACGCTGGAAGTCCTGGATCGCGATCAGCGCCGTGTCTCCCGGCCGCCCCCACCGCTCGACGTACCGCTGCACGGGCGGCTCGCCGGTCTCCGAGACGCGGTCGACCCGCCAGTAGTAGGCGTGCCGCAGCATGTCCCGCATGAACGGCACGTCCTGAGACCCGCCCGGACGGATCACGACACGTCCTCCGCGAGCTGGATCCGGTTCCCGTCCGGATCGAAGAGGTCGAGGATCCGCATCGCGCCGTGGAGCTCGAGCACCGTGCCGACCTCGACCCCAGCGGCGACGAGCCGCTCGCGCTCGGCCTTCACGTCCGCGACGTCGATCGTCGCCACCGGCCCCTCGTCGGCGTCCTCGCCCGGATCGTCGCCGGTCTCGCCGATCGCGATCTCCGTCGCGGCGCGGTCGAGGCTCGCCCAGCGCTCATCCTGGTCGACGAAGGTCTCCGTGAACCCGAGCACATCCTTGTAGAACGCCCGCGCCGCATCCAGATCGCTGACCCGGTACCAGATGCGCATCGGCTAGAGCATCAGCCCGGGTTCCTCCAGCAACTCCTTGACCGTCTGGAGGAAGCCGGCCGCCGGCGCGCCGTCGACTGCCCGGTGGTCGAAGGTCGCCGAGAGGGTCATCGTCGGTCGCACGACGACCTCGCCGCCCATCGCGACGGCCCGCTCCTCGGTCGCGCCGACCGCGATGATCGCCGCCTGCGGCGGGTTGAGAACCGCTGTGAACTGCTCGACGCGGAACATGCCGAGGTTCGAGATCGTGAACGTTCCGTCCTCCAGGTCGCTGCGCTGGAGCTTGTTCTCGCGCGCCCGCGCCACGAGCTCGGCCCGGGCATCTGCGATCTCGAGCAGGCGCCGCCGCTCGGCACTGCGGATCACCGGCACCACGAGCCCCTGCGGAGCCGCCACGGCGATCCCGATGTTCGCCGTCGGGAAGAGCAGAATCGCGTCGTCCGTCCACTGCGCGTTCACCTCGCGGTGACGCATCAGCGCCTCGGCGCACACCTTCGTGAGCACGTCCGTGATGGTCGTCTTCGGGGCTTCCATGTCGCCGCGCAAGCGCGATACGAGCGCGTTCGCACGGCTCATGTCGACGGACGCCTGCAACTGGAAGACCGGGATCTGCCACGCCTCGGTGAGGCGGCGCGCGATGGTCTTGCGAGTGCTCGTCAGCTCTCGCCGCTCGACCTCGCCGGCCGGAACACGAGCCGCGGTCGCCACTGCCGGGGCGGCGCCCGCCTCGGCGCGCTCCACATCCTCGGCGACGATCCGCCCGTCCGGGCCCGTGCCCGACAGGGACGAAAGCTCGATGCCGCGCTCCCGGGCGATCCGCCGCGCGAGCGGCGACGCCTTCACGCGCCCCCCGCCGGCCGGCGCCGGGCGCCGCGCTTCGGCGATCTGCTCGGACGCGGTCCGGCCGCGCTCGCGCTCCTCCTCGCGCGCCGGGCCCGGCGAGCCCTCCTCTTTCGGGTCCTCGTCGACCTCCTTGGCGGCGGCGCCGTTGTCGCTGCTCGCGGCATCCGCGGCGGCCGGCGCCTCCTCCCCCTCCTCGCCGATGAACGCGATCGTGTCGCCGACCGGCACCTCGCCCTCGGTCACGGCGATCTGCAGCAGCACACCCGAGGCCTCGGCCTCGACCTCCTGCGTCACCTTGTCCGTGTCGAGCTCGTACAGCGGGTCGCCCTTCTCGACGCGCTCGCCCTCCGATTTCAGCCACCTGACGATCGTGCCCGACTCCATGCCCTGGCCGAGACGCGGGAGCTTTACTTCGCTGGCCCTGGCCCCTCCGGCCGATTACCGGTGACAGTCACAGTGACTGTCACTGTGGGATGGCCGAAAACGGCGGTTTCAGCTGCCATCGCGGCCTACCGTCCGGCGGATCGCCTCGAGCACCTCGGCGGAGTGCGGCACGACGTACTCCTCCATCACGGGCGCGAACGGAAGCGGCGCGAACTTCGCGCCCACGCGCTCGACCGGCGCGTCGAGCCAGTCGAAGGCCTGCTCTTGCACGACCGCCGAAATCTCGGCGCCGAACCCCATGCGCGTCACGGCCTCGTGCGCGACGACGCAGCGGCTCGTCTTCTTCACCGAGCCGATCAGACCGTCGACGTCGAGCGGCTGCAGCGTTCGCGGATCGAAGACCTCGACCGAAACACCGTCCTCCTCGGCCTCCTTCGCAGCGGCGAGCGCCTCGTGCACCAAGCGCCCGGTCGCCACCACGGTCACGTCGGAGCCCTCCTGGTGCACGCGGCCCTGTCCGAGCGGGATCGGCTCCAGGT
>JAWVDY010000241.1:0-6839 GCA_033856995.1 Gaiellaceae bacterium
GAGCCCGTGCAGCTCGAGCAGCTGCAGCGTCTGCGCGTAATCGCGCGCCGTGATCTGAACGTCGTCCCCTCGCCCGCGCATGATCTGAATCAACGGCCGAAACACGAGCACGTGTGCCGAAGCCGTCATGTCGATCCAGACCTTTATGCGAGCACTCCCTGCGACACGCTCGCGCGGGGCGAGCGAGGCGGTTGCTCGACGTGGCGCTCGTGCCATAGCGTGAACGCCAGCAGACCCCAAAGCTGCCGGCTCCAGTCCTGCTTGCCGGCGACGTGCTCATCGAGCAGCTTCGTCACCGCTTCGTGGCGGAAGAAGCCCTGCCGGCGGAGCGCGTCCGCGGACAGCGTGTCGCGCGCGAACGGCTCGAGCTCGCCGCGCAGCCACGCTGCGGCGGGGATCGAGAAGCCGCGCTTCTTGCCCCACACGATCTGCTTCGGCAACAACGGCTCCGCGGCCTTGCGCAGCAGCACCTTCTTCTGCAACCCGCGCACCTTGTGCTTCGTCGGCAACGCGAGCGCGAAGCCGGTGACGACCGGATCGAGGAATGGGACGCGGGCCTCGAGCGAATGCGCCATCGACGCGCGGTCGGTCTTCACGAGCAGGTCGTCGACGAGGTAGGTGCCGACGTCGACGTCCTGAAGGCGTGACAGGAGCTGGGCTCCCTCAGTCTCGGCGAAGCGAGCCCGCAGCAGGTCGACCGGATCGAAGGCGGAGGAGCGGCCGGTCAGCTCTGCGCGCGCCTCGGGCGAGAAGATCTCCTTCCAGCCGTGGTGCGCCTCGAGCGGCGGCAGGTGCGCCGCCCGCACGAACCGCTTTGCCTTGTAGTCGAAGCTCGCCTTCGCGGTCGAGGTCGGGAGCAGCTCGACGAGCGGCCGGGCGAGCCGCGCCAGGCCGCCGGTGCGCTCGGCGAGAAGGTCGGCCACGTAGGTGTAGTAGCCGCCGAAGAGCTCGTCGCCGCCCTCGCCCGAGAGCGCGACCTTCACGTCCTCGGCCGCGAGCTGGGAGACGAGGTAGGTCGGCAGCGCCGAGGAGTCGGCGAACGGCTCGTCGAACGCGTCGGCGAGCGCTGGCAGCAGCAGCGCCGCGTCGGGCCGCAGCACGAGCTCGCGGTGGCGTGTGCCGTAGCGGTTGGCGACGAGCCGCGCGTCGGCAAGCTCGTCGAAGGAGCGCTCTTCGAAGCCGATCGAGAACGTGCGCAGCGGCTCGGCCGTCTCCTGCGCGGCGAGCGCTGCGAGCGCAGCCGAGTCGACCCCGCCGGAGAGCAGGACGCCCACGGGCACGTCGGACACGAGGTGCGCGCGCACGGAGTCGCGCAGGCGCCCTCGCAGCTCTTCGATCAGCTCCGCCTCGTCGTCGCCCCGCAGCGCGTGCTCAGGGGCGGGAGCGGGCCGCGCATAGCGCTCGAGCCTCGCCTCGCCGCCTTCCCAGACGAGCACATGCCCGGGCGGGAGCTTGCGCACCTTGCGGAAGATCGTCAGCGGCGCGGGGATCGAGTTGAAGGCGAGGAACGCCTCGAGCGCGTCGAGGTCGATCTCTCCACGCGGCAGGGCGCGCAGCTCGGAGGCGAACTCGAGCCCGTCAGCACTCTCGCGGTAGTAGAGCGGCTTGATCCCGTAGCGGTCGCGCGCGAGAACGAGCCGCCTCCGGGTCGAGTCCCAGAGCGCGACGGCGAACATACCGCGCAGCCGCCGGGCGAACGCGGGGCCGTCCTGCTCGTAGAGGTGGACGAGCACCTCGGTGTCGCCGAGGGTGCGGAAGCGGTGGCCGGCGCGCTCGAGCTCGGCTCGCAGCTCGCGGTAGTTGTAGAGCTCGCCGTTCTGGACGACGTGGACTGTCTCGTCCTCGTTCGCGATCGGCTGGTCGCCGGTGTCGAGGTCGATGATCGCGAGGCGGCGGGCGGCGAGGCCTACGGGTCCCTCGACGAAAGCTCCGTCGCTGTCGGGCCCGCGGTGGACGAGCTTGGCGCTCATCCGCGCGAGCCGGTCGGGGTCGGCAGGCCCGCTGGCAGCAACGATCCCGCAGATCCCACACACGCTTCGAGTCTAGTGACCGCTCGTGACCATGCTCTTCATGGTCTGCCCGGCGATGCGGAACGCCGTCGCGACGAGCGTGCGCAGGTAGAGCGGGACGGAGCGGTCGGCGATCCACTCGAGGTCGTGCGCGAGCTTCTCGGCCATCGAGGTCTCGTAGCCGCGGCGAACCTGGGCGAAGCCGGTAAGGCCGGGGCGGACGACGAGTCGCTGCCAGTAGGCCGGCAGGTCGCCCGCGAGCTGCTCGAAGAACCGCGGGCGGATGGGCCGCGGGCCGACGAGGCTCATGTCGCCGCGGAGCACGTTCCAGAGTTGCGGCAGCTCGTCGAGCTGGGCGGCGCGGAGGCGGCGGCCCAGCCGGGTCGTTTCCTGGCGCGTGCGGGTGACGAGCTCCTCGCCGAGGTACGGCCCGAGCCGCTCCTCGGCTCCGCGGCGGAGGGTGCGGAACTTCAGCATCTGGAAGATCCGCCCGTCGCGGCCGACGCGCTCGCCGCGGTAGAACAGCGGGCGGCCGCTCGTGACGAGGAGCGCGGCGCCGATCAGGAGCAAGAGCGGGAGCGACACGAGCAGGAAGAGCGATGCGAAGAGGACGTCGAGGGTGCGGAGCTCGAGATCGACGCGCCGCTTCGCCGACCCGCTGACGAGCGAGGAGAACCGTTCCACGAACGAGTCGCTCGGACTGGGCTGAGGTGCCGCCACGCGTCAATGCTAGAGCGTCCGCGCCGATCCGCCGCCCAGCCCGGAACCCTACGCTCCTGGGGCACCCCCTAACCCACCACCCAGCCGCGATCGTACTGACGAAATTCGCACGAGACTGCAGCGAGTTTGTGCCGGAAGTGTGACTGCGCGGATAAGGTTCACTTATGGACACGCGGCAGCTCGCAGCGTTCTGCGCCGTGGTCGAGCGCAAGAGCTTCTCCCAGGCGGCGGAGCGTCTCGGCGTCACCCAGCCCGCCGTGAGCCTCCAGGTGCGCTCGCTCGAGAAGCGTCTCGGTCGCCGGCTGCTCGACCGCTCCGGCCGCCGGGTCGAGCCGACTGAGGCCGGCGCCGCCCTTTACCGCAGCGCCCAGCGGATGCTGCAGCTCGAGGAGCAGCTCGTCGACGAGCTGCAGGCCGCCGACGGCGGCGACCTCGGCGGCACGCTGCACGTCGGTGCCTCCACGGGTCCGGGCAGCACGGTGGTGCCGGTGCTCCTCTGCGAGTTCCAGCGCGACAACCCGGCAGTCTCGGTCTCGCTCTCGATCTCCGACACGCAGTCGGTTGTCGAGCGCGTCGCGGAACGCGAGCTCGAGCTCGGCGTGGTCGGCGCGGCGCGGCGCCATCGCGGGGTCGTCTTCGAGCCGTTCTTCCGCGACGAGGTCGTGCTGGCCGTCCCGCCGGGCCACACCTTCGCGAACCGCACGGTGAGCCTCGCGCAGCTGCGTGAGGAGCCGTTGATCGTGATGCAGGAGGGGGCCGGAGTCAGGCAGGTGATCGAAGACGAGCTCCGCAGGGCCGGCGTGCGCCTGCGTGACCTCGAGCCGCGGCTCGAACTCGGACTCCAGGAGTCGGTCAAGGCCGCGGTCGTCGCCGGCTACGGCGTCACGTTCATCTCCCGCGCCGCGATCGCCGTCGACCTCGCGGCCGGCACCCTGGCCATCGCACGTGTGAAGGGGCTCGATCCCGCTCGCGACATCTCGCTCGTCCGCTCGGCCGGCCGGTCGGCGACGCGCGCAGCCGAGGCGTTCCTCGACTTCGCGCGGGCCCGCTTGTGATCGTTCGCTGGGGACTCGACGAGCTCGAGCCGCTTCTCGCGGAGCTCGGCATCGAGCGGCCGTTTCTCGTCGGCAGCGATCGCTGGGCCGATCTCCCGCTGCGCGTGACCGGCCGCTGGAGCGACGTCCCGAGCGACCGGATCGCCGACGTCGTCGCCGCAGCGGGCGGAGCCGACGGCTTGCTCGCGATCGGCGGCGGGAGCGCGATCGACCTCGCGAAGGCCGTCTCGGCCGAGACCGGGCTGCCGCTGGTCTCGATTCCGACCACGTATTCGGGCTCCGAGTGGACGGACTTCTTCGGCGTCCGCGACCCCGACCGCAGGATGAAGGGCGGCGGTTCCGCGGCGCACCCGGCCGCAATCGTCTACGAGCCACGGCTGACGCTCGACCTGCCGCGCGAGCAGAGCGGCGGCACTGCGCTGAACGCGCTTGCGCATTGCGCCGAGGCGCTCTACGTCGCGGGCCGAAATCCCGAGGGCGACCGCGAGGCGCTCGAAGGCGCGCGACTGATCGGCGAGGCGCTGCCGAAGGTGCTGGCCGACGGTCACGACGTCGAGGCCCGCAGGACGCTCCTCCAGGGCGCGCAGCACGCCGGCGCCGCCCTCGGCTCTGCCGGCCTCGCCCTCGGCCACGCGATGGCGCAGGCGCTCGGCGGCCGCTACGGGATCGCGCACGGCGCGGCGAACGCGCTCTGCCTGCCGCCTGCGCTTCGCTTCAATGCGGCTGTCGCCGCCGCGGAGATAGCTCGATTCGGGGAGGCACTCCACGCAGCCGACCCCGTCACACGGACGGAAGAGCTCGCACGCATGGCCGGCTTCGAGCGGCTGCGCGACCTGGGTGTGCCCGAAGACGAGCTCGACGAGGTCGCCGAGGCGACCGCGTTGCGTGCAGGTGCGAAGGCGAACCCGCGTCCGGCGAGCCCGGCGGAGATCGCCGAGCTGCTCCGAAGCATCTGGTAGCTCAGCAGGGGCCGGAAGCGGGAGCGCCGCCGGGGCCGGAGAGGTGCGCGGTCGCGTTCTGGATGCAGTACGTGCTCGCGTCGGCGCGCACGAGGGTCACGCCGAAGCCTGCGAGCGAGGTTCTCACGTAGGTCCCGCTGAGCGAATGGGTCTGCTCGAGTTGCGCTTCGGCCTGCTGGAACGCGAGTCCCGCAGCTGCCTGCTGCGCCTCGGCGACCGCCTGCGTCGTCTGCTGGCGCGAAGGCGAGGACTGCTGCGCCGTCAGCAGCCAGCCGCCGATGAGCAGCGCTGCGAGCAGCGAGATGACCGAGAAGCCGCGTGCCATTCCATAGAGGTCGGCACCGTGACCCCGGACCTCAACCCCCGCGGCGCGCGACGAACGAGAGCACGGTCACGCCGAGCTCCTCGGGCGTGTACCCGCGGAAGCGCTCCGCCAGCGGCAGGGACCCCAGCTCCTCGAGGCCTTCCTCGCTCGGCCCCGAAGGCCGTTCCACGACAAGGTCGAGCCCGGCTTCCCGCACGAGCCGCAGGTAGTCCGGCGAGCGCAGCCGGTTCTGGTGGTGGAGCGGCGAGTTGACGAGGCTCCAGGAGCGGTCGGAGAAGCGGAGGAAGTTGTAGCGGGAGAGGCTCGGGTCGAAGTACGAGTAGTGGTCCTGGAGGTCGATCCGGCAGCTGAATGCGCCACCCGGGCGCAGGAGCCGCCACGTCTCCCGGAAGATCGTCGCGAGCTCGTCCGCCGGGATGTGCTCGCAGGTGTCGGTACTCGAGGCGAACTCGATTGACCCCTCCGGTAGGCCCGTGTCCCGCGCGTCGCACGGCGCGAAATAACGGATGCCGAAGCGCGCCTCGAGCTCGTCGAGTGACCGCAGCGGCTCGCCGAGCGAGCGCAACTCGCGTCCCGCCTCGGTCTCGAGCTCGGCGCGCAGCCGCTCGAACGACGTGAGCGAGTCGCTCACGAGCTCGAGCCTCGCGCTCGGGCGGATGTCGACAAGCAGCTGGCGGCCAACGCCGAGCATCGTGTAGGCGAGCGGGATCGCGAGGTCCCAGCCGGCGCCGAACTCGTAGAAGCACGCCTCGGCCGGCGGGACGCCAGGCCCCTGCTCCGCGTACACGCCGAGGTGCTGGACGGCACGCGCGAACTTCCGCCGCAGCGCCGGGTCGCCGGCCGGCAGCGACCGCAGCACGCGCCGCTGGAAGACGTAGTTCAGTCGCTCCCCCTGGGGAAGCGCTCCGAGCCCGCGCTGGAGCGCGGCTTTGGCCAGCCATCGCATCGGTCGGCGAGCATAGCCCTCGGCACTCGGATAAGCGGTTCTAATGCGACGAATTAGGGTACGATGCGATCCATGGCCGAGCGGCTCTCTTTTGACGTGCTCGTGGTCGGAAGCGGTGCGTCGGGCCTCGCGGCCGCGCTGTCCGCTGAGCGGGCAGGCGCCAGCGTCGCCCTGGTGACGAAGGGCGCGCTCCAGTCGTGCAACTCCGCGAAGGCCCAGGGCGGCATCCAGGCGGCCTTCGGGGACGACGATTCGCCCGAGCAGCACGCCGAAGATGTCTGGCAGAGCTCGCACGAGACGGCCGACAAGCGACTCGTCGAGGTGCTCACCGGCGAAGCGCCCGGAGCGATCCACTGGCTCGAGGAGCAGGGTGTCGAGTTCACGCGCGAGAACGGCGGCTACCGGCTGGCCCGCTGCGGCGGCGCCACCCGGAAGCGCCTGCTGCAGGTCGGAGACCGCACCGGCCACGCGATCACGAGCGCGCTGCGCGACGCCTATGTCGACTCGAGCGGCGAGGCGCTCCCGAACTGCCCGCTCGTCTCGCTGGAGGTCCACGAGAACGGCTGGGTCGCGACCTGCCGGCGCAAGAGCGGCGAGGAGCTCGTGATCGAAGCAGCCTCGGTCGTGCTCGCCGCCGGCGGGCGCTGCTACCGCGAGGCCGAGGAGCGCGGCGAGCTCTCGACGAACCATCCCGGCGCGACCGGCGAAGTCACGCAGCTGGCGCTCGACCTCGGCGCCGAGGGCCGCGACCTCGACGCGCTGCAGTACCACCCGAACGGCGGCGCGTGGCCGCCGACGATGCAGGGTTACTCGATTCCCGAGACC
>JAWVDY010000242.1:0-3658 GCA_033856995.1 Gaiellaceae bacterium
ACCGACGCGCCCAACCCAACCCGCCCTCGCTAGGATCGCGCCCGACCCGAAGCGAAGCGACGAGAGGAACCACGATGGAATGTGACGTTGCCGTCCTCGGCGGCGGGCCCGGCGGCTACACCGCAGCGATTCGCGCGGCGCAACTCGGGGCCAAGGCCGTCTGTATCGAGAAGGAGCCCGAGCTGGGCGGCACGTGCCTGCGCGTCGGCTGCATCCCGACGAAGGCCTGGGTGCAGACCGCGTTCGCGATCAAGGAGGCCGAGGAGACCTTCGGCAAGCTCGGCGTTCACGTCGGCTCGCCGATGCTCGACTTCGCGGTCGCGAACCAGTGGAAGGACGGCGTCGTCAAACAGATGACGTCGGGCGTCGCGAGCCTCTTCAAGGCCAACGGCGTCGAATGGGTCAAGGGCGCCGGCCGCTTCACCGACGCGAACACGATCCAGGTCGAAGGCGGCGAGGCCGTCACGTTCAAACAGGCGGTCGTCGCGACCGGGTCGTATCCGCTGCGACCGCCGATCGACGGGCTCGAATCGCCTCGTTGCGTCGACTCGACGGGCTTGCTCGCTCAGACCCAAGTTCCGAGGCGGCTTGTCGTCCTCGGCGGCGGGATCATCGGCTGCGAGTTCGCCTCGATCTTCCGCCGCTTCGGCTCCGAGGTGACGATCATCGAGATGCTTCCGGGCCTGATCCCGCAGGAGGACGCCGACGCCGCCAAGGAGCTCGCCAAGCAATTCGGCAAGCGCGGCATCACGCTCCACCTCGAGACCACCTGCGACAAGGTCGAGGACACCGGAGGCGCGCTCGTCGTCCACCACGGCGGCGCAACCACCGAGGCCGACCTGATGCTCGTCGCCACCGGCCGCGGGCCAACCGTCGAGAACCTCGGCCTCGAGGAGATCGGCGTCGAGCTCGACAAGCGCAAGGGCATCGCCGCGGACGAGCACCGCCGCACGACGGTGCCGCACATCTACGCCGTCGGCGACTGCGCCGGTTACTGGCAGCTCGCGCACACCGCGTTCCGCGAGGGCGAAGTCGCGGCCGAGAACGCCATGGGTCACGAGGCGGTCGTCGACAACCGCGGCGTTCCGCGCCCGATCTACACCGACCCGTAGATCGCAGGCGTCGGCCTCACCGAGGCCGAGGCGCGTGAGCAGCACGGCGACGACGTCGCCGTCGGCATGTTCCCCTGGGTCGCCAACGCGCGAGCCGTGATGCAGAACGAGACCGTCGGCTGGGTGAAGTCGATCCACGAGACCAAGTACGGCGAGCTCCTCGGGCTGATCATGGTCGGCCCGCACGTGACCGATCTGATCGAGGTCGGCACCGTCGCCCTCGACGCCGAGGCCACCGTCGAGACCGTGGCCGACGGAATGGCGGCGCACCCGACGCTCTCCGAGGCGATCAAGGAAGCCGGTCTCGTCGCACTCGGCCGCGCGATCCATCTGCCAAACCGCAAACGCGCCGCCGCGGCCAGCTAGCCGTATCCGTACCGCGGCGTTAGCCGTTTGAGCAACGTGGAGGCATCCCGCTCGCGCAAGCGGCACCTTGGGCTGTTCAAGCCTCCCGAAGAGGGCGCCTTCGAGCAGCTCTACAAGCGTCACGCGCGCGAGATCTACCAGTACGCGCTCGCGATCACCGCGAACCCGGCGGACGCCGAGGACGTCACACAGACGACGTTCCTCAACGCCTACCGGGCGTTCCAGCGCGGCGAGCGTCCGATCAAGCCGCACAACTGGCTGATCACGATCGCGCACAACGTCTGTCGCATGCGCTGGCGCCAGGCGGG
Organism: Gaiellaceae bacterium; assembly: GCA_033856995.1. Classification (GTDB taxonomy): domain Bacteria; phylum Actinomycetota; class Thermoleophilia; order Gaiellales; family Gaiellaceae; genus AC-32. Next base: position 1,787 of record JAWVDY010000242.1, read on the forward strand.
CGCCCGGCCGCGCGAGGTCGCGCTCGAGGGGACGCCCGAGCCGGTCGCGCCCAGTGACGACCGCCCCGACCTCGGCGAGGTCCTCTCCGCGCTCGCGAACCTCTCGTTCAACCAGCGCGCCGCGCTCGTGATGCGAGAGCTCGAGGGCCGCAGCTACCAGGAGATCTCTGCCACCCTCGGCGTGTCGGTCAGCGCGGTCGAGGCATTGCTCTTCCGCGGACGCCGGCGCCTGCAGGTCAGTCGAAAGGCGCTCGGCGTTCTCACCGCGGTACCGCTGCCGGGCTCGCTGTCGTCGTTCTTCGGCGCGGGCGGAAGCGTCGTCGCGGCCGGAGGTACGCTGTTCGGAGCCGACCTGGTGCTGAAGGCCGCTGCCGTCGCCGCTGCAGGAGCGGTCGCTGCCGGTGCGGGCTACAAGGGGATCCAGATCGTGTCGACCGCGCGGGGTACTCCGCCGCAGGTCCAAGCGGCCCGAGCCGCCGACGCCGTAACGGGCAGCGCCGGCGCTGCCGCAGGCAGCGGCACCGCGCAGACCACGCGCGGCGGCACGACGTTGCGGCGGGCGATTCCAACCTCAGCGCGCGCTCGCACCGGCGGAGAGATCGGCGGGTCACCGCCGGCGAGCACCGTCGGATCAAAGGCCCCGGGAACCACGGTCAGCCGTCCGCCTGCAACCGGGATCGTGGCGCCTCCCACGGCCGTCCCGCCGCTGCCGCCACCGCCACCGCTTCCGCCTTCACCACTACTTCCACCCGCGCCGCTACCGCCGCTCCCGCCGCCTCCGGCGCTGCCGCCACCCCCGCCGCTACCGCCGCTCCCGCCACCACCACCGCTGCCGCCACTCCCGCCGCTGCCACCACTTCCGCCGCTCCCGCCGGTGCCACCACCGCCGCCGCTACCGCCTCCACCGGTCAAATAACCCATCGGCGGGGTGCAAGAACCCGCCGAATCCGGCATCTTTATGTCTGTGACCCCTGTTCTCGCACAGCGTCTGAGCACCGACCGCTCGTTCGAGCGGCTCTACCGCAAGCACGCAGGCGATGTCTATCGCTACGCGCTGGTCGTCCTGCGCAACGAGGCCGACGCCGAAGACGTCACCCAGACGACCTTCCTCAACGCCTACCGGGCGATGGAGCGGGGCGAGCGCCCGCGCCAGCCGCAGAATTGGCTGATCTCCATCGCGCACAACGTCTGCCGCCAGCGTTTCCGGCAGTCGCAGCGCAGGCCGAACGAGGTCTTCTACGAGGAGGAGCTGGCGGAAGACGTCGTCGAGGAGGACGCGCTCACGGCCGACGACATCCGCCGCGCGCTCGGCCACCTTGCGTTCAACCAGCGCTCCGCCCTCGTGATGCGCGAGCTCGAAGGCCGGAGCTACCAAGAGATCGCCGACATCCTCGAGACGACGGTGAGCGCCGTCGAGACGCTCATCTTCCGCGCGCGCCGCGCGCTGCGCGAGCAGCTTGAGGAGGGGATCACCTGCCACGCCGCCGAGCTCGCGATCTCGCGCCAGCTGGACGGGCGGCTCTCGCGCAAGGAGAAGGGTGCGCTTCGAGCTCACCTGCGCGAGTGCGACGACTGCGCCGGCTTCGCCCGCAGCCAGCGTGCCCAGCGCGGCGCGCTCAAGGCGCTCGGCGCGATCCCGCTGCCGCAGTCGCTCGTCGGGCTCTTCGGCGGAAGCGGCGGAGGCGCGGCCGTGGGAGGGGCCATCGCGGCCAAGGCCACCGTGTTTGCCGCGACCGCCGTGCTTGCGACCGGCGTCGGCTACGAGGGCGTGCAGCACGGGATCCACCGCTCGGCGAACTCGGCTTCGGCAGCGGCTGCGGCATCCCACGCCCCGGTCAAGAAACGGCAGCCCACCAAGGGCGCATCTGCGAG
>JAWVDY010000243.1:0-8238 GCA_033856995.1 Gaiellaceae bacterium
AAGTCCTTGCGCCGTCACCTGAGGCTGGGTTCGCTTCTTAAGCTACGCAGTTTTGCTTGAGCCCGTTCGGGTAGCAGGGCCCTAAATGACGGCGCGCGACAAACACACCGAGTTCCACCCGCTGGAACCATCATTGGAGAAGCCGCCGAGCTCTCCCGCCTCAGGTTCGCCCGCCGGCGAGACGGCAGGAGAGGACCGCGAGCCGGGTCAACTCGAGGACACACCGACGATTAGCGGCGACGACCAGGTGAACGAACAGACGCAGCATCCGGCGCCACGCGACGAGGCGGGCATATCGGAAGGTTCAGCCCCGGAGGACCTCAGCGGAGAAGAACGAAGTCGTCGAACACGCTATTCGCTCTGATGAACTCGCGCGCGGCCACGAATCCGCGCGGCAAGGGGTAGCAATCCACGCGGCAAGGGGTAGCGCCGTCTGAGCTGCGCTCGGCAGAGCCGCCAGCGCAGCACTTACAAGCTGGCTTCCTCCATCGATGCGTCGGACGTCTCAGCGAGGTAGCGCGCGCGAGATCCAACGCGCGCCCGCTGTGAATCGGCCCGACCACAGGTCGGACAGCCGCCCGAACAACCGAACACAGCGACGGAGCAGGGCCGTGAAAAACGCAGGATCAGATAGGTGGCGATCACCGAAATCACGAGGCTGGCAAGGACGTCGGTCAGGTAATGGGCGCCGACGAGGAGACGGCCCGTAACCGAACATCGAAGACGGTCGGCGAACTCACGAAGACAGATGGGTGGGCATCGATCCTCCGTGTGCTGAACGCCGAGTGGCTGATCCCACCAGGTGGCAATTACATCAAGGCCGCTCGCGGCGGGCGAGCGCGCGCAAAACGTGGCGGTATGCCGATCCGCAGCGCAGATATGACCCCCAGATGTCGTAGTTGGAGGGGGAGGCTAAGGGAGCGGCAGCGCGCAGGACGTCGATGGACGACCCAATTTCTGACGCTGGCCCGGTCGGTCGACCTGCGGCACTCTCCTGGAAGAGCCGCTCGCGCTCCTTGGCTCGCTTCGCTGCCTGGAGTGCGCTCTTCGGGTAGGCATCTTGATCAAGAGCTCGTCCGAAGCTGGCAAGCCAATGGACAAACCCCCCACTAGAGCGCAGCTACCGAAACTAGGCGGCGCTGTAGAGCAGCCGGAGCGTGAGGTCCACCGAGAAGCCGTCACCAAGTAGTTGAACCGCCGCCTGCTCTGACACCTCGACCTGAGCTGCCAGGACGAGCGCGGCGCAGGGCTCAGCGCCCGCCGCGATGAAGACCCGCAGCCGCTCGCGCAGCAAGCACTCGGCCTCAACCGCCGTCAGTTGTTCGAACTCCGCCGCAGTCACTTTCGCATCCTTCCGCCGCAGTTGCCAGGGACCGCGTTATCGGGCTACACGCGCTCGAGTCGGCTCCCTCAATCGAGTGAGCTCGGAGCCCTCGCGTGCTCGCGCCACGGCTGCCTGCAAGACTCGCTCACCGGCCATCAATCGGAGATGATGTTCGCGGGCGCAGCGCAGGTCGCGGGCCTCCGTGGAGTCTGATTACCGAGGACCAATGGCAGAGAAGAAACACAACGTGCGACGCCGGCTCATAACGCTTCTGGTCGCAGGGCTGGTTCTCTTGGCAGGCTTCGCTGCGGCGGCAGTTGCGAGTGGTGGAAGTCCGCTCGGACTCCTGCGGGATAAGCCCGCGACACCAGTTGCTCATCAGCGGCACGCGAAGGTCGTAGCTGCTCGCGGCAACGCCCCGTCGGCACGGCCGAAGGACGCATCGGCTGACGACTCCGGCTCGACTGAAAAGCCTGACCGCGACGAGGACCAGGGTGCGCCGGAGCAGAGGAGCGGCAGCGCCGAAGCGGGCGTAGAGCACAAGGTGACGGTCTGCCATCACACGGGCTCCTGGAAGCATCCGTTCCATGCGATCAGCGTGGACGAGAACGCGGTTGCGGCCCACAGGGACCATGGAGACACCATCGGGCCGTGCCCGGCGGCGACACACGTCGCTCCTTCTGCAAACGCCGCGAAGCACGGCTCGCATCCGGGGAAGAGCGGTCGAGGTGAGAGCGACGAACACGGGCGCGGGCACGACAACGGCCGACGCTCGAAGGGCGGCGGCGACGGCCGAAGCCAGTCGCGCTGACTCGCTGCGTCGGCTCCGGTCAATCACCGAATCGTCTCTCTACAGATTCTCCTGCAGAGCGCAGGTTTTCGGCTCCTGGGCAATCCTCTGATCGAGACAGGAAAACGAGTACGGAAGGAGCCCCGATGAGGAAACTCATCTTCATTTGTCTGACGGCAGTCCTCGCGATCCCCGCCTGGGCAGTTGCCGGCACACCGAGTCCGGCCGAACACGCGGCCGCGGTCAAGCAGTGCTCGACCGAGCGGACGGCGATGGGCGCGCCCGCGTTCAAGCTGCTCTACGGGACGAACGCGAGCAAGTCGAACGCGTTCGGTAAGTGCGTCTCCAAGCTCGCACAACAGAACGCGAAGAACCAGAGCAACGCGACCTCCGAGTGTCGGGCCGCGCGGACGGCCGACCCGGCTGGGTTCATGGTGAAGTACGGCACCGGCAAAAAGCACGCCAACGCGTTCGGCAACTGTGTTTCGCAGACCGCCAAGGCGGCGGCCGCCAAGCAGCTAAAGGCGACTGACAACGCGGCCAAAGCGTGCTGGACGGAGCGCAAGGCCGATCCTGCCGCCTTCAAGACCAAGTACGGCACGAACGCGAACAAGTCGAACGCCTTCGGCAAGTGTGTCTCGGGCAAGGTCAAGCACTCCGGCCCCTAGCCTCGCTGGAAACGACGGTGAGGGAGCTTGCCGCCCTCACCGTTGCCGGCTCGCCTCATGGCCGCTGGATGAGGCACACAGCGCTCGCTCCTTGATGCCCCGCTTCCCAGGCGCGGAGGAGGAGGTCGAGCTCGAGGTGCATGACGTCGAACCTCTTTGAGCTCGGGACAGGAGCGACAGCAATCTCGCGCTCGCTGACGCGTTCGACCCGATATCCCTCGTGTTCGAGGAACGTGATCAGGTCGCCAAGGTATTGCTCGTTGTCGAGTTGGACCCACATGCCGCACGTCTCGAGAGCCCGGGCGGCGGGTCCTTCAGCGCTGTCCAACTATCGTCGCGAGCTGAGCACACGTCAATACTCGGGAGGAGGGCGGGAGTCCCGCATCGCAAAGACGCAGGACTCCCGAGGGGTCCTCGCCCTGGCCGGGGTCATTGGCCAAGACGCGCTCGATCCTCCTATCGCGCTAGGCCGCTGTCAAGCGCCATTCAACCCACGCGCACCAGGCCGTCAAGCTAGTAGCGGTTAGGCTTCGCCGGTGAGCGCGAGGTCCGGCGCCCTTATCCCGCGAGAGTTTGGAGAGCGGTGACACTGCCCTGGTACGAAGGCCTGCAGAGCGCCTTCGCGCGAGCGTTCCCAGAGGATGAGGCCGTCAGCAGTCGCCAGGAGCTTCCCGAGCCTTTCTACCTCGGCCTAGTTCAGGCGCTGCCGGAGCTCGATCAGGAGCCGGATGTCGATGTCGTCCACCCAGTCGAGTACAACGGCCGAATCGCGTTCCTGATCGCGCGCGCATCCAGCGCCTGGCTCGTGTGGTTCCGGCCGCCCGACGCGACGAGCGTGCTCCTGCTCAGCGGCCTTCGCGGAGGACGCTACGAAGAGCAGATCACGATCGATGAAAGGGGTGGCGCACGAGCGATCGTCGCGTATCAGCACGAGCGTCTCGGGCAGCCGCTCCAGGCGGCGTTCCCGCTCCCCGCTCGCAGAGAGGACGCCCTCGCCAGCGACCAGACGGACGATCTCGTCGCACGCGGTACGGAGTTGAGGGAAACGCTGCGCAGCTGGTCCTAGCTCGCCGGCGGATCCCGTTCGGATCGACCCGGCAACCGTACGGTGCTCCTCGGCGGTGCGTCAGGGCGGAGCCTGACCCGCAGGTCATCTAAAAAACGGGCGCAATCGGATCGCAGATCCTCGGATACGAATTCGCCTGGAACTTCACGCTCTGGCGAAGGCGACGATTCAATCGCGTGGCTTGGTCCAGAAGTCATTCCCCACCTTGCTGTGGATATGTGGAAAACCGGCTGTGTGGAACCGCAGGCGCACCGTTCGACTCCTCACTGCGCGGCGCGCCCGGGCGACTCTAGGCGCTCGAACCGGTGAGCGCGAGAAAGGCTTACGAAAGGTTCGGAAAGAGCGCCAACTTCACGGTCCCCCGACTACGGCATGCGTCGAGACGGGGTTCGCAGTGCGCAGACTTTCAACCCCACAATGCGACCGCGAGTCCCATCGCGGCCGCGAGCAGCGTCGCGGCGGAGTACCACAGGAAGTCTCGACTTGGGCGCGCGGCACGGCGGCGCAGCGACCTGGAGCGGTGCAGGAGGCGCTTCAACTGGGCGCGCCAGTCGACGTGGCTCGGGAAGAGCCCGCCGCGATCTCGAGTGCCGACGGCTCTGGCCGTCTCCGCAGCGGCTGCGAGGGCGCGTCCGAGGCCGACGATCTCGCTTCTCGCCATCGCCAAAATGTCGACTCGCAAATTGATGCTTGGGCTCTTGCGTCTCGGGGCCGCGAGTGGGACGCGATGCCATCTTCGGCGCAGGGCAACCACGCAGACGACGAAGCCGAACCCACCGGCGGCGACGATCCACGCGACCCAGGCCGGTCGTCGACTTGGTCGGATCGCCTTCGCCGACTCCTGGCGACGCTGCGAATGAATTGGCGCAAGGCCTGCGCGGTGTCGGTGGTTCTGTGCCCAGGCCTGGTAGTCATGGCCGTGCGATCGGAGCCAGTGCGCGAATGACTGGAGGTCGACGAACGTCCGCCCGCCCCACACGAATCCGCGCGGGAGCGAATGAAGCGACGAAGGAGACGTATCTGCGACCTGTCGCTCCAGGCGGACGACCGCGAACAGCGTCACAGCCGACAGCATGAGCAAAAACAGGATCTCGATCCGCATGAGAAGATCCTTGCCGGCGATTGGTCGCCTCGGCTGAACCTGAGTTTGAGCACCACCGACCCTGAGCATGGCCATCGTTACACCCCTTCTAGCTCCCTAGCCCACTAGAGTCGGCCAAAGCGGCGGAAGATGCAAGTGAGTCCCCGACCGGTCAGCGATGTCTTCTCGGCCGGAATACGAAAGGAGCCGGGGCGGTAGGGGAGAGAGCTCTTTCGGCTCTCGGGAGAGTCACCGCCCCGGCCCATGAGGCGATTCGGGTTCTAGGCCATTAGTCCTCGCCTCGAGATGCAGGGTTGTCACGCGAGTGTCGGGAGGGGAATCAAGAGGAGCAGCGAATAACGCGCTGTGTCCCAGCGGAATCTTGCTGCAGAGCTCAGCATGCTCGCAACGGAGGTTGACTCACTCGCGAAGGCGCTCGCGCTCGCGAGGGCCGAGCAAGCTCGCGAAGTCCAACGCCGTTCGCGCGCCGACTCCAAAGCCGAGGAGCTCCGCCAGCAGCTCGCACACGCTCGCCGGCGAGCAAAGGTGGCCGAGCGCGAGCTCGTGAGGCTCAGCACCAATATCGACGCGACGGCGCACAGGGCGCAAACGAGCGAGCGCGAGCTACAGGTCCGACTCGAACAAGCGCAGCAGGCAAACGAGGTACTTCGGCATGAAGTCGAGCAGACAGAACGCGAGCGCCGGGCGCTCGAACTGAACCTGCGTGAGGTGATGGAGAATCTTCGTCAGGCCGCACAAGAGGCGCGAGGTTCTGCGCTCGATGATCGCGAGGCGCGGACAGAGGACGGCACGCTCGTCTCGGCGCCACCGAACGGCGGCTGGTGAGCCTGGCGAATCATCGGAACGCGCTGGCGTTTTGAAGGGGAGCGCAGGTATGCGCCTCGCGCCGCATCCTCTTGGACACAGTGCGCGATTCGATGCTCACCGGGCGCTCAGTCGTCCGCAGCGATACTCTCGAAGTAACGGGGTCCCCGGCGCCGGTCGAGAATTCCAAGCCGGGCCCACTGGCAGTCGAGGGTCGACGGCGTGACGCAACACGTCTGCTCTTGATCGCGGCGATTGCGGTGGAAGTCGTGTGGCTGGCGATTCTCGGCGACGTGCTCTATCGCGTCTTTCTTACCTAGGGCCTCGATCGCCACAAGCCGGCGCCATGTTAACGGCGCTTGACCGGTTTGACACGAGCCGCTACGGTCGGTCGTGGGGACGCCGTGCACGTGACTCCCACTCGCCGCCGATTCGTCGTGCTCGCACTGGTGGTCGGGAGCCTGCTGATGGCTCCGGGTGCCGCTGGGCTCGCAGGACCCTCGATCACGCCTGTGATCAGAGGAGCGCTTGGCGCCAACGGTTGGTACCGCAGCAATGTCACGATCAACTGGCAGGTGAGCCCGGCACCGGATTCGACGGCCGGTTGCGATGCCGTGACGATCTCGGTAGACACGACGGGGAAGTCGTTCACCTGCGCCGCGAGCTGGAGCGATGGCACGTCTATCTCCGTCAGGAAGACGATCAAGGTCGACCGGAGCGTGCCCCGGGTGAGCGCAGCGCCAGACAGAACGCCGGACGCCAACGGCTGGTACAACCACCCACTCAAGGTTTCCTTCTCGGGTGCGGACGCGACGTCGGGCGTGTCGAGCTGTTCGCAGGTCGGGTACGGCGGCCCAGACACCTCGAAGGCCGCCGTGTCAGGCGGGTGCACGGACCGGGCTGGAAACGTCGGCCGCGCAACCTATGGATTCAAGTACGACTCGACCCCCGCCAAGCTCGGAGCACTGCGCTTCAAGCGCGGGAACCGCCGCCTGTTGCTTAGTTGGGTGACTACACCCGATGCGACGTTCTCGGATTTGACCCGGTCGCCTGGACTGAAGGGTGCGGCGTCATCCACGATCTACCGGGGCCGGAAGAGGACGGTCCGGGATAAGCATCTCCAGATTGGCACCTCGTATCTCTACACCGTGACCATCTTCGATCAAGCATCGAATCGAACGAGCAAGACCGTCACCGTCACGGCCACGGGTCCGCTGCTCGATCCGGTTCCCGCCGCGCATGTCTCGTCGCCACCCCGGCTTGTCTGGTTGCGCGTAGCGCACGCGGGTTTTTACAACGTCCAAGTGTTTCATCTCCATAAAAAGATCCTGAGCGTGTGGCCGACTCACGCCCACCTGAGGCTCGGCCGGAACTGGCGTTTCAGAAATCACCACTTCCACCTCGGTCCCGGGAAGTACCGCTGGTACGTCTGGCCGGGCTTCCGCAACGGCTCTGCAATTCGATACGGACGGCGGATCGGCGGCAGCACGTTCTACGTCACGAAGTCACGCCCTTGACGTGCAGCGTCAAGCCCCCCACCAAAAGCTCGCAGCGATCACCACATAGAGTCCGATCAGGAGCGCCCCCTCTTCCCACCGGCTCTCACCGTCGTAGACGACCAACGCGGCCACGGCTGCTGAGAGCAGTAGCGCAAGGGCGAGCAGCGTCGGGAAGACAAGGGTCAGCGTCGAGGCGAACGCGAGGCTCGCGAAGACGAGCACAGGGGTCAGCAGGAGCGCGACCTGGAGTGCTGAGTTGACGATCACGGAGATCGCGAAGTCCGGACGATCCTGGGCGGCGAGCTGCACGCCGACGACGTTTTCTACCGCGTTCCCTGCGATCGCAACGACTACTAGTCCTGCGAACTCCTGACTCATGTGCATGGCGTGCGTCGCAGGCGTGAGAGCGGAGACGAACCAGTCGCTCGCGAAGGCCGCGGCGATGGCCGCGGTGGCAAGCACGATGGTCGTTGTCCTCAGAGACCACCGTGCTACATGCTCTCCGGAAGGCTCTTGGTCGCCGGTGAGAAAGATGGGCAGCGTGACGAAGAAGAGCGCGATGAGCACTCCGGCGCAGATGAAGCTCAGCGTTCGTGTGTGATGGGCCGCCGGAGAGTGAAACGCGTGGGCGAGGGTCGGCATCGAAAGGATCGCTGCCGCGAGCACCGTTAGGGTCGCGATCATTCGGGCTCGAGGCGAGTCGAACCGCTGTACGCCGTTCCTCACTCCGCCGACGAGAAAAGCGAGACCGAGCACGAGCACACCGTTCGCGATCACCGAGCCGACGAGAGCTGCCTTCACCACACCGACGAGACCAGCGTGTAGGGCGAAGAGCGCGATGAAGAGCTCCGGCAGGTTGCCCAGCGCCGACTGCACGACGCCCGCAGTCGACGCTCCGGTCCGAGCTCCAAGCTGCTCGGTGGCGCTGCCTACGAGGTGCGCGAGCAACGCTATCGCCGCCGCGGCAACGGCGAATGACAGCACC
>JAWVDY010000244.1:0-2711 GCA_033856995.1 Gaiellaceae bacterium
GAGCGCGGCTTCGCGATCGAGCTGTTCGACGGCGAGGCGCCGTTCGTCGATGCCCCGCTAGACCTGGAGGGACGTTCACGCGTCGCCGCGGCGGGAAACGCGGAGCTGTGCTCCCAGGTCGCCCGCGCCCTATCCGCATAGGCTGCTCCGGCTGGAACTACAAGTCGTGGAAGGACGAGGTCTACGGCGGCCGCCCGGCGCGGGAGTGGCTGCAGATCTACGCGCGCCACTTCGACACGGTCGAGGTCAACAACACCTTCTACCGGCTGCCGAACCGCGAGGCGGTCGCCAACTGGGTCGCGCAGTCGCCGCCGGACTTCCTCTTCTCCGTCAAGGGCAGCCGCTACCTGACGCACATCAAGCGGCTGACGGACATGGGGCAGGGCCTCGCACGCTTCTACGAGCGGATCGAGCCGCTCGTGCGCTCGCCGAAGCTGGGGCCGCTGCTCTGGCAGCTGCCGCCGACCTTCAAGCGCGACGACACGCGTCTCGCCGCCGCGCTCGCAGCGCTTCCGCCCGGGCGGCACGCGTTCGAGTTCCGGCACCCGACCTGGTTCGCGGACGAGGTCTACGAGCTGCTGCGTGCCCAGGGCGCGGCGCTCGTGATCGCCGACCGGCCGGAGATCACGTCCTTCCAGACGCACGTCTTCACCGCCGACTGGACGTTCGTCCGCTTCCACTACGGCTCGCGCGGGCGACGCGGCAACTACTCCGAGCGCGAGCTGGAGGAATGGGCGCAGCGCTTCGAGAACTGGAGCGAAGAGCGGGAGGTCTTCGCCTACTTCAACAACGACTGGGAAGTGTTCGCCGTGAGGAACGCGCTGTGGATGAAGAAGCGGCTCGGAGCGGCTCAGCCCGGCAGCAGCGGTGATCCAGGGTGAGGAGGATCGTCGACCCGTCGACGCTTCTTCCGGGCGCGGAAAAGACGCAGAAGGGCGGGCGGGCCGTCTGGCTCCTGCTCGTACTCGTTGGGCTTCCGCGTCTGCTCTGTGCCCTTCAGGAGATCGTGCTCCATCGCCCGGATCAACCTCAGCGACAGGCGCGCGAACCCGAGGAACACGGCGATCGCGGTGACGAGCGCAGCGAGGGGAGACGTTACGGCCAACGCCAGGCCCGTCCATGCGGCGAGGCTCGCCGGGTAGATGACAGCGGCAGCGAAAGGCTCGTCGACGAACCCGGCCACGCTCTGGGGACGACCCGTGAACGGTCCACAAAGCACGCGCTCGCCGGGAACCAGCTCACGCTCCAGCTCGGCGCCGGTGCGAATGAGCCAGCCGCACTTCTTGATCCCGTGCAGCTCGTACGAGAACAATCCGATCGTGACGAGGAAGCCGAAGGCGCCGATCGCGCCGAGCAGCATCCGCTCCTGCGCCAGGGGAATGCCGTGCGCTGTCTGCAGGAGCACGAGCGCTCCGGCTCCGGTCGCGAACGGCAGCAGTCCGAGCAGCTTCGTGCGCAGCTCGTCGATCGCGCGATAGTTGGAGCACAGTTCCCGATACACGGTCGCCGCGTCGAGAGTCTCGTCGGCCGTGCGGTCTTCTTCGCCGAGGCCGGGCACAACACGCTCGGTGCTCATCCGCGCAAGCGTAGAGCGTCTGTCGGGACCAGTCCACGTGGCCGAGTCTGGAACGATCCGGGGCGATGAGCCTGGAGGCGACTCGCGTCAAGCTGAGCAGCGCCGACCGCGTCCTCTTTCCGGAGGACGGGATCACGAAGGGCGACCTGTTCGACTACTACGCTCGCGTCGCGCCGGCGATCCTGCCGCACCTGCGCGACCGGCCCTTCACGATGAAGCGCTACCGCGAAGGCATCGCCGGTCCGGTCTTCTTCCAGAAGCAGGCGCCGAAGGGGATGCCCGACTGGATCCCGACCCGCCGCTTCACGACGCACCCGCGCGAGGGCGGCGCTCGCGAGGTCGACTTCCCGCTCGTCGACTTCACGGACGCGCTGCTCTGGATGGTGCAGATGCACTGCATCGACATGAACGCGTGGTACTCGCGCGTCGACAAGCCGCACCGGCCCGACTACGTCGTCTTCGACCTCGACCCGCCCGACGAGCCGGACGGGTTCGCGCAGGCGATCGAGGTCGCGCACCTGATCCGCGGCCTCCTCGACGAGCTCGAGCTGCCCGGCTACGTGAAGACGAGCGGCGCCGACGGGATCCACGTGCTCGCGCCGATCCAGCGCCGCGCCTCGTTCGAGGACACGTACGCCTTCGCGGAGGCCGCCTCGCGCCTGCTGGAGCAGCGGCATCCCGGCCTCGTGACGACCGAGTGGCTGAAGAAGAAGCGCCAGGGCGTGCTCGTCGACCACCGTCAGAACGGCGCCGGCAAGACGATCGCCTCCGCCTACTCGGTGCGGCCGAAGCCGGGCGCGCCTGTCTCGACCCCCCTGCGGTGGGAGGAGCTGACGCCGGACGTCCGGCCCCGCCGGTTCACGATGGAGGCCGCGCTCGCCCGGGTCGAGGAGCACGGCGACCTCTTCGCGCCCGTCCTGGAGGAGCCGCGCCCGCTCGGGGCGGCGATGCGCCGGCTGCAGGCGGTACGCTCGGAGGCGTGAAGGAGGCGATCCTCGAGGCCCTCGGCCGCGTCATCGACCCGGAGCTGCGACGCCCGGTGACCGAGCTCGACATGGTCCGCTCCGTGGAGATCTCCGGCGGCGACGTCGTCGTGACCATCGCGCTGACCATCGCCGGTTGTCCGCTGCGCTCG
>JAWVDY010000245.1:0-22223 GCA_033856995.1 Gaiellaceae bacterium
TCCGCGGCTTCGACGTCCTGCGCGAGCAGGTGCGCCAGAGCATAGGCGCCGACACCGACTGGCTCGATCGGCTCGACCCGCGGAAGCCGCCGCAGGACACGCGCACGCTCGAGGAGCTCCAAGCCGAGCTTGACTCGCTCGTCGGCCTCGAGTCGGTGAAGGAGCAGGTGCGCGCGCTCGTCGCGTTCCTCCAGGTCCAGGCCCAGCGGCTGGAGCGCGGGCTGCCGGAGGTCGCGACCTCGCAGCACCTGGTCTTCCTCGGCAACCCGGGCACGGGCAAGACGACCGTCGCGCGCCTGCTCGCGCACATGTACCGCGCGATGGGCCTGCTCCAGAAGGGCCACCTCGTCGAGGTCGATCGCGCGGGCCTCGTCGGCGAGTACGTCGGCATGACCGCGATCAAGACCGAGCGCGCGATCAGGCGGGCGCTCGACGGCGTGCTCTTCATCGACGAGGCGTACGCCCTCGCCCGACGCGCACAGCGCGGCGCCGACTTCGGCCAGGAGGCGATCGAGACGCTGCTGAAGCGGATGGAGGACCACCGTCATCGCCTCGTCGTGATCGTCGCGGGCTATCCGGCCCTGATGCACGAGTTCCTCGACTCGAACCCCGGCCTCCGGTCCCGCTTCGCCCGCGAGCTCACGTTTCCGGACTACTCGAGCGAGGAGCTGGTCGCGATCACCGAGCGCTTCGCGGGGGAGAACGAGTACCGGGTGACGCCTGCCGCGGCCGAAGAGCTGCGCCGGATCTTCGACCGCGCTGTGCGCGGCGAGGGCTTCGGGAACGCGCGCTATGCGCGCACGCTCTTCGAGCAGGCGTTGAACGCGCAGGCGCTGAGGCTTTCAGCGGGAGCCGCGCTGGAGCACGTCGAGGCCGAGGAGCTCGTCGAGCTCACCGACGCTGACTTCGCGGCGGCAGCCCGTGCGCTAGGAGACGGCGCCGAGGAAACGCGCCGCCGGCGCTGGCGACGCGTTTCCTGAAAGGTGCCGGGGAAGGGACTCGAACCCTTACGCCCCCAGCGGGGACACCTGATTTTAAGTCGCCCCAGGCCCCGAGACGCCCCGAGGCCCGGAGAGACTTTCAGCCGAGTGCGATCCCTCCGCCACTGCGAGCGAAGAAGATGTTGCGGATGGCGACGCCCGGCAACGTCGTATACCGAGGTCCGAACTCGATGTTCGTTCCAGCGACTCGAAGGTGGATCTCCGCGGCAGTAAGGGGGAACGAAAGGCCCCAGGAAGCGACCTCTGCGTCCGGCCAACGGGCGCGAGCGACCTGATCCGAGGCGAGGTCGAGGAAGGTGACACGAAGGGCGTCGCCATTCCAGTAACGGACGTTAAGCAGACGACCGTGCGGAGGGCTCTCTAAGTCTTCTGGTGTGCCTTGGCTGAACCAGAAGTTGTCCCTGATGCGGGCGCGCGGGGCGGCCGACATCGTGAGCATCCAGAGATTCAGCAGGAGATAGCCGTCGTCATCACGGTTGATCCAGACAACAGGGTCGTCGCGGAAGCTGAAAATCGTCGGGACCTCGAAGTAGAAATTGCCCCCCACCACCCACAACACTTCCCGCCGCATCCAGTCGAACCGTCCGCGGATCTCGCCCGCCCTCTCGGCGCCGTCTCGCTTAAAGCTCCGAAGCTGGTCAACCGTGTACGCGCCCGCGTCCGCTTTCGCATGATGCTCGGCACACAACGCGATCATTCCGGCGGCGTCGTGGTGCGCTCGCTCTCGAAAAGGCGGATCGAAATGGTGCCAGTAAACGTAGGGGTTGCCGCATGGGGCGTCAGGGGTCGGCACCGGACAACCAAAACCGACCTCTCGTCGAAGCTCGCGTAGAACACCGACCGGCGGAGTTCGCCCGATCGCCATGAACCAGCTTAGCCCGGCCTCTTCTTAGAGGACCACGCAAGCGGGCCTAGCCCGAAGTGTCCTCCCACTCTGACAGCGTGGGCGCTTGTCCCGGCTGTCGTTCGACGCGCGCATAGGCTTCGCCAACCGCGATGCCGCCTGAATAGTGCGCGAGCATGACGTACTCCACCGGCCCAGCTCTGGGATCACCGCCAGCTCGGGCTTCACTAGAACGAACTCCCCACCGGTGCGCTCCGCGACGAGCTCGCAGAACCGCTTGATCTCAGTGTTGTTCGCTTCGTCAAGGGTGCACCAGATCAGCCCGAGACCCGCTTACGACACGCCGGCCCCCAGCGAGCGGTCCCGCAAGAGTTCGCTGTCACTTTCGCCGACACTTGCCCCATTTCGAGGGTTCCCATGCCAGAACCACGCTTGGCAGAAAGAGCCGCTTTAGCAGCCCCTTCGCTGATGCCGGGGAAGGGACTCGAACCCTTACGCCCCCAGCGGGGACACCTGATTTTAAGTCAGGCGCGTATAGCCAGTTTCGCCACCCCGGCGCGCGGAGGATAGCTTCGTGGCGGGACTAGAGGCCGACCGGGAACTTGTACGACGACGGGATCTTCTTCGGCGGCGTCCCGATCACGAAGACGATCTCCTGGTGCTCCTTCAGCACGAGCGCACTCGGATCGCCGGAGTAGCTCTGGCCGTTCACGTACACCGACCACGGCGTCACGTTCCGGCAGTAGCCGCCCACGCAGTCCCCGGTCAGCCGCACGCCCCAGACGCCGAAGAACTGGCCGAGGTCGAAGTTCACCCGCGTCGGCGACTCGACGTGCATGATCCCGGTCGGATCGTGCGTGTGGAGCTCGGTCAGGAACTGGCCGTCGTAGATCCCGATGTTCGCCGGCACGGGCTCCTGCGTCCCGTTCACGAAGATGTCCAGGTGCTGATGGATGTGCAGCACCTGAGCCTCGCCCGCGAGCTCGTGGAGGCCGAGCGGCGAAACCCGGTCGGGCAGAGTGTCGAGGCCCGGATTCCACGGCGCAGACCCCACCTGCAGGCCCACGAGCGGTGGTGCCGCGCTGCCCTTTCCGCCGGTTACCACGACGACCGCCGCGATGACCGCGGCGATGACGACGACCGCTGCCAAGCCGCCGAGGAGCAGCGCGTTACGCCTCGTCGCGAGCTTGCCCGGGGCCGCGGCGAGCCTGCTCGGCTTCTTCGGATCGGTGCGCCGCTGCGGCGCCTGAACCTTCCGCGGAGGTGCTGGAGTGCGGGACTTCTTCGCCACCGGCGGGCGATGCTAGCAGTGCGCTTGACTCCCGCTTCCAGCCGCGCTAGGGTCGTCCCGTCAGATCCGGAGGGCCGCAAGGTTTTCCGGATCTGGCGTTTTTTGTGGCCATTGCGCGATACTGCTGTCGTGGACAACCCGCAAGGAGGCTACGAATGAGTTTCCTCGACAAGATCCTCGGCCGCACCAAGAAGGCCGCAGGCGACATGACGGGCGATAGCTCGATGACTCGTGACGGCATGCACCAGGAGCAGCAGGGCATGGCATCGGAGCGCGCGGACAACGCCGAAGAGATGGCACAGCAGGAGCGCGAGCGCGCCGCGGAGCACCGCGCCGAGCGCACGGACACGCCGTAACGCGCGGCTGACCCGGTACTGCGAGGGCGGCGAGAGCCGCCCTCTTCGTGCCGTCCGACGGCCGCTCTAAAGTTCGTCGGCTCATGATCGTCGTCATCACATCGCTCGTCCTGCTCGTCGGCGGCGGCGCCCTCGCGCTGTGGCTGAGCCGCCGGCTCGCAGGCCACGGCGCCGAGACGCTGCACGCGCTGAACCAGCTCCTTGCCGGCCGGAACAGCGACGTCGACGGCCGCCTCGAGGCGATCACCGCGACGATGGACCGGCGCCTCGGCGAGCTCGACACGAAGGTCGACCGCCGGATGGAGCACGCGGCCAAACAGACGAACGCGATCCACAAGCAGCTCGGCGAGGTCGGCCAGGCGACGGTGCAGATGGCCGAGCAGGCGAAGGAGCTCAGCCAGCTCCAGGAGATCCTGCGCCCGCCCAAGGCGCGCGGCGGCTTCGGCGAGCTCCTGCTCGAGAACCTGCTGCGCGACCGGCTCCCGCCGCACGCGTACGAGTTCCAGTACGGCTTCGCGGGCGGCGAGCGCGTCGACGCCGTGATCAAGGTCGACCGGATCGTCCCGATCGACTCCAAGTTCCCGCTCGACAACTTCGAGCGGATGCTGCGCGCCGAGAACGACATCGAGCGCCAGCAGTTCGAGAAGCTCTTCGCGCGCGACGTCAAGTCGCACGTCGACGCGATCGCGAGTAAGTACATCCGCCCCGACGAGGGCACCTACGACTTCGCCTTCATGTACCTCCCGTCGGAGGCGATCTACTACGAGCTCGCGTGCGGGCGCACGGGCGCGCTGCTGACCTATGCGAACGACAAGCGCGTCCTGCCGGTCTCGCCGACCACGCTGACGGCGTACCTCCAGGTCGTCGTGCTCGGGCTGAAGGGCCTGCAGATCGAGCAGCACGCCCACGAGGTGATGGCCTACTGCGCGACGCTGCAGAAGGAGTTCGGGAAGTTCAAGGAAGACTTCGAGCTCGTCGGCACGCACATCGATCGCGCGCAGAAGAAGTTCGTCGAGTCCGAGAAGCACCTCGGCAAGTTCGAGACGAAGCTCGAGCAGGCAACCGACTCGGAGCCTGAGCTCGAGCCGGCCGAAGCGCACGAGCTCCCGCGCGCCGCCGACGCCGCGTAGGCGTCAGAACCGCAGCAGCGCGCCGATGCCCTCGACGGGCTCGAGGTCTTGGCGCTCGCGCAGCGCCCTGACCGTGCCGCCGTGGGCCAGCGTCTGGCGAACGGCGAGGTCGAGGCCCTCGCTCCGCTCTTCCATCTGCGTGCCGTCGAGGGGGCACCCGCCACCCTCGCTGCTCAGGCGGCCGCAGGCCGGGCACTCCCACGCGGCGTGCTCGACCCCGTCCTGGAAGAGCAGCAGCTCGACGCGTGCGTCCGAAGCCGCCTCGAGCGTCGGGCCCCAGCCGGATGCGGCACGGCCGTTGCGGCCGGCCTCTTCGCGCCAGCGCTCGACTGCCTCGGTCTCCTGCTCGCCACGCCACGACTCGAGCAGCGGCTCGACCTGCCCGAGCAGCTCCGCCAGGGTCGCGTGGGCCTCGGCGGTCGTCCACCCGATCACGGCCTTGCGCACCTCGTTCGAGAGCTCGCTCTCGAACTCGGCCCGCGTCTCCTCGGAGGCCACCACGATCACCCGCGGGCCGCGCAGCCGCCGCAGCTGCCGATCGACGAGCTCGGCGACCTCCTTGAAGTGCTCGTGCACGAGCTTCTCGATGTGGCGCTGGAAGCGCGACTGCGACCAGCCGCCCTGGTCGTGCCGGCCGGGCGTCTCGTCGAACTGCTCGTCGAGCTCCTCGAGCTTGCCGGCCCGCAGGCGATAGAGGTCACCACGCTCGCGGCCGACGAAGACGACGAGCGCGCCCTCTCCGCGGCCGACAAGTGAGACGAGCGGCGCAAGGTAGAGGCTGCTGCTCACCTTGACGATGTCGGGCACGGACGCGCTCAGCGGCAGCGCCTGCCAGAGGTTGTCGAGCCCGCCGCTGAAGACCGCGAAGCCGTGCGCGCCGTCGCGGTCGAACTCCTGGTCGAAGAACTCGCGCAGGCGCTGAACGTCGCTCCGCAGTCCCTCCTTCTGCTCATGCGTGAGCTCGGCCCGCCGCGCGGCCTCGGAGCGCTCGACCTCGTCTATGAGCGCGTTCACACGCGTAGCGGCCTCGGCGGCAGTCGGCGTCACGCTCGGATCGAGATCGAGGTACAGGCTGATCGCGCACCCGTTCTGCGCCCGAAAGCCCGCGAGATCGCGCAGGCCGTCCCATGTCACTGTCGAAGCCACGCAGAGTCCTTCGCCGGAAGGCGGCGATTCTAGTCCTTCGGCGAAGCGGAGATCCGAGCAGGCAAGCTGTGTCCAGGCGGCGCGCTCCCAGCTTTGAGGAAGGTTCGGCCGACCCGATTCGTTTAATACTTCGGAGGCAGAAATGAACGGGGAGACAAGAGAGCTGATCATCATCGGGGGCGGCCCCGCCGGGTACACGGCGGCGCTCTACGCTGCGCGCGCGAACCTGCAGCCGCTCGTCATCGAAGGCTTTGCGTGGGGCGGTCAGCTGATGATCACAAGCGACGTCGAGAACTATCCGGGCTACCCCGACGGGATCATGGGGCCGGCGATGATGCAGGACTTCCGCCGCCAGGCCGAGCGCTTCGGCGCGGAGTTCCTCACCGACGACGTGACGAAGGTCGAGCTCGGCGAGCATCCCTTCCACGTCTGGGTCGGTGACCAGGAGTACACATCGGAGAGCGTGATCGTCGCCACCGGCGCGAGCGCGCGGCAGCTCGGGCTCGAGTCCGAGCGATCGCTGCAGGGCCGCGGCGTCTCGTACTGCGCGGTCTGCGACGCGGCCTTCTTCCGCGAGAAGCAGGTCGTGGTCGTCGGCGGCGGCGACTCGGCGATGGAAGAGGCGATCTTCCTGACGAAGTTCGCGACCAAGGTCAGCCTGGTCCACCGGCGCAACGATTTCCGCGCCTCGCAGATCATGATCGACCGCGCCCGGGCGAACGAGAAGATCGAGTTCGTCACACCGGCGGCAGTCGAAGAGGTGATCGGCGAGAACGGCCAGACGAGCGGCGTCTTGATCCGCGACCTCGACACAGACGAGACGCGCGAGCTGCCGGCAGACGGCGTCTTCGTCGCGATCGGCCACGACCCGAACACGAAGCTGTTCCTCGACCAGCTCGACCACGACGAGGCCGGCTACCTGGTCACGAAGCCCGGCTCGACGGAGACGAACATCGAAGGGGTCTTCGCGGCCGGCGACGTCGTCGACCACACTTACCGCCAGGCAGTCACGGCGGCGGGCAGCGGCGCGATGTCCGCGCTCGACGCAGAGCGCTGGCTCGCCGCGCGCGAGGGCCACGCCGCGACGGCCCTCGCGGCCGAGCGAACCGGCTAGAGAGCACCAGCCGAGCCGAGGGCTAGTCTCGGCCACATGGCCGAGTGGATCGACCTGCTCGACCCGACAGAGGCCGAGGCCAATGACGCCCTCCCACGCGAGGTCCACGACCGCGCGCTCGAGCAGCTCCTCCGCCCGGCCCGGCACGACGACGAGCCACGCCCGCGCCTCGAAGGTCACGACCACTACGTCTTCGGAGTCTTTCTGATCCCGATCTGCGTCCGCGAGGAAGACCGGATCTACTACCAGGAGCTCGACTTCGTCGCGACCCGCGAGCAGCTCGTGACCGTGCGGAAGACGCCCGAGAGTGGAGAGCCCTTCGACCCCGCCCCCGCGCACGCGTCGGTCGCCAAGGAGGACGAGCCGGGAGTCGGCCTGATGGTCTACCGGCTGGCCGACCTGATCTCGGAGTACTTCCTCGACCTGGTGGACGCGATCGACGACGAGATCGACGAGCTCGAAGAGGGGGTCGAGGTCTGGCCGGCGACCCAGATCCGCGGCCGAATCTCCGCACTGCGGCACGACCTCCTGCACGTCCGCCGAACCGTGGCGCCGACGCGCGACGCGATCAGGCAGATCGTCGACCGGCGCCTCGACGTCGGTGAAGGCAGCGAGCTGCTCCCCCGCGAGATCGAGCTCGATTTCGCCGACGTCTACGACAAGCTCCTGCGGGCGACGGACGGCCTCGACCTCTCGCGCGACCTGCTCTCGAGCGCCCGCGACTACCACCAGGCCAAGATCGCGAACGACCAGAACGAGGTGATGAAGCGGCTGACCGTGATCGCGGCGCTGCTCCTCCTGCCGACGTTCATCGTGGGCCTCTACGGCCAGAACTTCCACCACATCCCGGAGCTCGGCTGGAGCTTCGGCTACTGGTGGAGCTGGGGCTGGATCGTAGTGACGACCTTCATCCAGCTCGCGTTCTTCCGCTGGGCCGGCTGGATCGGCGGCCCGCCGATGGGCCGACCGAAGCTGCCGCCGCTGAGCAGTCTCGACCCACGCACGCTTGCGGGTCGGCGACGGCGAAGCCCCTAGCTACGATCGCCGCGTGCCGTACTTCTTCTGCCCGAACTGCAAGGACCGCTCGATCGACCACGACCGGCGCGAAGGTCTGACGCAGCAGGCCGTCGCCTGCCACCGGTGCGGCTTCGGCTTCCTGTTCGAGCTGCTCGAGGACTACTACCCGGCGCCGAGCACGGGCTTCGTCGTCTGCGACAAGGAGGCTCGCGTACTCGCCTGCGGCCGCGACATCTTCGAGCTCTCCGGCTACCGCGAGCAGGACCTGATGGGCCGCGACGTCGTCGAGGCCCTCGGCCTGAGCGGGTTCGAGGGCGACAGCCCCGCGAAAGTAGCGATCGAGTGGGGCGTGCGCCGGCTCGGGCAGCAGCTCGAGATGCGGTCCCGCGTCGGCAGCGTGAAGCCGGTGGTCGCCGACTTCTTCCCCGCCTACGACGAGGACGGCGGCCTGCTCGTCGCCGTCACGCCGCGGTAGCGGCACCCAGCTCGGCCTCGACCCACGACTGCAGCTCCTCCAGGGCATCGAGTGACGCCTCCAGCTCGCGCAGCTCGGCGCGTGCGGCCGCCTCGTCGACCGCACCGAGCAGGCCGAGCAACTCGAGCTTCTCGACCGCGACCGCCGTCAGCTCCCCGCGAGCCCGCTTCTCGATCGCGGCCTGGCGAAGCCGGGGAGCGGGCGCGCTCGGCCCGGGCAGCGACGCTCGCGGCCTCGCCCGCAAGCGCGTCCGCGTAGATCGCGAGGTCGACGCCGCGCATCTGCGAGCCTACGCGCGCGTGTGTGACGAGTCTGTCGCGACTTCGACCCGACTTGCAGGACAGAGGTCGTTGAGCACGCAGACCTCGCAGCGCGGCGACCGGGCGATGCAGACACGGCGTCCGTGCCAGATCAACAGGTGCGGGAACGCGTTCCAGTACCGCCGCGGCACGAGCCGCATCAGGTCGCGCTCGATCTTGACCGGGTCCTCCTGGCGCGTGAGCCCGAGCCGCTGCGAGAGGCGGCGCACGTGCGTGTCGACGACGATGCCGACGGCCTCGCCGCGCTCGGCTACGACGACGTTCGCCGTCTTGCGGGCGACGCCCGGCAGGCGCAGCAGGTCGTCGAGCCGGTCCGGCACGCGGCCGTCGAACTCCTCGAGCAGCATGGTCATCGTCCCGCGGAGCGACCTCGTCTTCTGCCGGAAGAAGCCGGTGGCGCGGATGTCGTTCTCGAGCTCCTCCTGCGGCACGGCGAGATAGTCCTGCGGCCGGCGGTACTTCTCGAACAGCCGCTCGGTGACGCGGTTCACGTTCACGTCGGTCGTCTGCGCCGAGAGCATCACCGAGACGAGTAGCTCGAGGTCGTTGCGAAACCGCAGCGCGATCGTCGCGTCGGGGTGCTCGGCCAGCAGCCGCTCGACGATCGGCACGATCCGGTCGCGCTTCGGCCCCACGCGGCGGCGGGCTTCGGCGACGTAGCTCCTGGCCATCAGGCCCCGAGGAGCTTCGGGCCCGCGCAGACGAGGTCGAGCGCGGGACAGTCGGCGCAGACGAACTCGCTCGGGGTCGGCCGGAACTCGTTGGCCTGGATCCGCGCGATCGCCTCGGAGAGCTCGGCTCCGAGCGCCGGGGCGTCCTCGAGCTTGTAACAGTCTGTTACTACCGCGTCCGGCCGCTCGAGGAAGTGGTAGACGACCTCGACCTCCTCGGCCCCGGCCCGGAAGCACGCGAGCGCGTAGACGAGCTGCTGGAGCCGGTAGTCGCTCGCGACGATCTCCTCCGGCTCGCCCTCGGCCAGCGAGTTCGTCTTGTAGTCCAACACAATGGCCGTACGGCCTCCAGGATCACGATGGAGTACGTCGATGCGGCCGTGGAGCAGGACGCCGTCGTGCTCGAATGCAAACGGCAGCTCGGCGGTAGCTCCCTCGAGCGCCGCGATCCGCGCGGCCAGCGCGGAGCCGCAGTACGAGGCGACGAAGCCGCGGATTCGCTCGAGTTCGTCGTCGGTCACGGCTGGATAGCGGGCCCGCACGCGGTCGACGAGATCCTCGGGCACGCTCGGAGCCCGCAGGTCGACGAGCTCGAGCAGCATGTGCACCGCGTCACCGATCTCCGTCGCGGCAAGGCCGGTGTGGCCTGGGACCGAGCCCGCCGCCTCGGCCGGCCGCAGGCCGATCACGCGCTCGGCGAAGTAGCGGTACGAGCAACGCTCGAAGAGCGACAGCGCACTGTAGGACAGCCGCCGCACGCGGTGGAGCGGCGGGGCCGGCACTTCGGCCAGGGGAGCAAGCGCAGGCGCGTCGACCGCGCCGCCGCCGTTCTCCGAGACCTGGAACAGCTCGAGCTGCTCGACGCTCGCCGCCGCGGCCGGCGCAACTTCCGGCTCGGGCGCGAAACGGTCGAGCCGGACGAGGACGCGAGCGCCGCCACGCTCGATCTGGACCGGCGACTCCGCAGCGTCCGCGCCGGCCTCGACGTTCGCCTCGAGCCGGTCGAGCACCCAGCCGATCGGCGTGCCCGCGTCCGCCCCACGCTCGCCGATCGCGCCCGAGACGATCAGCCGGTCGATCGCGCGCGTCATAGCTACGTAGTAGAGCCTGCGCCGCTCGGCCTCCTCGGCGTCCTGCTCAGCCGCCTTGACGGTCTCGTACTCGGCGGTCGTCAGGCGCTTGCCGGTCTCGGGATCGGCGACGCGGAACCCGAGCCGCCCGTCGGGAAGGCACAGGATTTCGTCGGCATCCATCCGAGCCCGGTCGCGGCCGGCGTCGGCGACGACCACGACCTTGAACTCGAGACCCTTCGCCGAGTGGATCGTGAGCAGCCGGATCACGTCCGTCCCCTCTTCCTCCGCCACGGCCTCGAGCTCCGAGGCGCCGACGGCGTCCTGCTCGGCGACGAAGCGCACGAAGCCCTGGACGTCTGGCCCGCGGAGCTCCTCGTACGAGCGCGCGAGCCGCGCGAGCTTGCGCAGGTTCGCGTAGCGCCGCCGTCCGTCCCACTGGGCGAGCACGGCCAGGTCGTAGTCGTGCTCGGAGACGATCCGCTCGCAAACCCGCTCGAGGCTCAGCGACGAGGCCTGAGCGGCCAGCCGGTCGTAGCGCTGCTTGAACGCCTGGAACAACCGGACGTCCCGCTCCGAAAGACCCTCGGGCATGCCCTTCTCGAGCCCGGCGAAGAGCGGCCGCTTCGGCGCCGCCCGCCGCAGCAACACGAGGCCGTCGTTCGAGACGCCGACGAACGGCGAGGCGAGCACCGAGACCAGCGCCTCGTCGTCGTAGCGGTTGTGCAGCAGGCGCAGGTAGGCCAGCAGATCGACGACCTGCTGCTGGTGGTAGTAGTCGCGGCCGGTCGCGCGGAAGGTCGGCAGCCCGAGGGCGCGCAGCTCCTCCTCGTAGATCCGCGCGTCGGTCCCCGCGGCGAAGAGCAGGACGATCTCGCCGGGAGCCGCCTCGCCCGAGTCGACGAGATCGCGTACGCGGCGGGCGATATGGCGTGCCTCGGCCACGCGCCAGTGCGTGCCCGTCTCGGCGTAGCTCTCCTTGTCGGTCACGAGCAGCTCGACCGCGGGCCCGAACGCGGGGTCGGGGAAGCGACCGGCCGCCGCGAGCGGTTGGAACGTGTCGCCGAAGTCAGCGGCGAAGAGGTGGTTGATCACGTCCAGCACCTCGGGCCGCGAGCGGTAGTTCTGCGTCAGCGCGAGCACCCCGCCGACCTGGTCGCGGCGCTCGCGGAAGACCTCGACGTCGGCGTGGCGGAAGCGGTAGATCGACTGGAACTCGTCGCCGACGAAGAAGATCTCGGCGTCCTCGTGCGCGAGCAGGTCGACGAGCTCGCACTGAAGCCGGTTCGTGTCCTGGAACTCGTCCACCATGATCGACCGGAAGCGCCAGCTCTCGCGCTCGCGCACGTCCTCGTGGTCGCGCAGCAGCTCGCGCGCGAGGAGCTGCAGGTCCTCGAAGTCGAGCGCCGACTCGCGATCCTTGGCCTCGCGATAGGCGACGTCGTAGGCGACCAGGAGCTCCTGGAGCTGCTCCCGGTCGCGCGCCGCGAGCGCCTCGAGCGCGGCCCGCTCGACCGCGCGCCTCGCCTCGTCGAGCTCCGCGCTCACCGCGAGATCGGAGAGGTCGAGCAGCCCTTCCGGCCCGGGCGGCGTCTCGAGGAATCGCACCGCGGTCTCCTCGCCGGCCGCCCGAGCCGCCGCGAGGAGTGCCTCGATGTGCTCGTCGAGATGCGGCTCGCCGGGCGCCTCGAGGCGCAGGTCGAGCCCGGACGAGCGCAACGTCTCGTGCACGCCGGTCAGCATCCGCCGCAGCCGCCGGCCGCCGTACGACGCGAGCAGCCGCAGCCGCGCCTCGTCGTCGCCGCAGAACCCCTCGAGGGCCGAGCGGAAGGCCTCGCCGCGGATCACGCGTCCCTGGCTGTCGTCGAGCACGCGGAAACGCGGGTCGATCCCTGCCGCGAACGGGTGTGCCTTCAGCAGCCGGTGGCAGAAGCCGTGGATGGTCGAGATCCACGCCGCGTCGAGGTCGCGCGCGAGCTCGTGGCGACCGAGCTCCTGCAGGCGCTTGCGGATCCGGCCGCGCAGCTCGCCCGCAGCGCGCTCGGTGTAGGTGATGACGAGGATCGAGTCGACGCCGAAGCCGCGCTCGCAGACGGCACGGCAGAAGCGCTCGACGATCACCGTCGTCTTGCCCGTGCCGGCGCCCGCGGAGACGAAGACGACGCCCGACTCCTCGATCGCGCGAAGCTGTTCCCGGTTTGGGGCCTCGACCGCGCTCATGATCTCCTCACGCGGCACATGGGCCACAGCTCGCACCACTGCGGACATGTCCCGCGCTTGGGGTCGTGCTGCACGTCGCCATCGCGGATCCGGCCGACCATCGTGCGCGCGTGCTCCTGCGCCCGCTCGATCTGCCCCCAGAACCCCTCCTCGTCGACGTAATCGTTGCGCTGAAACCCTGGGAGGCCGTCCTCCTTGGCCTCGGCGCGCAGCAGGCCGCGCGCCTGCCCTTCGCCGGCGAGCGCGCGGTAGATCCCGCCGAGCGGCTCGACGCCGACGAGGTCGCGCAGCACGAGCATGTACAGCGGGATCTGCAGGTGGAGCTCGCGCTCGATCTCGGCGGCGCTGTGGGCGCTGCGGCCCGACTTGTAGTCGACGACGACGCCGCGTGCACCGAACGGATCGCGGTCGATCCGGTCGATCTTGCCCGAGACGCTGAAGCCGCCAAGCTCGAGGCCCCGCTGCAGCTCGGGAGCCGAGCGCTCGGAGCCGAACGAGACCTCGAAGCGGCTCGGGACGAGCGGCGAGGGCGATTCGGCCTCGCGGCGGACGAGCTTCTCGAGGTCGCGCGCAAGACCCTGCTCGAGCTCGCGGCGCTCGAGGTCGGGCACGTCGATGCGGACGTGCGCCTGCAGCGCGTCGCTCAGGCACTCGCGCAGGAAGACGAGCGCGTCGTCGAGGTTCTCCGGCCGCGGCCGGTCGTCGCCGGTTCGCTTCGGCAGGCCCTTGAAGAACGAGAAGAGCGCCTGGTGCGCAACGGTTCCGCGAAGGCGAGCGTCGACCTCGGCGTCGATGTTCCTCGGCGCGACGAGCCGGTCGACGAACCACATCGACGAGCAGTCGGCGAACCGTTCGAGATCGGTGACGGAGAAGGTCGCCTTCTCCCGTAGCTGCTCGAGCACGGCCGGGTGCGTCAGGCGCGTCGGCCGCTGGAACGCCGTCAGCGCTCGCTCGAGCCGTCGCTCCCAGCCGTTGGCGCGGGCGAGCGAGGTGGCCGCTGAGCGGTCCGCTGGCGCGAGCGAAGCCAGCGCGCGCAGGCGCTCGCGCTGGCTCGGCGCGGCCTCGAGCGGCCAGGTGAGCGCGGCGATCGGACGGCGCCGCGTCCAGCGCTCGATCTCGTCGGCCGCGAAGAGCTCGCGCGTCTCGTCCCAGAACGGGCTCGGCTGACGAGTAGCGCCATCGTCGGTCGCGGCCTCGCGCACCAGATAGAGCCGCCGCGTCGGCCGTGTGCAGGCCGTGTAGAAGAGGTAGCGGTCGCGCGAGACCGGGTCGGTGCGCAGCAGCCGGCCGCTCCGGGAAGCGCGCTCGAGCTCGTCCTTCCGCTCCTCGTCGAGGAACGGCGAGCCCTGGGCGCGCCTGGGCAGGCGGCCTTCCTCCAGGCCGACGACGAACACGACCTCGAAGCGCCGCGTGCGCGCCCGCATCAGGTCGATGACCGCGACGCGGCCGGCCTCGCCCGCGGCGCCGAGGCGCACCGGCGCGTCGGCGAGGAGAGCGACGATCTCGTCGCGACCGGCCTCGCCACCCAGGTCGCGCCAGCCCTCGAGCTCCGCGACCAGCTTCGCCGCCGTCTCGTGCGTGCGCAGGTCCAGCCGCGCGGGCTCGTGGATCGGCGGCGCGTCGAGGCCGTACGCGGCGCGGGCCATCGCCCGAGCGAGGTCGCGGATCGCATCCAGCGGATCGGTTGCGCCGCGAACGGCGTCGAGGTGCGGCAGCGGCTGGCCGCGCAGCTTGGCGATCTCCTCGTCGACCCTGGCCGGAGCGACCACGCCGCGGCCGCGCAGGCGCCCTTCGAGGAAGTCGGCGTGCGCGCGCGGCAGCCCCGAGTAGGGCGAGCGGAGGAACGAGAACAGGTCGCGGCGCTCGCCGTCGAGCCACGCGTAGCGCAGCAGCGAGAGCAGCGCCTGGCCGAGCGGCGTCTGGCCGAAACGGAGCCGCCCCTCGAGCGCGTACGGCACGCCGAGGGTGGCAAAGGCCGTATCGAGCGGCGCGCGCCAGCGCTCGAGCGACGGGCAGATGACGGCGATCTCGTCCGCCGCGGTGCCCTCCCGCAGGAGGCCGAGGATCTCGTCCGCGACGAGCTCGAGCGTCCCGCGGATCCCGGCGCCCTCGAGGAAGCGGAGCGACCCGTCGAGCTCAACGCTACGCGTTCCAGGATCCACCGCGAACAACGAGCGTTCCAGGCGCGCGAGAACGGGCGTCCGTGCCTCGGTGCTCGGTGGCAGCTCCTCGATGCGGCCCTCGGCGAGGCGCGTCAGATCCTCGGCCGTGCGCGAGAGCGACGCGAAGGCATCGCGACCGGGCTCGTACGGCAGCGAGACCGTCACCTCGGCGCGGGCCGCGAGCGCCTCGATCAGCGCCCACTCGGCGCCGGTCAGGTCCTCGAACCCGTACGCGAAGACCGGCCGCGGTTCCCACGCAGAGAGATCGCCTGCGGCACGCTCGGCAGCGTGCCGCCGCTCGAGCTCGCGATCCCAGAGGCCGAGCCCGTCGAGCTCCGCCCGGTAGGCGGCGTAGAGCTCGGCGAGCTCGCCGTCGAGGTCGGCAGGATCGAGCAGCGCCGACTCGAGCTCCGCGACGGTCGACGAGAGCGAGTCGGCGAAGCCGGAGAAGCGGGCGGAACGGCCCGAGCCGTGACGCGCGACCACGCGGCGGAGCAGCAGCGTGCGCTGCGCATCGGTGATCACCGGCCGGTGCGCGCCGTTGCCGCGAGCGATCTGCTCGAAGAGGTCGGCGAAGGTGCCGATCGAGCCGCCGACGAGCGCTCCGGTGCGGGTGAGCAGCCCGCGCTCGACGCGGTCGACGTCCGGCCGGTTCGGCACGATCAGGATCGGATCGGAGTCGAGCGTGGCCAGGTAACGCTCGAGCAGGAGCGCGACTTTCCCCGCGTTGGCAGGGCCTGCGAGCAGGCTCAGCGGCACCGTTCCATCCTAGTCGCGTGACGTGACGGCTCTGGAACGCCTCGACCGGTCCTTTCAGACGGGCGCACGGGCTGAGCCCGTGCGCCCTGAGATCGGCACCGCAAGTGGCGCCTTCGTCCGGATGGGCCGGTTCAGGTCGCGCGAAAACGGGTCGGTCGGGTCGCCCCGCCCGCGTCCTAGGCGGCGGCGGTTGCGGACTTCGGCCGGCGGCCCCGCCGCGCGGCGGCGTGGCCCGGCATTCCGCCTGCGCAGTCGTCGCAGAGATCGGCCTGCTTCGAGCCTCGGCGCGCGTCCGAGAAGTTCAGGCGCATTGTCGCGCCCCTTCCCTCGCCGACTTCCTTACCGCAGTTGTCACAGACGAGCACTGTCTTGCGCGCCAAATCGTCCTCCTGATGTCGTGGTGATTTTCGCCAGCCTAACGAAACAGCGGCGGCGCAATCCTAGGCCGCTTCGCGCGCTCGGCGAATCCGCCATGACCGCAGGAGACTCAGCAGCGCCTGCTCCTCCGGGTCGAGCTCGGAATTGCGCCCGCGCACGACGCGCAAATGCCGCGGCCGAAAATCGTCGACGGTTCGCCCGTCGAGATACTGCTCGACGACGGCCGGACTGACATAGGACGCGCGCGCCACGGCAGGCGTATTTCCGAGCCTCTCGCCGACCGTGCGCATCACCGCCGCGACCACACGCTTCTGCTCGGTCGCGGTCTCGGCCTGCTCGCGCTCGGCCAGCGTGATCGCGGCCGTGAGCGTCCCGCCCCACGTGCGGAAGTCCTTGGCGGTGAACTCGTCGCCCATGTGCTGGCGGATGTAGTCGTTCAAGCGTCGCGACCCGAGGTTGACCAGCTCGTCGTTGTACCGGTAGCGGAAGAGGCGCCGGCCGCCCGGTAAGGCCAGCAGCTCCTTCATCGCAGCGGCCAACTCGGCGTCCACGAGGACGGTGCGGCAGAGGACTCGGTGCTTGGCGTGGAAGCGAAAAGCGATCTTGCTCCCGCGGACGCTCACGTGACTCTTGCGCAGAGTGGTGATGCCAAATGTCTTGTGCGTCTTTGCGTACCGCTCGTCGCCGACGCGGAACCAGCCCTCGTTGATCAGCCGCACCGCAACGGCGGCCGTCCATTCAAAGGTGAGCGGCTCCAGCTCGAGGTGGTCGTCCATTGCCGCGCGCAGCTCGGGCAGCCGCTCCGCAAATCGGACGAGCTTGTCGAATTTCGCCTGCTCCTGGCGTGCGCGGAAATCCGGGTGGTAGAGGTACTGGCGCCGCCCCGCCTTGTCGACACCGGTTGCCTGGAGCTTCGCTCCGGCGCGGGGCGAGATCCAGACGTCCTTCCACGCCGGCGGAATGCGGAGCGAGTCGATCCGCTCGAGCGCGGCCGCGTCCGTGATCGGCCGGCCGCGGGCGTCCTCGTACCGGAACCGCCGCGAGCCGAGCCGCCTCCATCCGCCTCTTCGAGCCATAGAGTCTGCGATGTAGCCCGAGGCGCTCGGCGCTAATCCAAGGAGGCAGATGGCAAGCACGACAATCGTGGTCCTGGAAGGCGACGAGACGGGCCAGGAGCTGCTCGAAGAGGCTCTGCGCCTGCTCGCCCCCGAGGTGATCGGGCTCGAGGTGGAGCTACCCCGCTACGACCTCTCGCTGGAGTCGCGGCAGAAGACCGAGAATCACGTCGTCCACGAAGCGGCGGCGGCTGTGCGGGAGGCCGGGCTCGGGTTGAAAGGCGCGACGATCACCCCGGAGGGCGCCGAAGACGTCGGGTCGCCAAACCGGATCCTGCGTGAGGAGATCGGCGGCCGCGTGATCGTCCGCACCGGCCGGCGAATCCCGGGAGTCGCTCCTTTCGGCGGCGTGCACGCGCCGATCTCGGTCGTGCGCATGGCGGTCGGCGACGCGTACGGCGCGAAGGAATGGCGCGAGGGCGAGGGCGAGGACGAAGCCGCCTTTCGCACCGAGCGGATCGAGCGACGCATCTGCCACTCGGTCGCCGAGTTCGCGTTTCGCCTCGCCGAGGACACCGGCGCGAAGGTCTTCGGCGGGCCGAAGTTCACCGTCAGCCCGGTCTACGAGGGGATGCTCAAGGAGGAGATGGACGCCGCAGCCGCGCGCCACCCGGGGGTTCCCTACGAGCCGCAGCTGATCGACGCCACCTTCGCGCTGCTGATCTCGTCAAGCGGCGACCCGCTCGTGATCCCGGCGCTGAACCGCGACGGCGACATCCTCTCCGACCTCGTGCTGCCGCTCTTCGGCTCGATCGCAGGTTCGGAGTCCCTGCTCGTCGGCTTCGGCGATGACTACGTGCCGACGGTCGTGCTCGCCGAGGCGGCGCACGGGACGGCGCCGTCGCTGCAGGGGAAGAACGTGGCGAACCCGATAGCGATGATCCTCGCCGCCGCCGCCGTGCTCGCGTACGCGGGCGAGCAGGGCGCGCGAGCCTCGAGCGCGATCCGGCAGGCCTGCCTCGACGCGGTCGCGGCAGGGGTGCGAACCGCCGACCTCGGCGGCCACGCCGGCACGAGCGAGTTCACGGACGAAGTAATCCGCCGGACTCGCGAGCGGCTGACGGGCTAGTACGAGGCGGCGGCCGGAAGGTCGGCTTCCGCGAACAGCTCGAGGAAGACCTGCGCGATTCGCGGATCGAACTGCGTGCCCGCGCAGCGCTCGACCTCGGCCATCGCCTGCTTCCGCGTGAGCGCGCGGCGGTAGGGCCGGTCGCTCGTCATCGCGTCGAACGCGTCCGCGACGGCCAGCACGCGCGCCTCGAGCGGGATCTCGTCGCCGGCCTTGCCCGAGGGGTAGCCGGTGCCGTCCCAACGCTCGTGGTGGTAGAGCACGTACGGGATCGCCTCGCGCAGCGCGGAGACCTTCAGCAGGAGCTTCGCGCCGATCTTCGGGTGCTCGCGGATCTGGGCGAGCTCGTGGTCATCGAGCCGACCCTCCTTGCGCAGCACTTCGTCGGAGACGGCGAGCTTGCCGATGTCGTGCAGCGGCCCGCCCACGCGCAGCGACTCGAGGCGCTCCTCGCTCCAGCCGAGCCTCCGCGCGATCGCCTCGGCAAGGGCCGTCACCCGCGCGGAGTGCCCGCGCGTGTACGGGTCTCGGGCCTCGATCGCACCGCTCAGCACAGACAGCATCGCCACGAAACCGAAGTTTCAAGGCCGAGACGCGGATCCCTCTTTCGGGTGAGACCGGCGTCAGCGCCAGATGCCCGTGACGGCGACCGCCCCGGCCGAGTGGCCGAGCCGCGGGAGGGCGAAGCCGTCCTCGATCGTGCGCAGCAGACCGTAGTGCGAGATCGGCCGGCGGAACCGCGAGCCGGGGCGCACGAGCGGACCAAGCGCAAGTGCCGGCACGCCGGGATCGGCACCGTACGACTCGTCGAAGACGACGAAGACGGCGGTGCCCTGAAGCTTCAGAAGCGGCGGTAGGAAGCGGCGGAGCCACGCGTCCCCGGCCGCGACGCTGCAGTCGTGCATGTCGTGGCAGAGATCCGGCACGACGAGCGCCAAGGCCGGGAGCCGGTGCGCGGCCAGGTCGGACGAGAGCTGTGTGAGCGGCACCACGCGCCGCAGCCTGGCCGGACTCGAGAGCACCCGGCGGAAATACAGGAACGGCACGTGCTTCTTCGCGTAGCGGCGCAACCCCGGCCCCATCCAGCCCGAGCGCGGCAGGCCCTCGGCGTATGTCTTCCAGGTTCGGCCGGACGCCTCGAGGGTGTCGGCGAGACTCGGGCCGGCAACGGTACAGCTCGTGCAGTCGGTCGTGACCCCGTGAGTCGAGCCGGAGACGAGGGCGAGGTAGTTCGGCAGGCTCGGGTGCGTGACGCCGCGGTAACCCGCGAGCACGGCGCCGCGCCTCGCGAACGCATTGAACGCGGGAGCGTGGCGATTGCCGAGCACGGCGTCGCGCGCCTTGTTCTCGAGCACGACCACGACGACGTGGCCGAAGGCCGGCACCGGCCGCGGCGCCGCCTGCGCGCCTCCGCAGAGAACCAGCACCGCCGCGAGCAGCAGCGTGCGCCTCACGGCGAGCCCACGAGCCGCTTGCGCCAGAAGTGGAACGCGACGAGACCGACCAGCATGAGCCCGACAAGCACGCCGCCGCCGATCAGGCCGTAGCGTGAGATCGCGTCGGCGGCGGCCTGGCCGGCGTAGTAGGCGACGAGCCCGACGGCCGCCGCCCAGCAGATGCCGCCGGCCGCGTTCCAGAGGAAGAACGTCCACCAGTGCATCCGCGAGATCCCGGCCAGCCACGCGGCCGTCACACGCAGCACAGCGAAGAAGCGCGCGATGAAGATCGTCTTCGAGCCGTGACGCTTGAAGAACTTCTCGGACCACGGCAAGGCGCTTTCGAACCAGCGGCTCAGGAGCCGCGAGCGCTCGATCAGCTTCCGTCCGCCCGTCCGTCCGGCCCAGTAGCCGAGGTTGTCCCCGACGATCGCGGCCGCTGCGGCCACGACGACGACGCTCACGATGTTCAGCTGGCCGCGCGATGCGAAGACGCCCGCGGTGACGAGCGCCGTCTCGCCGGGTAGCGGGATGCCGCCGGACTCGAGCATCACGACGAGAAAGAGCGCCGCGAGGCCGTAGTGGTGGACGAGGCTGCTCATCCCGGAAGTGTGTCGAAGGCCATCAGGACGGCATCCACGTATTCACCCTTGCGCCGGTAGTGGCGGCGACGGTAGCCCTCCCGGTCGAAGCCGAAGGCCTCGTAGAGGGCGATCGCGGCCTCGTTGTGCGGGAAGACGTGCAGCTCGAGCTTCGCCACGCCGTTGGCGCGGGCCCACTCGACGGTCCGCTCGAGCAGCGCGCGGCCGATGCCGAGGCGGCGGTGGTCGGCCGACACCATCAGCCCGAGATCGGCAACGTGGAAGCTCGCGGGGTGCGGATCGCGGGCCACCGAGAGCCGCCCGACCAGCCCCTCAGCGGCCTCGGCTACGAAGACCTCCGCGTGCCGCGACCGCCGCACCGCGCGCAGGTAGCGCCGCTCGGCCGCCACCGACCGCCACTCCTCGGAGCCCAGCAGCCAGCCTTCCGGCTCTGCACCGACGGCGCGCGCGAGCTCGACCAGGCTCGCCGCGTCCCCGGGCTCGGCCTCGCGGATCTCGAACCGGGTCACTCGACCACGACGCCGTGGCCGCCGCGCCTGGGATCGCCCGTCGCGGCCAGAGTCCCGTCCTCGAGCAGCTCGACCCCGGCGACGCCGCCGAAGAAGAGGTTGCGCCTCCGCCAGCGGGCGAGCTCATAGCCCCACGACTCGAGCCGGTCGAGCTCATCGGGCTCGTTCCCGCCCTCCGCGTGCACGTGCGTGTCCTCGAGGTGGACGCGGGGCCGCTCGATCGCCTCCTGCACGCCGAGACCGTGCGCGACCGCGTTCACGACGACCTGCATGATCGCGCCGCGCAGGCGCAGCGAGCCGGCGCTGCCGACGACGAGCCGCGGCCGTCCGTCACGCAGCACGAGCGAGGGGGCCATGCCGCTTGTGAACCGCACCCCGGGCCGAGGGATGCCGCCCGTAGCGGCGAGGTCGAACTCGCCCAGCATGTTGTTCAGCTGGATGCCGGTGCCGGGCACGATCACGCCCGAGCCGGCACCGGTCGAGGCGGTCAGCGAGGCGGCGTTGCCGCGGCCATCGACCACCGAAATGTGCGTCGTCCCTTTCTGCAGCTCCGGAAGGCGGCTACGCAGCCGGCGCGCCGCCGCTGCGAGCTGGCGCGGGTCGTAGAGGCGCCGCGAGAGGCCGCCTCGGTAGAGCTCGCGCGCGAAGGGGCCGCCCCGCGCGGACTCCTGCTCACGCATGATCTCGACGAGCTGCGCCATGGCCTCGGCGCTCCCCGCCCGGCCGGCAGGCCCGAGCCGGTCGAGCAACCGCAGCCCGAGCCCGATCAGCACCCCGCCGGTCGAGGGCGGCGGGTTCGAGTGGAACTCGTGGCCGAGGAACGGCACCTTCACCGGCCGCCGCTGGATCACGCGGTAGTCGCGCAGGTCGTGGAGGGTGATGTCTCCCCCGCCCTCGCGCACATGCTTGGAGAGCGCGCGGGCGAGCTCGCCGTCGTAGAGATCCGCGGCGCCCTTCTCCGCAAGCTGCTCGAGCGTCCCCGCGAGATCCGCGAGCACGAGGCGGTCCCCAGCGACCAGGCGGCTCCCATTCGAGCCGTACATCGCGCGCCCCTCGTCCGTGTGGCGCAGGATCAGGTCGAGGATCGCGTGCAGGTAGGCCTGCGGCTTCGTCAGCACGACGCCTGTGCGCGCATGGGCGATCGCCGGCTCGAGCAGCGTCGGCCACGGCAGCGAGGCGAAGCGGCGGTGCGCCTCGCCGAGCCCCGCGGCCGCGCCGGGGACCGCGCACGAGGCGGCGCCGATGCGGAAGACCTGCGACGACTCCGGCGTGAAGTCGACGTCGACCGCGTCCATTGCGTGCGCGCCCGGGTGGCGCAACCCGAGACCCGGCACCGCGACGAAGTGGTCGAGCACGCGACTCGAGCGATCCGAGGCGCGGTGGACGAGCATGAAGCCGCCTGCGCCCGGCCCCGTGAGCGGGCTTTCAGCCACCCACGAGACGAATGCGGCCGCGATGCACGCGTCGACCGCGGTTCCGCCTTCCTCGAGCACCTGCGCCCCCGCCTCGGCGGTGAGCGGGTGGCCTGCCGCGACCGC
>JAWVDY010000246.1:0-6425 GCA_033856995.1 Gaiellaceae bacterium
GGCCGGCGAGATCGGTCAGCTCGACGCCGAGAGGCGGCGAGACGAGCAGCTCGCCTGCGTTCGGGTTGGCGAGCGCCGCCCACACCCGCTCGAGGGCGTCGGGCTGGTCGAGCAGCGAGAGGTCGCCGCTCGTCCGCCAGGCGCCGTCTGCCGGCGCGAAGCGAAGCTCCTCGCCGTCGCGCCGCGCGACCGCCTCGCCGTCCTCGCGGTAGAGCACGACCTCGGCCGCGGGCGAGCCGTCGAGCCGGCGCGCGAGCTGGGCCACGTCCTCGCGGCAGTCCGGTAGCCGGTAGAGCATTCCGGCGCGGTTCGACGCGGTCACGAGCACGCCCTCGACCCCGGGCAAGGAGGCGTGCAGCGAGACCGCGCGGTCGACGCGCGACTGGCCGTGGTCCGAGCAGACGACGAGTGCGTAGCGCTCGAGGAACTCGTCCGGCCCGCCCGCCGCCTCGATGAGCGCGCCGATCGCGGCGTCGCTGCGGGCGAGCGCCTCCTGCGTCCCGCCGGGGCCCAGCGCGTGCGAGGCGAAGTCGTAGTCCGGGAGGTAGTAGACGAGCAGGTCGAAGCCGTCGCGCGTGACCAGCCAGCGGCCGACGTAGGCCGCGTAGGCGTCGATCGAGCCCGTCGAGCGGCCGAAGACCGCGACCGGCGCGCCGGTCACCTCCGACTCGAACAGGCTGTAGAAGAAGAACTCCTTCGGCCCGTAGGCCGGGCGCGTGAAGCCGGGCAGCAGCGGTAGGTGCGGGGTGCGGCCGCGGTAGCAGGTGATGTTCACTGCGGCCGTCGTCAGGCCCGCGTCCTCGAGCGCCTCGTAGACGGTCACCGCGTCGCGGCCGAGGTGCTGCTCGTTCATGTTGAAGATCGCGTCGAGGATCGAGCGCCGGGCCCCGGCCGCCCGGATGGCCGCGAACGAGGAGCCGTACTCGACGAGCCGCTGCTCCTCGCGGTGCCACCAGACGAGGTGTGGGATGCGGTGCACGTCGGGGTGCGCGCCGGTCGCGATCGAGGAGAGGCAGACGGGCGTGAGCGACGGGAAGGTCGAGACGCCGCGGCGATAGCTGCCGTGACGCGCGAGGAACGCAAGCGCCGGCGCCGACTCGGTCTCGACCGCGTCCTCGAAGACGTCGGGCGTGAGGCCGTCGATGACCGCCAGGATCAGCTTCTTGCGCACTAGTCGCGCGCGAGGCTACGCAGGCCCGCGTAGCGCTCCGGCTGCCGGCGCCGTGCCCGGGCCGCGAGCGCCGGAAGCGCGACCGCTTCGAGGTAGCCGACCGCCGGGACGAGCGCCAGAGCCGCAAGGGCGAGCGCTCCGAGGCCGACTAGCGCCGCGGTGCCGCCTCGGGTCCCGCCGCGCCGCAGGGTCCCCGCGACCAGCGCCGCGACCACGACCGCGCCGAGAGCCCCACCGATCCCGCCGGCCACCGCCTCGTGCCAGCCGCCGATCACATATCCGACCGCGGCTCCGACGGCTACGGCGACGATCGCGACGACGGCCGCGAGCAAGCGACGCGGCGCACTCAGCGCCGAGAGCAGGCCTCCGATGCCGATCCCGACCCCGAGGGCGAGCCCAATGCGGTAGGCCTCCCACATCTCGACCTGAGTCTACCGCCGGGTTTAGGAGTGGTGTTTGCAGGGGAAAAGCCTCACCGTGGCAACTGACTCCCGCCCGCTGCTCGTCTTCTTCGGCGCCGCCGAATCGGGTCCCGCTCGTCGCATGGAGAGCCTGATGGCGCACCTCGCGCGCAAGGAGCGCGACCGCCTGCGCGTGACCTCCGTGGACATCAACGAGCAGCCGGAGCTCGCCGAGCGCTTCCTCGTCCGAACGGTTCCGACGCTGGCGCTCGTGAAGGGCAAGCGCGTGGTCGAGCGGCTCGAGGGCCGCGCGAGCGCGCCGAGGATCGAGCGGATGCTCGAGCCTCACCTCGCCACCTAGGAAACCGCGCACCGCGCCCGGCCGTATGTGCCTCCTGAGGAGAGGAGGAACATGCGCAAGACACTGATTGCAATCCTGGTCGCCGCCGTCTCGCTAGTTGGAGTTCTGACAGCGGGAGCCGCAACGACCGCCACCACGAAGCTCGAAGCGACGCTCAGGGGCGCGAACGAGCGGCCCGCAGCCGCCGCGGCGAACCGCGGCAAGGTCGAGCTCCGCCTGACCGCTGCCACCGGCAAGGTCTGCTGGGAGTTCAAGCTCACGAAGATCGACGGCAAGCCGATGCAGGCCCATATCCACAAGGGTGGGAAGGGCGTGGCGGGTAACGTCGTCGTCCCGCTCGGCGCGAACTACAAGCGCCAAGGCTGCACCAGGGCGGCAAAGGCGCTCGTCAGGGCGATTCTGAAGAGGCCCGGCGCCTACTACGTGAACGTGCACAACGCGAAGCATCCGGCCGGCGCGATGCGCGGCCAGCTGGCTCGGGGGGCCTAGGCCCCTCACGAACGGAGCCCGGTGGACCCTCGCCGCCGGGCTCCAATCGTTCTCTAGGGCTGCTCTAGGCGGCGGATCACGTCGAGGCCGAACTCGGCCGCGCGGGCGCCGTCGACCACGCGGTGGTCGAAGGTAACGGCGATCGTGCCGACCGGGCGCGCCTGGATCTCGCCGTCGCGGACGATCGCGCGCTCGCCGACTCGGCCGATGCTGAGGATGGCGACCTCCGGGTGATTCACGATCGGCGTCGTCAGCAGGCCGCCGAGCTTGCCGGCGCTCGTGACGGTGAACGTCGAGCCGCGCAGCTCCTCGGTCTTCAGCTTGCCGGCGCGCGCAGCTTCGGCGAGTCGTGCGATCTCGGTCTCGAGCTCGTCGAGGCTCGCGGAGTCGCACCCGCGGACGACCGGTACGACGAGCCCCTGCTCGGTCTGGACCGCCAGGCCGAGGTCGTAGCGGTCGAGGTAGACGATCTCGTCGCCTTCTAGACGCGCGTTCAGCTCCGGGAACTCGCGCAGGCTCTCGGCGACGGCCTTCAGCACGGTCGGCAGGAGGCGCTTGAGGTCGACCGCGCCGAAGTCGCACTCCTCGACCCAGGTGACCGGCGGAACCTCGCGGTGCGCCCGGGCCATGTGCTCGGCGACGAGCCGCCGCACCCCGCGGAGCGGCTCGCGCCGTCCTTCCGGCCCGTGGCCCAGGGACAGTCCCTCGGCCGTGGCCGAACGCCGCACGTCGTCTTCGGTCACCCGCCCCTGCGGTCCTGTTCCCTCGACGGAACCAAGCTCGACGCCGAGCTCCTTGGCCATGCGCCGAACGAGCGGGGTCGCCCGCACCGGTTCCTTTCGGCCAGGTCCTGGGGACTGTCCCTGGGCCACGTCCGGAACGGACGTGGCCGGCTCGGCACGCGGCTGGTCGTCGGCGGCCGGTGCCGCACCGTCCTCGCCGATCACGACTAGCACGGTGCCGACGGGGACCACGTCGCCTTCGGCAACCAGGATCCGCGCGACCTTGCCCGCCGCCGGCGAGGGGATCTCGACGGTCGTCTTGTCGGTCTGGATCTCGACCAGCGGGTCGTCCTCGACGATCTCCTGCCCCTCGGAGACGAGCCAGCGCGCGATCTCGCCTTCCGTCAGGCCCTCGCCGAGATCCGGAAGCTTGAACTCGTAGGCCACGGGCCGAGTTTCTACCGGATCGCGTCGTCGCGGAGGATCGCGTGCACGCCGAGAACGCCGTTCACGACCTGGGTGACGCGCAGATCGACCGCGATGCTGGCGAGCGCCATCGCGTCAGGCCCGGTCAGCCCGAGCTCGCGCTCCATCAGCGCCAGCATCCCGTCGACGGCGACTCGGGCGGCCAGGCCGAGGTGCTCGTCGAAGCCGAGCGTCAGCCACGCGTCGGGGAGCCGGGCGCACGGCCACTCGAGCGGTAGGTCGTCACGGAGCGAGAGCGACAGCTCGGCGCTGACCGGCGCCTCGATCGCCGTCCCGGAGATCTCGCCGTCGCCCTGAGCCGCGTGGCCGTCGCCTGCCGAGAAGAGCGCGCCGTCGACCGGGACCGGCAGGAAGAGGGTCGTCCCGGCGACGAGCTCCTTGCAGTCCATGTTCCCGCCGGAGCGCCGTGGCGGCGTCGTCGAGTGGACCCCCGGCTCCGGCGGCGGCATGCCCATCACGCCGAGGAACGGCGCGAGCGAGACCTCGCGGCCGAGCGCGCGCCCCACGCTCCCCTCGAGCTCCCAGTGCACCGCGTGGTTCTCGCCGCCGTGCGTGACTCCCCATGCGCCGGGCTCAACCGACTCGACTCGCACCGCCAGCGTCTGGCCGGCCGTCGCGCCCAGCACCGCGATCGGCCCCGCCAAGGCGTGGCCCGTGTCGAGCTCGGGACT
Source organism: Gaiellaceae bacterium (assembly GCA_033856995.1). GTDB lineage: Bacteria > Actinomycetota > Thermoleophilia > Gaiellales > Gaiellaceae > AC-32. Next base: position 4,302 of record JAWVDY010000246.1, read on the forward strand.
CCGCGGCGCGAGCTCCTCGTCCGGCCCGAGGTCCCACGAGTGGTTCGGCACCGAGAACCGCACGTGGTCGCCGGACCGCACCTCGACCACCGGCTCGAGCTCGCGCGAGAAGTAGCCGTGCAACACGCGAGCTTCGAGCGGAAGCTCGTGCAGCGTGGTCTTCACAGGAGGCGGCCCCCTGCCGCGCCGAACGCCTCGAGCCGAGCGCTTGCCGAAGGCGTCCCCTGGAGCTCGTCGCGCAGGAGCGCGAAGACGACCGCGTCGGCCCGCAGCGGCGTGCCGTCGGAGCCGTGGAAGGTTCCGCGCAGCGTTCCCTCCTCGACGAACCCGAGCTTGCGCGGGATCGCGAGACTCGGCCCGTTCCCGGGGTCGGCCCGGATCTCGACGCGCTCCACCTCGCACACCTCGAACGCGACACGCGTGAGCGCCGCCGTCGCCTCGGTCGTCAGCCCCTCGCCGGCCCGGCTGGCGCGAATCCAGTAGCCGATCTCGAACACGCCCTCGCCACGACGCGTGTGCAGCCCGGTCCCGCCGAGCACCTGCGACTCGTCCGGCGAGAAGATCCCGTAGATGAAGTTCTGCCCGAGATCGAAGTCGCCCCGGAAACGCCGCAGCAGCTCCACGGTTTCCTCGAGCGGCATCGGCAGGTCGTGCGCCCACGGCAGCCACGGGCGCAGGTGCTCGAGGCTCGAGTCGACGGCTTCCTTGGAGAGCGGCGCGTCCGCGGGCTCCCAGCAGCGCACGACCAGGCGCTCGGTGACGATCCGGTACGGCGGCGGCTTCAGAACTCGAGCAACTTCCGTGCCGCGTCCGCGACGCGCTCGGCCGACGGCATGTACGCGTCCTCGATCTGCCAGTACGGATACGGCACGTCGTAGCCGGTCACGCGGACGATCGGGGCGCGCAGGTCGAGCATCGCCTTCTCGGCGACAATCGCGGCGAGCTCGGCCCCGTACCCGGCCGTGCGCGGCGCCTCCTGCACGATCACGACCCGACCGGTCCTCGCAGCGGCGGCCAGCAGCGCCTCCTCGTCGAGCGGCTTCAGCGTGCGGATGTCGAGCACCTCGACCGACGCCTCGTCCGCGAGCGCGTCGGCCGCGGCCTCGGCCACCGGCACCATCGCGCCATACGCGACGAAGGTCACGTCGGCGCCCTGGCGCACGGTGCGCGCCTGGCCGAGCGGGACGACGTGCTCGCCCTCCGGCACCTCGCCGCGCATCGTCCGATAGTGCAGCTTCGGCTCCAGCACGATCACCGGATCCGGGTCGCGGATCGCCGCCGCGAGCAAGCCCTTCGCGTCGGCCGGAGTCGACGGTATCGCGACCTTCACCCCGGGCGTGTGGACGTAGTACGCCTCGGGCGAGTCGTCGTGCAGCTCGGGCGCGCGCACGCCGCCGCCGTACGGCATGCGCACGACGAGCGGGAACTCCATCGCGCCGCCGGTGCGCCAGCGGTAGCGCCCCACGTGCGTGATCAGCTGGTCGAGGCACGGGTAGGAGAACGCGTCGTACTGCATCTCGCAGACAGGGCGCCAGCCCGCCATGCAGAGCCCGACCGCCGACCCGAGGATCCCCGCCTCCGCGAGCGGCGTGTCGACGCAGCGGTTCGGGCCGAAGCGGTCGCGCAACCCGGCCGTCGCGCGGAAGACGCCGCCCGCGCGGCCGACGTCCTCGCCCATCACCATCACGTCGGGGTCGCGCTCGAGCTCGACCTGGAAGGCGTCGTTGACGGCCTCGACGAGCGTCAGCTCAGCCATCGAGCACCCTTCGCAGCTCGGCGAGGTCGGTCTCGAACGAGGCCGGCGGGTCGGCGTAGGCGCGCGAGAAGAGCAGCGAGGGGTCTGCTGGCGGCTCGGCCTCCGCCGCTGCGATTCCGGCGCGCATCAGATCGGCCGCCTCCGCTCGCACCGCTGCGGCGGCCTCGTCGGACAGCAGCCCGAGCCGGCGCAGATACGCCTCGTAGCGGCCGACGCACTCGCGCTGCCGCTCCTCCTCCACGCGCTCGAGGTCGATATACGCGGTTGGGTCGTCTGCGGTCGCGTGCGGCGCGGCGCGGTAGGTGACGGCCTCGATCAGCGTCGGCCCCTCGCCCGCCCGGGCCCGCGCGACCGCTTCCCGCGTCGCC
>JAWVDY010000247.1:0-5654 GCA_033856995.1 Gaiellaceae bacterium
CGCACGGTGCTCGCGATCCTCCGCGGCTCCCAGAGCCGCGTGCTCGTCCCGTCCAACGAGATCGCGCCGGTGATGCGGCAGGCGATCGTGGCGATCGAGGACAAGCGCTTCTACGAGCACCGGGGCGTCGACGTCCACGGGATCCTTCGCGCGGTGGTCCAAGACCTGCGGCACCAGCGCGACGTCGAGGGCGGCTCGACGATCACGCAGCAGCTGATCAAGAACACGTACGTCCACAACCAGCGGTCGATCGGGCGCAAGCTCAAGGAGGCCGCGTACGCGTGGCAGCTCGAGCAGCGCTGGTCGAAGGACCGGATCCTGACCGCCTACCTGAACACGATCTACTTCGGGAACGGCGCCTACGGCGTGCAGCAGGCGGCGCTGACCTACTTCCACCACGGTGCGGACCAGCTCGGCTGGGCGGAGGCGGCGCTCCTCGCGGGGATCCCCAGCGACCCCTCGCGCTACGACCCGGTTACGAATCCGAAGGCGGCCCGCGAGCGGAGGAACATCGTCCTGAAGGCGATGCTCGACCAGGGGGACGTCACGAACGCCGAGTTCGTCAACGCGAGCCGCGCGCGACTACCGCTCGCCGATGACGTGCACCTCTCCGGCGAGCGCGGGCCGGCTCCGTACTTCACCAACTACGTCGAGCAGCAGCTGATCGACCGCTACGGCTCCGGCCGCGTCTTCGGCGGCGGGCTCCACGTGAGGAGCACGATCGACCTCAACCTCCAGCGCATCGCGCGGCAGTCGATCACGAAGTCGCTGACCGACCCGAACGGGCCGTCGGCGGCGCTCGTCGCGGTCGATCCTCGCGACGGCAGCGTGCTCGCGATGATCGGCGGCAACAACTACCGCAAGAGCCAGTTCAACCTGGCGGTCCAGGGCGAACGGCAGCCGGGCTCGTCGTTCAAGCCGTTCGTGCTCGCGACGGCCCTGGCCGACGGCATCTCCCCGGACTCGCAGTTCGTGTCCGGCCCGGTGCAGATCCCGCTCGGCGACAAGCTCTGGTACGTCCACAACTACGAGAACTCGGACCTGGGCCGGATCTCGCTGGCCACCGCGACGCAGGAGTCCGACAACACCGTCTTCGCGCAGCTCACACAGCTCGTCGGCCCGGGCGCGATCGTCCGCACGGCGAAGCGGCTCGGGATCACGAGCCCGTTGAAGAACTACTTCGCGATCGGCCTCGGGGCAGAGGCCGTCAACCCGCTCGAGATGGCGCGGGCGTTCTCCGCCTTCGCCAACGGCGGCAAGCGCATCGACGGGGCGAGCTTCGGCAACCGGCCACGGGCTGTCTCGGTGGTACGGAACGAGGCCGGGCGGATCGTCGACAACAACGCTCCGGTCGGCCGCCAGGTCCTGACGGCGAACACCGCGGCGCTCGTCACGTCGCTGCTCCAGGGCGTCGTTCGCGCCGGCACCGGAGTGAAAGCGCAGCTCTCCGACGGCCGCGCCGTCGCGGGCAAGACCGGGACGACGGAGAACTACGGCGACGCGTGGTTCGTCGGCTACACGCCGCAGCTCGTCGCCGCGGTCTGGGTCGGCTACCCGACCAAGCTCAGGCCGATGCTGACCGAGTACAACGGCCAGGCTGTCGCCGGTGGCACCTTCCCGGCCCTGATCTGGAAGACGTTCATGGAGCGGGCGCTCGCGTACCTGCATGATCCGCCGCAGGACTTCCCGGGCGTGTCGATGCCGTACTCGGTGTCGAGGAACGTCGTCTACCGCAACGGTCAGCTCGAGCTCGACAACGGAAACTGCCACAACACGAAGCAGCTCCTCTACTTCTCGGGCGAGGGCCCGGCGCGGACGGCGAACTGCAAGGTCAACGAGGTCGAGGTTCCGAAGGTCGTCGGGCAGACCCTCGTGCAGGCGAGGGCGCACCTCGCGCAGCAGCCGCTCACGCCAGCCTACGTCTACGAACCCGCGAGACCGCTGCAGAAGCTCGGGGTCGTCCTGCGCCAGATTCCGGCCAAGGGGACGCTGTCGTCCTACGACAAGGTGACGCTCGTACTGCCAAAGGCACTCCACGGCGTCGTCCCGAAGCTCGTCGGCCTGCGGCTCGGGCGGGCCGAAGCGCGGCTAGAGCGCTTCCACTTCAAGTGGAAGGTCGGCGGAAGCCCCTCTGCCGCGGCAAAGGTGATCGCGCAGTCGCCGCGTTGGGGCCTGGCGGCCGACCGCAAGCTCGTCGTCACGCTGGTCGTAAAGCGCGACTGAGGAAGCGCGACCCCGCTTCGCCGTAGCGCCACGGCAGCTCGGCGGCGCGGGAGATGCCGATCCGCGGGCCGGCGACGATCTCTGGACGCACCTCGCGCTCGTGGAGCTCGAACGGCGGCCGGCCGAGCGGCAGGCCGTCGTGTTCTCGGCTGATGCCGAGGGCCTGGCAGAGCCGCCCCGGGCCGCTGCAGAGGAGACGGGGCTCGTCGAGACCGCGGCGGGCACGCATCGCGCCAAGACCGTGCGTGGGCTCGAGCGCGCGCACGAGCACCGCGCTCGCGACGCCCTCGTCCTCGCAGACGAGGTTCACGCACCAGTGGATCCCGTAGGAGCGGTAGACGTAGGCGCGGCCGGCTGGCCCGAACATCGAGGCGTTGCGCTCCGTGCGGCCGCGGTAGCCGTGGCTCGCCGGGTCCTCGTGGTCGTACGCCTCGACCTCGACAATCCTGCCTCCGACGCCGTCGACGAACAGCGTCGCGCCGATCAGCTCGGGCGCGACCTCGTGGACGCTGCGAGCGAAGAAGTCACTCGCGAGCGTGCGCGTCGTAGCGGGTGAACGCCGGGACGGCAAGGGCGATCAGGAAGGTACCGAGGACGCAGGCGACACCTCCGGACACAATCGAGAGACGGATGCTCGTCAGCGACGCGACGAGGCCCGCCTCGACGTTGCCGAGAGCCGGCGTCGCGGCGACCTGCGCGAACTCGATGCCCGAGACTCGGCCCCGCAGCGCATCGGGCGTGACCGACCAGAGGATCGTCCCGCGCAGGACGGCGCTCACGTTGTCGGCCGCGCCGGCCGCGGCGAGCAGGAGCAGCGCCAGCCACAGCGAGCCGGCGAACCCGAAGGCAGCGATTGCGACTCCCCACAGGGCGGCGGCGATTGCGACGATCAGGCCCTGCCGGCGGACGTGCGCGATCCAGCCGGAGACGAGCGACGCGAGCAGCGCACCCGCGTACGGCGCGGCGTACATGAGCCCGAGAATCCCGGCGCCGCCGTCGAAGCGATTCAGCGCGAGGGCGGGAAAGAGGGCCCGCGGCATCCCGAAGACCATCGCGTTCGAGTCGACGAGGAACATCCCGAGCAGGACCTTCTTGCTCCGGACGAAGCGGAAGCCCTCGGCGATCGTGCGCACGCTCGGCCGGTCGGCATCGTGTGCGGGTGGCAACGCGGGCAGGCGCCAGACCGACCACAGCGAAGCCGCGAAGGTCGCCGCATCGAGGACGTACGCGCCGCGCAGGCTGAGCAACGCAATCAAGGCGCCGCCGAGCGCAGGCCCGGCGACGTTGGTCGTGCTCCCGTAGACGTTCTCGATCGCGACCGCCGCCGTCAGCTCGTCCTGCTCGACGAGGCGCGGGATGACGCTGTTCATCCCCGCAACGCCGAGCGAGAAGACGGACATCGCGAGCGTCACGAGCACATAGATCGCCCACACCCGCGGCTGGGCGAGGCTGGCATTGAAGGCGAACCCGCCGGCGACGAGCGCGAGCAGGACTTCCGTGACGAGCAGCAATCGCCGCTTGTCGACCGCGTCGGCGATCGCGCCTCCCACGATCGTGAGGGTCAGGAGCGGGAAGAGCTCGCACAGCGAGAGCAGGCCGACCTGAAGCGTCGAGTGGGTCAGCTCGTAAAGCTGGAACGGCGCGGCGACGGCGGCGATCTCGCTGCCGAAGGTCGAGATCGTCTGGCCGAGGAAGAGTCGTCGAAAGGCCGGGTAGCGGCGCAGAGGGCCGAGGTCGATCGCCAGCCGGCGAACGAGGCCGGGCTCGCGGATCTCGGACGGTTCCAACTAGAAGAGTTGCTCTGGCCCGTTGGGGCGCGCGGTTGCCTCGAGCAGGCGGCGAGCGCGCCGGCCGAGGTCGGGGAGGTCGACCTTGCCGCTCTGCGACTGCTCGGCCAGGCGCTGTGCGAGGTCGAGCGCGTCGTCGAGGATCGGCTTCGCGAGCGCCTGCTCCTGGCCCATGTCCGCGAGGATCGTGCGCTCGGTGCGCGACGCGACGATCGGCTCGCTCACGCCCTCGACCCAGACGTGCGTACGGCGCCCGTGGCCACGCTGCTCGTCGCGGATCGGCTCGAGCGCGTAGATCTTGTCTGCGCGCGCGTACTTGCCGAACCCGAGGAAGACCATCCGGTTCCCGTCTGCCATGCGCTGATTATCGCCACGGCGCGGGACGTGATCCAGGCCGATTGACGTTCACGCGTTGCGCGTGAACCAGAACCCCCACCCAGGGTGGGGCTTTCAACCCGCCTCCCTCGGGGAGGACGCTAGTCGTCGCGAGCGCGCAGGTGTGCGTCCGGTCCGTGCCGATTGTGGCTCGATCCGCTCACAGGCTCTAGAGCGCCGCACCAAGAGCGTCGACGACCCGTTCCTGATCCTCGGCCTCGAGCTGCGGGTAGAACGGCAGCGCGAGCGTCCGAGCCGCTACGTCCTCGGCGACCGGGCACATGCCCTCTGCAAAGCCGTACAGCTCCCGCATATACGGCTGCAGGTGGACGCACGGGACGTACTCAGCCGTGCCGATGCCCTGCGCTCGCAACTCGGCGATCACGCGGTCGCGGTCGGCTCCGTTCGGCAGGGCGACGACATAGACGAACCACGAGCGGCGATGGTCGTGGTCGTCCGCGCAGAGCGGCTCCACGTCGACACCCTCGATCAGCCGCCCGTAGCGCTCCGCGGCCTCGGTCCGTAGCGCCAGCAGCCTGTCGAGCTTCTCCAGCTGCCCGATCCCGATCGCCGCCTGCACGTCCGTCCAGCGGTAGTTGAACCCGACGCGCACGTGGTTGAACCAGGCGCCGCCCTCGTACGCGCGGCCCTGGTTGCGCATGCTGCGGACGAGCTGCCACTCCTCCTCGGAGTGCGTGAAGACGACGCCGCCCTCGCCGGTCGCGAGCTGCTTGTTCGGGTAGAAACCGAAGACCCCCGATGGGCCGTGCGACCCGACCGGCGCGCCCTTGTACTCGGCACCGAGCGCCTCGGCCGCGTCCTCGATCAGGGTCAACCCGTGCTTCGAGCAGATCGCGCGGATCTCGTCCAGCTCGGACGGGTAGCCGAACATGTCGACCGCGACGACGGCCTTCGTGCGCTCGGTGATCACGGCCTCGAGTGCAGCGGGATCGAGGTTAAGCGTCCGCGGATCGACGTCTGCGAAGACCGGCGTCGCGCCCTCGAAGATGAAGCAGTTCGCGCTCGACGCGAACGAGATCGGCGATGTGATCGCCTCGTTGCCGGGTCCGAGCCCCGCGATCCGCGCCAGCAGGTGCAGCCCCGCGGTTCCGCTCGATACGGCAGCGACGTACGGCGCGCCAACGCGCTCGGCCATCAGCTCCTCGAAGCGATCGATCGTCGGCCCGAGCGACAACCGGCCAGAGCGCAGAACCTCGAGCACGAGCTCCTCCTCCCGCTCATCCAGGAACGGTCGCGCGAGCGGTATCT